>NZ_JBEPQV010000003.1:0-398741 GCF_040548035.1 Bradyrhizobium sp. LB8.2 | reverse complement strand
GGAAACCGACGGTTCTTTCCTCTTGCTGCCACAGGTCATCCTCGAAATGAGCCTGTCACCGCAATTACCGTGTCTCATTCCAGGGGTGCAGTCCAGTGCACTTTAATGCTAATGCGCCGTCAGAGTTGATTGCACCGTAATCGCTTGTCGGTGACTGTAATCCCCGACCAAGAGTAGGCGAACGCCCTCAGTCCGGATAGCTCAGGATCATCTTGAGTAACTTCGGAAACCGCGCATTGATGTCGTCCTCGCGCAGGACATTGCGGTGCTGGACGCCTTGCTTGGACGTCCGGATCAGGCCGGCCTCCCGCAGGATCCGGAAATGGTTCGACAGGGTCGACTTCGCCATGTCGGGGCAAGGCGCCGCCTCGGTGCACGACATGCAATCGCTCTGCGCGGCCAAGCTCTTGACGATTCGCAGCCGCATAGGATCCGCAAGCGCGCCTAGCACCCCGGCCAGTGTGATCTCGCCCCGCGATGGGTGAACGAACTGCACCATGCCTAAAATATAGCACCTCCCTTGAACTCATTCAATAGTTCACTAGTATTGAACGATTGAATATCGGCGTCGTGCCGGATCATGGAGATATATGATGACCAAGAGACTCGAAGGAAAAGTTGCGCTCGTGACCGGCGCATCCAAAGGCATCGGTGCCGAAATCTCCGCCCGGCTTGCGGCCGAGGGTGCGGCGGTCGCCGTCAATTACAGCTCCAGCAAGCAGGCCGCCGACCGCGTCGTCGCCGCCATCCTCGCCAAGGGCGGCAAAGCGGTCGCCGTCCACGGCAATTTGGCCGACGCCAAGGACGTGAAAAGTGTGGTCGCGGAAACCGTGAAGGCGTTCGGTGCGATCGATATCCTCGTCAACAACGCGGGCGTTTACGAGTTCGCACCGCTCGAGGCCATCACGCCTGAGCATTTCCACAAGCATTTCGACCTCAATGTGCTTGGCCTGCTGCTGGTCTCGGGTGAAGCGTCGAAGCACTTCAACCCCAATGGCGGAAGCATTATCAATATCAGCTCCGGCGTATCGACCATCGCGCCGGCGAACACCGCCGTCTATACCGCGACGAAAGCATCGGTGGACGCGATCTCCTCCGTGCTGTCGAAGGAGCTGGCGCCGCGCAAGATCCGCGTCAATGCCGTCAATCCGGGCATGATCGCCACCGAAGGCGTCGTGTCGGCCGGCCTGCACGAGGGCGACATGCGCAACTGGATCGAATCCACAACCCCGCTTGGCCGCATCGGCAAGGTCGAGGAGATCGCCGCCGCGGTGGCCTTCTTCGCTTCGGACGAAGCCTCTTACATCACGGGCGAGACACTTCACGTCACCGGCGGCCTTCGCTGAATTTGTCGGTTTACATGAGGAAATGGCCCGTCTCGCGCGGGCCATTTTTTTGCGCGGAGCTCAAGGCAGCTCAGAACTGCGTAATTGCCTTCCCGTCGGCCCCGACCAGGCCCGATGGCCCCTCGGCGAGCGGGCGTAGAATCATCACCTCCCGCGTGCCTGTGGGGCGCGCGGGAGGTGATGACAGCCATTCTGTCGCGTCGAATGCGTCCGATGATCAGGGTCTGTGCGGACAAACCATCGTCAGATAGAGCAGCGTCGGCGCCTTGTCCTCGCCATCGCGATACTCCCACTCCAGCCGGATCTCATGCCGGTGCGCATAGGCGTCGCTCGCCTTGTGCGTGACGATCTTCGTCTTCATCGGGATCGGCGGCTCGGAGTTGAAGCATTTCCGGACGCAGGCATCGAGCAGATCGCATCGCGTCAAGGGGATCACGCCCGGCTCGTCGCTGGACAAGGGGATCGTGTTAGGCTGGGTGCTGAGGTCGACGCGAGCCCGGCCCTTTTCCTTGTGCCAGTACGCAGCGCTTCCCTCTGGCCATCTGTCTGGCGGCGTCAAGATCAGGTGGTATTGGCCGTATTCCAGCGTCGGCAGGTGGATGTCCGGGGACGCCTTGAGGATGTCCACGCTCCGCTGCATGTTTTCCAGCGGGAAATAATTCTCGTTCATCAAATCTTTGAATGAAGCCCCGGTATATGTTCTTGAGCCCATCGCCTTTTCCTTCAATATGTTCTTGGCTTTATGTTCTTGGCTTTGCGAAAATACGTACAACTCCAGCGACGCCGGTCAGCTTGGCCAATCCTCGCGCCGTCGAAATATGTGCCCCATCTTTGTTGGGATTTGCTTACGCTACCACTCAGGACTGAGTTTCGTCCAGATCGCCAACCGCACCGTGCCCCGCTAACGGTGAGGAGCAAGCGCGATTGCTAAGCTGTTTTCGACAGGTATTCTTATCGAGAGTTGCTCGCGGATTCTGGTCGACAGAATGGCCGCGACCTCTGAGGCGCAGGAATGAATTGCTTCACGTGTCAGTCTGCAATCGGTCCGGACGATAGCTGGTGCTCCAGATGCGGGGCCGCAGTGCGTCAGCGGGTCGATCCCGACAGCGAACGTCGGTTTGTGACGATTCTTCGTGCCGATGTCATAGACTCGACAGGTCTTGTTGCCGAATTGGAGCCGGAGGAGGCTGTCTCGCGCCTCGAGCCGGCACTGGCGGCCATGAGGGCCGCGGTACGCCAGTTTGGCGGCATCGTCAGCAAGGAGCTGGGAGACGGGCTGGCTGCAGTCTTTGGCGCTCCGATCGCCGACGACAACCATGCGCCCCTTGCCTGCCATGCGGCGATCGAGCTGGTCCGGCGCGTCGGCAGTTTGGGGGATCCCGGGCTCCAGGTCCGGGTCGGTCTGCACTCCGGCCATGTCGTTGCCTACATGGTCGCCAGCGAATTTTCGAAGGTCTACGAGATCGGCGGCGCCGCCCAGCATCTGGCCGCGCGGCTGGAGACGGCAGCCGAGGCGAACCAGATCTACGTGTCCGAAGCCTGCCAGAAGCTTGCGGACGGGCATGTCCGCTTTGATTTTCTTGGCCGCAAGACCCTGCGCGGCTTCAACGAAGCTCTGCCGGTCTATCGGATCATTGGAGCGAGCGATCTTTCGAGCTGGCGGGTGCGACGCGCTCGTAGCGTCTCCCGATTTGTCGATCGGACGACGGAGCGGGCGCTGCTATGGCGCGCTGCGGAGAAGGTTGTCACTAGCGGGCAGACTGTTCTGCTGATGGGTGATGCGGGCATTGGAAAGTCGCGGCTTGCGCACGAATTTGCGCAGGGACTCAGGGCTGACGGCTGGCGGTTGCTCGACGTCGAGTGCAGCCCAAATCTTCAGGGCGCGCCATTTAGCACCCTGAAGCGACTGGTGCTTTCTCTCCTGGAGGCAGTCTCCAAGGACTCAGACCGCCTGGCAGACCCTCGAAGGGAATTGTCGCCGGTCCATCAGTTTGCAATCGACGCGGTGCTGGATTTGCCCATTTCCGATCCGCGTTGGAGCGAATTGGAGCCCTACGCGCGGGGACGGGCGATTTCGGAGGCAAGCTGCGCAATCCTGGAAGGCGTAGCCCGCCATAACGGCACCGTTCTTCTCATCGAGGATCTGCACTGGGTTGATCGAGCCAGCGACACGGTTATTGCCGCCATAGCGTCGCTGCAGGTGCCGAATCTGTTCGTTTTCCTCACGAGCAGGCCGAACGGAATGCCGGAATGGATCGCGCGTTGTCATGCAGAAGTGATCGCGATGCGGCCATTGGATGATGAATCCGGAATGGCCATGTTGGCCGACATGCTCGGCACGTCCGTGACGAATGCAGGCTTGAAGAACCGGATCATCTCTCACACGGCCAACGTTCCGCTGTTCATCGAGGAGGTCTGCCGTGGTCTGAAGGATAACGGCACACTTCGCGGCCAGTGGGGTGATCTGGCCCTGGTGCGTCCTATAGAAGAGCTGGGTATCCCCACAAGTATCCAAGGTGTGATTGCGGCGCGACTCGATCGGGTGTCGAGGCAGGAGCGCCTGGTTTTGCAGGTCGCTGCCGCATTGGGGCCGCGATCGAGCGAAGCCGTCGTGCGGAGAGTCTCGGACTTGCCCGAAGACGCCCTGCGGGACTGCCTTGCAGCGCTCGATCGGGCCGAGCTGCTGGTCAAGATCGATAGCGACATCGCGGACTCGCTTGAGTTTCGACACGAGATGGTTCGCCAGGTGACCTACGAGTCGATGGTCGAAAAGGTCCGCGAGAGCGTACATGCGCGCGTTCTTGCGGCATTCGAGAGCGACGAAATATTGAGAGATGATCCTGACGCTCTCTGTTACCACGCGATGCGTGCCAAGGACTGGCCCAAGGCGTTCGACTACGGAAGAAGCGCCGCACAGAAGTGTCTTTTGCGCTCGGCATATGCAGACGCGGTCGACTACTTCCGGACCGCGATGAGTTCACTCGATAAGACGCCAATAACGAGTTCGAGGGAGACGAATGCCATTGATCTCCGGATGGAGGCGCGCATGGCGTTCATCTGGTCCGGTCGGGTTGCCGAGTGGGTCGATCTGGGAAAGGAAGCTGACCAACGGGCCAGCGAGATCGATGATGTCGGCAGAAGGGTTGCCGCCAAGACGGTCATGGCGGGTGGGCAGAACTTCTATGGGACGCCTACGGAGGCCGTTACTCTTGGCGAGGAGGTCGTTGGTCTTGCCGAAGAGTCCGGCAACCCGGGTTGGCGCAACCTTGCGCAATACAATCTCGGGCAGGCCTATTTTCTTGCCGGGCGCTATCGCGAGGCGGAGCGGACTATCGCGCGAGCCCGTGCCCATCTCATGGGGCCGGAAGCGAGTGCGCCCTTCGGAACTCCCCCCAAATACACACTCCTTCTCTGCTGCATGATGAAGAGCTTCACCCACACCGTCATGGGCGAGCTCGATGCCGCCGAGCAGCTCCAGCGCGAGGCCGCAGCGATCGCGGAGGAGACGGCCCGGCCCTACGACCGGGTCGCCGCCGCCTATAGCGGCGGGTGGCTGAAGCTTGGCCAAAACGAGCCGGCCGCGGCCGCGGCTATTCTCGAAGACGGTTTTGTCCTTGCGCAAAAGCACGGCATCCGGCTGTTCGTGCCGGTGCTCGGCTGTCACCTCGGCATGGCCTATCTGGAGCAGGGGCTGTTCGACCGGGCACGCGGCATGCTGACCGAAGCGCGCGAGGAGGCGAAGGCGGTCGGCTATACCTCGGCGGTGCTGCGTAGCTCGATCTACCTTGCGCTCGCCACCCACCGCCTCGGCGACATCCAGGCCGCGCAGAACATGCTGCGCGAGGCGCGCAACACGGCGCGGCAGCAGGGGTTTTCCGGCTTGGAAGCCGAGGCCCTGTTCGGCGAGGCCGTGGTGACGCCGCCGTCGACTGCAGAGGCCCGTGCGGCCATCCTTGCGGCCCTGCGCGCGACGATCGCGATCGTCACTGAGAGCGGCGCGCTGCCGCTCCAGCACAAGGCCGAGGCGATGCTGAACGAGATGGTGGCGCGGGACGACGAGCTGACCTGAACTCTGCTCCCGGTTGGATCGGCCGCCGCAGCCGAAATCTGCCCGACGCGTCAAATAAATTCGGCAGGCGACGCGAGGGTTTAGCTACTGTGCATGGGGTTGTTTTCGCCTTTTTTTGAAGGGTCTCCCATTGTGCAACGCAGAGACGGCATGCTTGTGCGGCTCGCTTTGATGAAAGCCTCTTGCGCGCACAGCAAGGTCGGCTACCGTCGGTCCTAGCCGCAGGGGCAGGCGACATTTCGATTCAAGTTTTTTAGCATCCGATTTTCCGGCGCCGCGACGGCGCGACGCCCACCGAACGAGGCGGGGCCATGATCACACGGGACCAGTCAGCGCTGCTTGCGCCGGTCGAACGCGATTTGCGGCTCGATCTCTTCCGCGGCATCGGATTGTGGATGATCTTCCTCGACCACATCCCGCACGACGTCGTGGCTTGGCTGACCTTGCGCAATTACGGCTTCAGCGACGCCGCGGAGTTTTTCGTCTTCATCTCCGGCTATCTGGTCGGCTGGATCTACGGCCCGATCGTCGCAGGCGGCTGGTTTCTCGCGGCGCTGAAGCGGCTGTGGCGGCGCGCGGCCGAGATGTATGTCGCTCACATCATGCTGTTCCTGCTGTTCACGGCGCAGATCGCCCGCACCGCGCGCCGCTTCGACAATCCGATGTACGAGCACGAGTTCAACGTGTTCAATTTCCTGTCGCATCCGGACGAGCTGATCGGCCAGGCGATCCTCTTGAAATACAAGCCGGTCAATCTCGACGTGCTGCCGCTCTACATCACGCTGGTGTTCGTCGCGCCCTTCATCGTCTGGTGCCTGGTGCGCCGGCCGAACCTGACACTCGCGACGTCGGTGGTGCTTTATGCGCTGTCGCGCTGGTTCGACTGGAACGTCGCCTCCTATCCGCCCGGCACGACCTGGTACTTCAACCCGTTCTGCTGGCAGCTGATGTTCGTGTTTGCGGCCTGGTGCGGCATCGGCCAGATCGACAAGGTCGCGACATGGGTGTGGTCGAAAGCGGCGATGGGGCTGGCCGTGGCCTGGCTCGCCTTCGCGCTGCTGATCGTGATGACCTGGCATGTCCCTGCGCTCGAAGCCCTGGTCCCGAAATGGATGATCAAGGCGATCTACCCGATCGACAAGACCGATCTCGACATGCTGCGCTTCACGCATTTCCTGGCGCTGGCGATGTGGGTGACGCATTTCGTCTCGCGCAAATGGCGGGCGCTGCACGGGCCCTGGCTGAGGCCCGTCATCCTGTGTGGCCGGCATTCGCTGCCGATCTTCTGCCTGGGCGTATTCCTGTCGTTCTCGGCGCACTGGATCCTGACGCAATACACCAAGGGCGTCTGGGAGCAGCTCGCGGTCTCCGCCGTCGGCATCATCATCATGATCGCAGCCGCCTGGCTGCTCGACCGGGCCAGACGAGTGCCGAACCTGTTCGTGAAGGTGACGGAGGTCGAGGAGGCCGACGCCGCATTGCAGACTGCGCCGGCGGCAGCTGCCGGTCGTTGAGCATCGCCAGCCTGCATCTCGTGGAGGGGTTCATGTCCAGACGTTTGTTGACGATCGCCGGCGCCCTCCTGCTCCTGATCAGTGACGCAGCGGCCCAAGCACCCTCGCCGGAGGCGATGAGCGCGGCGCGCAAGCTCGTGGTCACCTTGAAGATCGCGGATCAATATCGCGCGCTGTTGCCGCAGCTTCTGCTCAAGCTCCGGCCCGTGGTCGCGCAGGACAGGCCGGAGATCGAGCGCGACTATGACGCGATGACGGCACCCGGCTCCGAGATCTACACCCCGGCGCTGACCTCGATGATCGACCAGGTCGCTGCCCTCTATGCCCAAGGCTTCAGCATCGACGAGCTGCGCCAGATCGAGGCCTTCTATGCCCAGCCGGCCGGGAAGAAGTTTCTGGAGAAGTCCGATGCGCTGGCGCAGGCAAGCGCGCAGATCGGCCAGGCCGTCAGCCAGAAGGCTGCCGACGAGTTAAAGCAGCGCCTGATCGAGGCGCTGCGCCAGAAGGGGCACAAGCTGTAGACAGCTCTCTCAGTGGATAGCCGCGTACATGATCCTCTCCTCAGTCGCGTCCTGCGCGGAGAATTCCTCCACAACCTTGCCCTGGCGTGAGACCAGGATCCGGTCGGAAAGGGCCATGATCTCGGGCAGATAGGACGAGATGACCACGACCGCCTTGCCCTCGTCGGCAAGCCGGTTGATCAGCTCGTGGATCTCGACGATGGCGCCGACGTCGACGCCGCGCGTCGGCTCGTCGAAGATGATCAGGTCCGGCTCCTGCACCAGCGATTTTGCGATCACGACCTTCTGCTGATTGCCGCCGGAGAGCTCGACCACCTTGCCGTGGTCGCCGATGGCGCGCACCCCGAGTTTCTTGATCCAGCTCCTGCCGACCGTCTCGGTTTCCCGCCGGGACAGCATCATGCGGCCCTTGGGGAATTTCGACAGCAGGCCGAGATAAATGTTGCGCGCGATCGAGGACGTCTCGAAGAAGCCCTCGACCTTGCGGTCCTCGGTGACATAGGCGATGCCGGCCTTGACCGCCGGCGCCGGTACCCGGTAGCGCACCGGCTTGTCGTGCAGCAGGATTTCTCCGCCGTGGAAGAAGTCGCGCTTGAGCACGCCGGAGACGATCTTGAAGGTTTCGGTGCGCCCCGCGCCGACCAGGCCGAACACGCCGGTGATCTGTCCCGCGAACACCGACAGTGAATTGTTCTTCACCATCGGCGCCATCTTCAAATTCTGCACCGTGAGCACGCGCGCACCGGCCGGCCGCACGTTACTTTTCCTTGCGCCGTAGAGCGTGTTGGAAAGGTCGCGTCCGACCATGGCCTGCACGATTGCGGCACGGTCGAATTTTGCGGCGTCGTCGGTCACGACATGCTTGCCGTCGCGCAGGACCGTGATTCGGTCGGCGAGCAGCAGGGCCTCTTCCAGGGCGTGCGAGATGAAGACGATCGAGACGCCGCGCTTCTTGAGATCACGGACGAGGTCGAAGAAGTATTTCTTCTCTTCCGGCGTCAGCGATGCGGTCGGCTCGTCGAAGATGATGACCTTGGCGCGGTGCAGAACCGCGCGCGCGATCTCCACCATTTGCTTCTTGGCAGCTCCAAGGCCGCCCACGGTCGCAGTCGGCGTGACGTCGAAATTGAGCGATTGCAAAAACTGCTGCGCGGCGATGTAGATGCCGCGCAGGCGGTTGTAAAACTTCTCCTGCCCAAGAAACAGGTTCTGCGCGACCGTCATGGTCGGCACCAGGCTGTTCTCCTGGAACACCATGGCGATGCCTAGATTGCGCGCCTCCAGCGGCGTCCTCGGTGCGACGTCGACGCCGTCAACCGTCATGGCACCTGAGGTCAGCGTCACCACGCCCGCCATCACCTTGGTCAGGGTCGACTTGCCGGCGCCGTTCTCGCCGACCAGTGCGTGAATCTCGCCGCGGCGGAGGTCGAAGTCGACCCCGTCGATGGCGGGCACGCCGGCGTAGAGTTTTGTGGCCTTGCGCAGCGAGAGCATGATGTCGCTCATGAACCAAACTCCTCGGCAAGGCCGGCGAGAGGCAATCTCAGGACACGGCCCGGCCCCTTGGCGATCAGGACGAGATCGTCGCCCATCTCGATGGCCGCAACGACGCCGTGATTGACGCCGTCGACCCGGCTGTGCAGCGAGTAAAGCGGCTGGCCGTCGGCGTCGAGCCGGATGACTAGCCCATAGGAGCGCGGCGGCGCCCACGGCTTGATCACGCCCATGGTCTTGATATGCGCGCCCTGCATCGGCTCCTTGAACGAGAGGCCGGAGCGCAGGCGCGGCGCGACCCAGTACTCTGGATCGATTTCGGCTATCATGCGCCGCCGGTAGGCCGGCTCGCGCAGCACGAACTCGATGAGCTGGGTGCGCGCGGTGAAGGCCGTCAGCCAGTAGCCGCCGCCCGAGGCCTTCGCCAGCCGCGATGGATAGACGGGAAGGTGAGCAAGCATTGTCTGCGGTGCAGCGCCCGGCGCCACCAGGACGAGGCGGTGACGCCAGCTCTCGCTGACCAGCACGCCATGGCCATGCGCGCAAGCACCGAAGGCATGGCCGAGCCCTTGCGCCAGCGGCGTCACGGTTTTGCTGCCGGGATCCAGCCTGAACACGCGGCCGCTCCGGTTGAGCTCCATCAGGTCGCGCGCCCAGTCGTTGACGCCGCATGTTGTGGAGCCGTCAGTCGCAATGAGCGTATTGTCGTCCGCGAGCGCGAGCGCGTTGATGGCGTTGAACGCGCTATCGGCAAACGTCGTGCCTGGCTGCTCGGCCGAAGCGTTTGCGTAGAGATGCACCTCGCGCCCTCCGAGCGCGACTGCGAGGCCGCCGCCGGGAAGGGTACACAGGGCCGAGATAGGCCGATCGAAGCTGCGGACCTCTGATGCCGAGACGCCATCCAGGCGCATCAAGCGCGGACCATCCGCAATGAAAAGCTTGCTTCCATCGGTGGCGATGTCCTCCGGCGCTTCGCAGGTCAGCAAGATCTCCGCCGATTCCAGCTTCTGGTTGGGCTTCAATGCGCCGTCAAAGGACGGCACGGTGATGGTGGCGTCGCCCCGCCCGAGAAAGCGGTTGGCGAACTCCCTTACAGCCGCGATCACGATTGCTTTCCCCACCTCTTGTCGTATTGGACGAAGTTCGGATCGGCGTTGTCGAGCTTGTAGCGGCCGATCCGGTTGTTGAGGATGCCGCCGAGATAGAGATAGCCGCGATGCTCGCGCATCGATGTGATCATCGGATGGTTTTCGCCGCGCAGATCCCAGAGCGATTCGACGATCTTGCCCTGCTCGTTGAACTTGACCACGCAGCCTGTGTTGATGTTGGGGAACAGCCACTCATCCACGGGCACGCGTTTGGCCATGCGTCGCCGGAAGCCAGGCATTTTCCAGGCGAGGTCGAGCGAGGGGCTGCGCATGCCGACCAGCGCCAGCCAGTAATTGCCATCCGAGGCCAGGTTGATGTTGTCAGGGTAGCCCGGCAAATTGTCCATCACCACCTCGATGGCATCCTTTTTCGGTCCCGCGAACCAATAGCGCTTGATCGAGCAGCCGAACGTTTCGGCAAACAGGATCGACTGGCCGTCGCTGGCGACGCAGATGCCGTTCGGGAATTTGAGGCCGCGCAGCTCCGTGCGTGTCGTGCCGGTCTTGGTGTCGTAGGAAATGATGCGTCCGTTGCCGCGCGCCTCAAGCCCGTCGATCGGCCATTCGTCCATCTCGTAGCGCACAGTCGCCTCCGAGAAGAAGATGAGGCCGTCGTCGGTGATGTCGAGATCGTCGGCGAGCCGCAGGCGGCTGTCGTCGTTGACCGAGCGCATGCTGCGGTTGGTCTCGTCGGTCACCTTTTCCACCGTTCCGTCGGGCCTGACGCGATAGAGTCCCATGCCACCGATGCAGATGTAGAGGTTGTCCTCGCGGTCGAAGGCCATGCCGAGCGGCTGGCCGCCGATATGGGCGAACACCTCCATCTTCTGATAGTCCGGTGCGAGAAAGCGGATGATGTCACCGTGGCGCGAACCCGCATAGAGATTGTCGTGGCGATCGAGGATGACGTCTTCGGGTGCCTCGATCCGTCCGAGGCCGATCAGCTCGACGTTACGCAGCTTGTCGTTCTGCTCGAACGGGCCGCCTTGCCCGATTTCGGTCGGTGGGGGCGGTGGCAGCGCGTGATAGGTGGGCGCGACATAGACTTTGCTGATGATGCGTGTGCGGTTCTTCTGCCAGCGGATATCGACCATGGCAGCGACAAGCAGGATACCGGCGAGCGCCATCCGGTTGACGCCGCCGCGCGCGTTCATGGTCGTCAGGCCGTTGGTGATCAGGAGTACGATCAGCACCCCGACGGCTGATTTAGCCACCGAGCCCTTGCCGCCGCCGAGCGTGATGCCGCCCAGCACCGTTGCGGTCACCACGATCACCTCAAGTCCGACGCCGATGTCGCCGCCGACGGTGCCGAGCCGGGACGCGAAGAACAGCGCGCCGATGCTGGTCAGCACACCGCTCGCGACGTAGCAGAGCGCAATGGTGCGGCGGACGGGAATGCCGGAATTGTAAGCCGAACGGCGCGAGCCGCCGATCGCGGTGATGTGCCAGCCCGGACGCAACCGCGTCATGAAGATATGACCGAAGATGGCGATCACGATATAGACGAGCGCCACGGTCGGAAAGCCGAAGACACTGCCGCCGCCGATGAAATCCCAGGACGGAATGTCGGGAAAGGACGACGCGATCGCGTTGGAATAGCGCTGGATCAGGAGATCGTAGGCCGAGCGGTAGATGATCAGCGTGATCAGCGTGGTGATGAAGGCCCGTAGCCGCAGATATCCGATCAGCACACCATTGACGGCACCAAGCAGCGCGCCGCAGAGCAGCGTCGCGGCGACCACCGCCGGCACCGGCCAGCCCAATACGTCGAGCAGATAAAGGGCGCAGAAATCTGTCAGCGCGAAGATTGAACCGACGGAAAGATCGATTCCGCCGACGATGACCACCAGCGCCAGCCCGAGCGCGATGAAGCCGATCTCTCCGGCCTGGCGCGCGGTGTCGGCGAGGCTCGCCGGCGACAGGAAATTGTCGATGGATCGGCTGAGCGCGAGGCCAATGATCAGGAGAAGGATCACCGGGATGGCTGTCTCGGTCCATCGCTTGGACAGAATTTCACCGAGCAGATGATCAGGCCAGTAGCGGTAACGCAGGCTCGTCAGGGTATCGCGCATCGGCATTCCAGGACCTTGCAAATTTCGAGCGACGTCCCGGACGCGAAGCGGCCCGGGACGCTTGAGTCTGGTGTCGTGGAATTATTTCTTGAGGTCGCTGAGATTCCAGCAGGCCATCTGGCTATCGGCGTTCTCCTTGGTGATCGGAATCAGCGTCGTGTATTCCGAGCCCTTGATCGAGCCCGGCTTGACGCCTGATGACAGCAGCCATTTGATCGTGCCGGCCATCTGCGCGGCCTGGGTCGGTACGTCGTAGCTCATGTCGAGGTCGAACGCGCCCGATTTCACCAGCTCGCACGCGCCCTTGCGCTCGCCGCCGCCTGAGGTGGCGACGAACACCTTTCCGGTGAGGCCTGCTTCCTTCACGGCCGCCGCGGTGCCGATATCCATGCCGTCCCAGAAGCCGACGATGCCGCAGAGATCGGGATTCTGCTTCAGCACCGTTTGCGTGATCGCCTTGGCCTTGGCCGCGTCCCAATCGGCGGCTTGGCTGGACACCACCTTGACCTCGGGATGCTTGGCGAGCACGTTCTCGACGCCTTTCAGCGTATAGGCGCTCGCTGCCGCCGACAGCGCCCCCTGGATGATCGCAATCTTGTTCGACTTGCCCTCGCAGGCCTTGACCACGGCTTCGGTCTGGCGTTCGCCGATCTCGACCCAGTTGGCGCCGACGAAGGCCGAGCTCCGGTAGGCCGAGCCCATGTTGATCTGGATGACGTAGATGCCTTCGTTCTCGGCGCGCTGCAGCAGCTTGGCGTAGGTTTGCACGTCCGGATTTTGGACCACGATCACGGCCGGCTTCTCCGAGATCAGCGACGTGACGGCCTGCGCACCGGCGTTGGTATTCCAGTTGGCATCGCGGATCACGAACTTGACGCCGAACGGCTCGAGCTCCTTCTTCAGGCCGGCATACCAGCCTTCGGTGAGGTCGAAGTTCATGGCGACCGGAACATAGGCCACGGTCTTGCCGGCCAGCGCCTCCTTGAACGGCTTCTGGAACGGCTCGTCCAGGCCCTGCTGGGCCAGGGCCGGTACGGTCATTGTCGCGAGACCCAGTGCGGTCACGGTCGCCTTTGTCGGGCTGCCGAAATGTTTCATTGCTTCCTCCTTGGTTATAGTTGTCGTTCTCGTTGGGTCGTTCAGATGTCGCCTTGCTGTGCCGTTTCTTCGTTGCGCGGATTCAAGAAAGAGTCCGTGATGACGGCGAGCAGCAGGACCACGCCCTTGATGAGATTCTGTCCGGCGTAGGAAATGTCCATGATGGTCATGCCGTTGAGCATCGTGCCGATCACGAGCGTGCCGATCACGACGTTCAGCACGCCGCCGCGGCCGCCGGATAGCCCGATGCCGCCAAGCACGACGACCAGGATGACGTCGTAGATGAGCGTCGAGTTGAAGATGCGGGTCGGCATTGAATTAACGGATGCGGCCATTACCAGACCGGCAAAGCAGCCGATCAGGGCGGCGACGACATATTGCAGCACGATGATCGGCCGGGAGGGAATCCCGGTGACACGCGCGGCGTAAGGGTTATCGCCGATTGCATAGATATAGGCCCCCCAGCGCGTCTGGCGCAGCAGGAAAGAGACTGCGATGCAGGCGAGCGCGAACATCACGATTGATGTCGGAATGCCGAGAATGGTGCCTTGTCCGAGCCGCTCGAAGCCGTCCATGCCGGGGCTCCACTGCACGACATCGAGCTGAAACAATGCGGTCTGCCCGAGCCCGGCAAGCAGCAGGCCGGTTGCGAGTGTCGCAAATAGCGAGGGGACTTCCGCATAGGCAATCAGCCAGCCGTTGATGAGGCCGAAGGCAATCGTGAGCAGCACTGCGGCCAGCAGCGAGGCCGGCAGCGAATGACCGTTCTGCACCATCTGCAGCACCAGCCCCGGCGGCACTGCGAGGGCTGCGATCAGCGAGATGTCGATGCCGCGGCCGATCACGACGATCGCCATGGCAAGGCCGAGTATGCCGAGCACCGCCACGTTCTGGAGCAGCGTCAGCATGTTGTCAGCGGTCAGAAAGCCGCGCAGGAAGATCGAAAAAACCAGGAACAGCAGCGCGAAGACGGCGAAGACGATCTCTTGCTGATTGAACCGAAAGCGTTTCATCCCCGTTTTGCCTTTCTTCGACTTCGGCCTCTGTGGGTCCGTCAGGACGATCGGGTCTCTATGCGATAGGTTTGTGGAAGCGTCGCCAGGCTTTCGGCAAGTACCTTAGCCCGTTCCTGATCATTGGAGTCCACCGAGATGTGGACGAGTGTGTTCAGCCTGGCGTCCCTCTCGACGAGGATGTTTGCCGCGGTGTCCGGGCTGAAGATGCGGTCGAGCTCGGTCCTGACCTTCTCCCGAACGGCGAGGTCGCGAAGCGTGGGCTTGAAGATCTTCCCGACGGCGGTGACTGGCAGCGCTTCGAGCAGCACGACCCGCTTCGGCCGCGCAGGAGGTTCATTGACGTTGCGTTCGAGATGCTCGCGCAGCTGCGGCAGATCGATCGTCTGCCCCGGAGACGGCACCACGAAGAGAATCGGGACCTCGCCGGCATAGGCATCCGGCATGCCGACGGCCGAACTCATCTGCACGCCGGGGAAGGCGTTCGCGACATCCTCGATTGCGGCAGGGTCGATGTTGTGACCGCTGCGCACGATCAGGTCTTTCTCGCGGCCGGTCAGCACCAGGCGCTGATCCGGGGTGAGATATCCGACATCGCCGGTGACGATCCATTGGTCGTCGGTCAGCACGCCTTTGTTGTGCCGGGGGTCGATGTATCCGGGAAACACCTGCGGCCCGCTGACGAGGACGAGACCGCTGGTGAGCGGCGGGCAGTCTTGCTTCAGGTCGGCATCGGCCAGAGAAACGATTCTGGTCCTCGCAAACGGCGCCCTGAATCCTACGCTGCCCTGTATGGGTGTCCCGCGGCCGGGATTGAACGCGATCGCTGCTGCGGTTTCCGTCATGCCATAGGTCTCGAACAAGGTAATCCCGGTTCGCGCCTGAAACCTCTCGCTGATGGCCTTCGGAGCCACGGCCCCGCCGGTGAGGGCCATTCGAACCGAGCTGATATCGGAGGATCCGATCGGCACCTCGGCAAGCGCGGCAATCGACGTCGGCACGCCGCTGACGATTGTTGCGCGGAAGCGCTCCACGGTGTGCCAATAATCGCGGATCGCATCCGGACTTCTGAGACCGTACGGCGAGGGAATGATGACATGGCCGCCGGCTGCGATAATGGACAGACCGAGTGTCATCGTGCCGCCGACGTGAAACAGCGGGAAGCCATTCACGGCGGCATCTAGCTCGTCCAATCCGTGAACCTGCGCAAAGCTCCAGGCGGCATGGATCTGGTTTCCATGCGTCAGGCGCACGAGCTTCGGTCTTCCGGTCGTCCCGCCGGTGTGGAAGAGTGCGCATACGGCTTGGCGGTCTGTCGACGGCTGGAATTCGAGAATGTCCGGCGCACCTGCAATCGCCTCATCGAAGCTCAGAAAGTGGCCAATCGAGCGGCTATCCTTGCCAAGCACGAAAATCGTTCTGAGTGACGGGACGCGCTTCGCGACCTTAGTTGCTTTGGTCCAGATCGCGCGATCGGCCGCTTCGGAAGCAACGACCAGCACGGTTGCGTTCTGTGCCTCGAGCAGGTCGGCAATCGCATCTTCGTTCAGGAGAAAATTGATCGAGCTGGCGACGCCCGCGATTTGGGCGCCAAGCAGCGCCGGGAATAGCTGCGGAAGGATCGGACAGAGAAACGCGATCGTTCCGCCATTCCTGTTGATCCCGTGCGACCGGAACAGGTTTGCCGCGCGGGCGATTTCCGCGAGCAACTGCCGATGCGTCAGCGTGACGTCGCCCGGTTCGCGCGAGCCTTTGGTCAAAACCGTTAGCGCAGGCCGATCAGGATGCAGTCGCGCGGTGGCTTGGAAGAGGTCGTGGAGATTGCGAGCGGGAATGAGGGAATCGTAAGACCGCCGCTCCAGCGCTTCGATATCGGCGATGGCCTTGATCGGTTGCGTGAACCGCGTCGTGATCGGCAACGCGCTGCTCACGGGCACCGCCATTCAAGCGGCACGGCAGATTGTGCAGCGGTTGATCTGACCTGATGCAAGCGAACGTTTCCCGCCTATTTCGTTGTCCGTTTTTTGTTCTTCATAGGCCACATGCCCGAAGGCGGCTTGCTCCGGAGCGCAAAGCTTTTGCTTCTCCGCGCAAACCGGTCTTGCGTGCAGACGGCGGCCATCTAGAATCTCTTTGCCTGGCCGACTTGTGCGATGCACAAACGACGTTCATCCTGGCCTCGCAATGGATGGGCCGACGATGAACCTGGTATTTTCGACAGACGATCTGGAGCCGTCCAAGCGCTACGCCGCGTGGCAAGGCGCTATTTGCGATGTCTACGTCCATGTCGACGTGAATGCCGAGGAGCGATCCGACTACCACGGCTTCATTCGCGAGGCGCGGTTCGGCGCAGTTACGATGACAGACGTACTGCTGTCCGAACAGCGCATATCCCGACGCGAGCGGCATATCGCGAAGCTCGACAAGGATTGCTACTACGTCGAGTTCGTCCAGCAGGGCCGGGTCAACGTCCTCCAGGCCGGCCAGACCCTGCTCTCGAATCCCGGTATGGGCGCGATCTTCTCGGCCTCGGAGGCCTATGATCTGGAGTGCATCGGCAAGGTGCGATCGCTCTACCTCGAGATTCCGCGCCAGGAATTCTCGGCGCGCTTCAGCGACGGACGCCTGCCTGTCGTCACGACGATGGCGACGAGCCGGGGCCTCGGACGGATTGCCGCCGAGTTCTGCGCCACGCTCGCGGCGCAAGGAGGTCCGCTGGATGAGACCGTAAGGACCCGGCTCGGCGGTGAGCTGATGGACGTGCTGGCGCTCGCGCTCGACATGGGCGACCGGGACGAATTCTCGGAGGATGCCGGCGCGCAGCAGGCCCGTCTGCGCTCGGTCAAAGCCTGGATCGAGACGCACCTCACCGACGCGGACCTGTCGCTCGAGAAGGTCGCAAAGAACAACGGCGTCTCGCTCAGGCATCTGCATTATCTCTTCCGGCTCACCGATGTCTCGGTGTCCGAATGGATTTTGGATCGCCGGCTGCAGCGCTGTTACGACGTCCTGACCCGTCCCGAGTTGCGCTCCCTGTCGATCACCGAAGTTGCCTATCAGTTGGGATTCAGCAGCTCGTCGTACTTCAGCACGGTCTTTCGTAGGAAATTCGGGCACAGCCCATCCGACTTGCGACGGCGCTAAAGGACCTGCACCGCGCGAGGCGATGCAGGTCGGTCGTTGCGAAAGCATTACTTCACCAGCGGGCAACCGCCGTCCTTGAGCGGACGGAAGGCCTGGTCGGCAGGCACCTCGGCGAGCAGCTTGTAATAGTCCCAAGGCCCTTTCGATTCCTCGGGCTTCTTCACCTGGAACAGGTACATGCTGTGCACCATGCGGCCGTCCTCGCGTAAGACGCCGTTGTCGGTGAAGGCATCCTTCACCGGCAGCTCGCGCATCTTGGCCATCACCGTCTTGGTGTCCTTTGTGCCGGCGGCCTGCACCGCCTTCAGGTAATGCAGCGTCGCGCTGTAGGTCGCTGCCTGGTTCATCGTCGGCATGCGCTTCATGCGTTCCATGAAACGCTTGCCGAAGGCGCGGGTCTTGTCGTTGAGGTCCCAGTAATAGGCCTCGGTGATGATCAGTCCCTGCGCGAGCTTCAGCCCCAAGCTGTGCACGTCGGAGATGAACATCACGATCGCAGCCAGGTTCTGGCCGCCGGCGACGATGCCGAATTCACCGGCCTGCTTGATTGCGTTGATGGTGTCGCCGCCGCCGTTCGCCAGCCCGATGATCTTGGCCTTGGAGGCCTGGGCTTGGAGCAGGAAGGATGAGAAGTCCGCGGTGTTGAGCGGATGCTTGACGCTGCCGAGCACCTTGCCGCCGGCGGCCCTCACGACGTCGCCGGTGTCGCGTTCGATCGAATGGCCGAATACATAGTCGGCGGTGAGGAAGAACCAGCTGTCGCCGCCGTTCTTGACGATGGCGCTGCCGACCGTGTGCGCGTTGGAATAAGTGTCGTAGGTCCAGTGCGCAGTGTAGGGCGAGCAGGACTTTCCGGTAATGTCGGAGCTCGCGGCATCCGTCACGATCATGATCTTCTCGTATTGCTTCGACAGCTCCATCACCGCGAGCGCAGTGGCCGATGTCGGCAGGTCGATGATCATGTCGACGCCTTCGGTCTCCCACCATTTTCGCGCGATGGTCGAGGCGACGTCGGGCTTGTTCAGCACATCGGCAGAGACCATGTCGATCGGCTTGCCGAACATCTGCCCGCCAAAATCCTCGATCGCCATTTTGGTGGCCTCGACATTCCCCTGGCCTCCGATGTCGGAATAGACCGAGGAGAAGTCGGAGAGCACGCCGATCTTGAGCGGCGCCTGCTGGGCGGAGGTGGGGGTGATCAGGGCAGCCGACAGCAAGCCGGCCGCAGACACGAATGCTGCGATAGGTCTCATGGATACGTTTCCTCTTGAGCGGGACTATGCTGTCCCTTTGTCCGACAAAGTTAGAGGCGGGTTCCTCAGGAGTCAATTTGTTGCATCGTCGGCGCGAATGACGCAGTTTGACGCGCCCACCGCCGTTCCTATAGTTTGTCCGACAAACGCCATTGGAGCCAGATTTGCCTCTCGCGCCGCTCTTCCGTCCGATCGATGTCGCGCCCGCCTATCAGAAGGTCGCCGACGCCATCGAGCGCGAGATCGTCAATGGCCGCATCAAGCCGGGCGATCCCATCGGCACCGAGCACGATCTGGTGCGCCAGTTCGGCGTCAACCGTTCGACCATTCGCGAAGGCATTCGCGTGCTGGAGGAGGGCGGGCTGATCAGCCGCGATTCCTCGCGACGGCTGCATGCCTGTCTGCCACGCTACACCAAGCTCGCGAGCCGTCTCAGTCGCGCGCTTGTGCTGCACGAGGTCACTTTCCGCGAGCTCTACGAGGCCTCGATGACGCTCGAAGTGGCGAGCATCGAAGGCGCGGTGGAGCGGGCGACGGAGGAGAACCTCGCAGAGCTCGCCGATAACCTCGTGCGCAGCGAGGCCGTGGTCGGCGATCCCGCGATGCTTGCCGAATGCGATGCCGAATTCCACGTGCTGGTTGCCAAGGCCTCGCAGAACCGCGTGCTCCAGCTCGCGCGTGAGCCGGCCGCGCAATTGTTCTATCCGACCACCGAGATGATCGTCGCTGGTGTGGCCGAAGGCGGCCCGCGCCTCGTCGCCGCGCATCGCCATCTCATCGAGGCGATCCAGCGCCGCGACCGCGAGGCGGGCGTGCTCTGGACGCGCCGGCACTTGCAGGATTGGCGGCGCGGTTTCGAGAAGATCGCTTCGCTCGACCGTTCCGTCGAGCATATGTACATGGAGCACGCGCAAGCGGTCCGACGCAGATAGCGCATGATCCGGAAAAGTGTGGAGCGGTTTTCCGGGAGGATCATGCGCAAGAAAAGACAAGCCGCAAGACTTCAAGCAAAATCCAGCAAAAAAAGACATCACACGGAGGGACACATGACCGGCGACATCGTAGCCACCATCTCGAAGGCCCGCGAGCATTCCATCGGCGATCTTCTGCGCCGTTCGGCGGGTCGCGAGCCGGACAGGCTTGCGGTGAGCTGTGGCAATGTGAGCTGGACGTTTGCCGAGATGGACGCGATCTGCAACCGGCTCAGCCGCGGTCTGCTCGGCCTCGGCGTCAAGAAGGGCGACCGCCTCGCCGTGCTGTCGCGCAATTCGCACGCCTTTGCGGCGCTCCGGTTCGCGGTGGCCCGGATCGGCGCGGTGCTGGTGCCGATCAACTTCATGCTCAATCCGGACGAGATCAACTTCATCCTGAAGAGCTCCGGCGCAAAGCTGCTCGCGGCCGGTCCTGATTTCGTCGAGCCCGCGCTCGCCGCAAGCGCCAGGGATTGTGCGGTCGAGAAGACGATCTGGCTGCCGGGCGAGGATCCCGCCACGGCGCCTGCGGGCCTCACCACCTTCGACGATCTCCTCAGCCCCGACGCTTCGTTCCTGGAGGCGTCCGTCGACAGCCGCGATCTCGCGCAGATCGTCTACACCAGCGGCACGGAGTCCCTGCCCAAGGGCGCGATGCTGACCCATGATGCGGTGATGTGGCAATATGTCAGCTGCATCATCGACGGCGGCATGAGCGTGGAGGACAAATTCCTGCACGCGCTGCCGCTCTATCACTGCGCGCAGCTTGACGTGTTCCTGGGGCCGCAAATTTATCTCGGCGCCTCCGGCGTGATCACGGGCAAGCCGACCGCCGACAACATTCTGTCGTTGATCCAGGCGCACAAGATCACGTCCTTCTTCGCGCCGCCGACGATCTGGATCGCGATGCTGCGCTCGCCTAACTTCGACAAGGCCAACCTGTCGACGCTTCAGAAGGGCTATTACGGCGCCTCGATCATGCCGGTGGAGGTGTTGCTCGAGCTCCAGCGCCGCCTGCCCAACGTCAAGTTCTGGAATTTCTACGGCCAGACCGAGATAGCGCCGCTCGCGACCGTGCTGGGTCCTGCGGACCAGCTGCGCAAGGCGGGCTCGGCCGGCAAGCCCGTGCTCAATGTCGAGACGCGAGTCGTCACCACGTCGATGGAGGACGTCAAGATCGGCGAGGTCGGCGAGATCGTGCACCGCTCGCCGCATCTGCTCTCCGGCTATTACAACGACCCCGTCAAGACGGCGGCGGCGTTCTCCGGCGGCTGGTTTCACTCGGGCGACCTCGCCATCGTCGATGAAGAAGGCCACATCACCGTGGTCGATCGCGTCAAGGACATGATCAAGACCGGCGGCGAGAACGTCGCCAGCCGCGAGGTCGAGGAGATGGTCTATCGCATCCCCGCAGTGTCCGAAGTCGCCGTCGTCGGCTTGCCCGATCCGCGCTGGATCGAGGCGGTGACTGCCATCGTCGTGGTCAAGAGCGGCGAGAAGCTCGACGAGGATTCCGTCATCAAGCACTGCGCCGGCCAGATGGCGCATTTCAAGGTGCCCAAGCGCGTCATCTTCGTCGATGCCTTGCCCAAGAACCCGAGCGGCAAGCTGCTCAAGCGCGAGCTGCGCCAGCGCTTCATCGGGGGCGAGACGCTCGACAAGGCGATCCAGAAGAATTTGGGCACCTGAGGCGGAGGGATCGCCATGAAAGCCTGGCAGGTTGCGCGTGACTGGTCGATCGAGGGCATGCAGCTGGCCGATCTGCCCGAGCCCACACCTGGCGCGGGGCAGGTCGCGGTGCGCATGCGGGCCGCATCTGTGAATTATCGCGACCTGCTCACGGTGCAGGGGAAGGGCGGCGTCACCAGATTGCCGCTGATCCCGTTCTCGGATGGCGCCGGCGAGGTGATCGCCGTCGGTGATGGCGTTGTCCGCGTCGCGGTGGGTGATCGCGTCTGTCCGATGTTCTTCCAATCCTGGATCGACGGGAAGGTGTCGGCCACCAGCCGTCGCTATGCGCTCGGCGGCACGCGGCCCGGCGTGCTTCAGCAGGTCATGGTGCTCGACGCCGAGGGCGTCACCCGCATCCCGTTGCATCTGTCTTTCCGGGAAGCGGCGACGCTGCCCTGTGCCGGGCTCACGGCGTGGCGCGCGCTGTTCGAGGAGGCCAAGGTGCAGCCCGGTGACACGGTGCTGGTGCAGGGTACCGGCGGTGTGTCGATCTTTGCGCTGCAATTCGCAAAGCTCGCCGGTGCGAGCGTGATCGTGACCTCGTCGAGCGACGAGAAGCTCGAACGTGCCAAGGCGCTCGGGGCGGATCACACCATGAACTATCGTTCGGTGCCCGAATGGGGCAAGGCAGCTTCGGAGTGGACCGATGGCGGCGTCGATCATGTCGTCGAGGTCGGTGGCAAGGATACTTTTGCGCAATCGCTCGAGGCGGCGCGGGTCGGGGGCAACATCCTGGTGATCGGCGTGCTCACAGGCTTCTCCCAGCAGATCGCGATTCCGAGCCTGTTTTCCAAGAACCTGCACGTCATTGGTCTGTCTGTCGGCAGCCGCCGCATGTTCGAAGGTATGAGTGCTGCGATCTACCGCAATGGCATGAAGCCCGTGATCGACCGCGTGTTCGGCTTCGACGCCGTGCCCGACGCGCTGCGGCTGATGCAGCAGGGTGGCCACTTCGGCAAGATCGTGGTGGAATTTCCCTGAGGCCTTTTCGCCTCAGTACTTCTTCACGGCCGCGCCGAACGCCAGCCACAGCGCCATCGACGCGAGCCCGAAGCCGCCGAGCAGCAGGAAGGTCGGGCCATAGCCGATCCATTGTGCGATCCAGCCGCCAAGGGCGGGACTGAGGCTCGCGCCAACGCCCTGCACGGTGATGACGGCGCCTTGGCCGAGATTGATGCGGCCGGTGCCGTTGAGGGAGCGCGCGACCATGCCGGGAACGGCAACCGTCTGGAGCCCGGTGCCGATACCGTCGAGCACCTGCATCGGCACGACGCCCCACCATCCCGTAACGAAGAAGGCGAGCACGCCGCGAATCGGCAGGAACATGAAGGAGACGAGGATGACGGGCCAGTAATTGCGCTTGCTCGCGACCTTCATGGCGATCAGCGAGGTGACGATCATCACGCCCTGTGCGATCACCACGGTGGTGGCGACGAAGCTCGGGCCGTTGGCCTGTCCGTCGGCCACCGCCGCAAGACTGTAAAGCGGAACGATCGCGGCGTTGCCGAGATGGAAGAGGGCGAGAGCCAGCGCAAGGACGAGCAGCGCCTTGTGCTTGAGCAGGATCGTGAGCGCATCCGGTTGGCTGTCGGGGTCATCCTCCTTGCTGCCGCGCGCGGCGCGGTCGTCGATCGTCTTGGCCGGTATCATCAGCACGCAGGCGATCGCGATGGCGCCGAACGCGGCGGCCAGCACGAACACCGAGACGTAGCCGAATTGATAGCCGAGATAGCCCGACAGCGCCGCGCCGACCATGTTGCCGGCATGGTTGAACGCCTGGTTGCGGCCGTTCAGTGCATTGAATCCCTTCTGTTTCGCGATGCCGAGCGTGATACCTGTGACCGCCGGCACGATCGCGGCGCTCGCCAGCGATTGTGCGACCTGCGAGAACGTCACCGCCCAGAAATTCTGCGAGATCAGGATGATCGCGGACGCAAGCACCACGCAGATGCCGGGGATGACCACCCACAGGCGCTTGTTGCGGCTGGAATCGATGAACCCGCCGATCGGCGTCGTGACCAGCATGCCCGCGACATTGCCGATCGTCATCGCGGTGCCGATCAGCCCGCTCGCCCAGCCGCGCTCCTGAAGGAACACTCCGACGAACGGCCCGATGCCCGACTGCATGTCGGCCATGAAGAAGTTGACTGCGAACAGCGGCCAGAGGCGGGACGGGGCGGGGCGCGATGTCATCGAGACGCTGAACGTATTGCTGCCAACCGACTATGGTCTCGTGCAAGACTGACGGCCGGCCAATTGCGCCGGGGCGGACCAGAAAGTAACCTGCGCTCAGCGCGTTAGTTCCGGCCGCGCCTGCGATTGAGGACGGGAATGTCGCTTCGCGCCGTTCCGGTCTCGTTCTGGATCATGATCATGCCCCTCTGGACCTGCGAAACCTGCGGCGCGCAATTCCCGGACGGCGAAAATCCGCCCCCGTCCTGTCCGATTTGCGAGGACGAACGGCAATTCGTCGGCTGGAAGGGGCAAACTTTCCTCACGCGCGAGGCGCTCGGAGAACGTCACCGCCTGGTCTGGCGCGAGGATCTCGGCCTGACCGGCATCGCGCTCGAGCCAAGCTTTGCCATCGGCCAGCGCGCGCTGCTGGTGCCGCTCGCGGGCGGCTGCCTGATGTGGGACTGCGTACCGCTGGCGACGCCGGAGGCGATCGCGCATGTGCGGTCACTCGGCGGGCTGAAGGCGATTGCGATCTCGCATCCGCATTACTATGGCGCGCTCGCCGACTGGAGCGAGGCGTTCGGCGGGGTGCCGGTCTATTTGCACACCGATGATCGCCAATGGGTGACGCGTCCACATTCATCGATCGTGCACTGGACCGGTGAAAGCCATCGCATCTCCGACGATATGCTGCTCCTGCGCACCGGCGGTCATTTCGCCGGTGCCACCATGCTGCACCATGCGCGCGGTGCGGACGGCAGGGGTGCGCTGCTCACCGGCGATATCGCGCAGGTGACGATGGATCGCCGCTTCGTCAGCTTCATGTACTCCTATCCGAACTACATGCCACTCAATGCCGCGGCGGTAAGACGGATTGCGGCTGCGGTCGAGCCGCTGGCGTTCGATCGCATCTACGGTGCGTGGTGGGGCCGCAACATCGCCGCCGGCGCCAAGGTCGCATTCGCGGCGTCTGTCGCGCGCTATCTGGCGGCCATCGCCTGAGCCGACGCGCGATCGGATTCATCTTGCCGGTTCACAATAAATGGACTACAAGTACAGTTATTGAGCGTGGCGCAACGATGCGTCTGCGGGAACGGCATGATCGATGCATCGCCGTTTCGGCGGCGCGCTTGGCGCGCGAGCGGGAGTTGGACGCATGACGGCGGACCGCGACTACGAGATCTTCGCGGCAGGCGACGTCACGCTCCAGTCTGGCGCCGTCTTCCCTTCGCTCCAGCTCGCCTACAAGACCTACGGCCGGCTTCGCCCCGCCAAAGACAACGTCATTCTCTATCCGACTTCGTTCAGCGCGCAGCA
Source organism: Bradyrhizobium sp. LB8.2 (assembly GCF_040548035.1). NCBI lineage: Bacteria > Pseudomonadati > Pseudomonadota > Alphaproteobacteria > Hyphomicrobiales > Nitrobacteraceae > Bradyrhizobium > Bradyrhizobium sp. LB8.2. Next base: position 373,875 of record NZ_JBEPQV010000003.1, on the reverse strand, counting down.
CACCGACACCGAGTGGCTGATCGGCCCTGACGGCGTGCTCGACCCCACGCGTTATTTCATCGTCATCCCGAACCTGTTCGGTAACGGCCTGTCGTCCTCGCCGTCGAATACGGCTGCGTCGTTCCCGATGATGACCTATCACGATGCCATCGCGATTCAGCACAGGCTGCTCACCGAGCGGTTCGGCATCTCCAAGCTTGCCCTGGTCTATGGCTGGTCGATGGGCGGCATGCAGGCCTATCACTGGGCGGCGCTGCATCCCGATATGGTCGAGCGCGCGGCTGTTGTCTGCGGCAGTGCCCGCTGCGCGCCCTATAATTACGTCTTCCTGGAAAGCGTGAAGGCCGCGCTGACCGCCGATTCGGCCTTCCGCGACGGCCGCTTCGTCGAGAAGCCTGTCGCTGGCTATCGCGCCATGGGGCGCGTCTACGCGGGTTGGGCGATGTCGCACGGTTTCTATCGCGACGAGATCTGGCGCGAAGCGGGCTTCGCCTCGCTGGACGATTATCTCGTCCGCGCATGGGACCCGGCGTTTGCCCGGCGCGACGCCAACGATCTCCTGGCCCAGATCGGCATCTGGGAGAACGGCGATGTCAGCCGCTGCGCCACATTCGACGGCGATTTCGATCGCGCGCTCGGTGCGATCAAGGCGCACATGCTGCTGATGCCGGGCGCGACCGATCGCTATTTCGACGTCCGCGACAACGAGGACGAACTCGGCCGGCTGGTCAACGCGAAATCAGCGGCGCTGCATCCGATCCCGTCGCTGCACGGCCATCGCGCCGGCAACCCCGTCAGCAATCCGCGCGATCAGGCCTTCATCAAGGCCGAGATTGCAACACTCCTCGGCAAGTAGGGCAGGCATCCGATCATGAGCGACGCAACCGTTTCAGAGTCCGGCCATCGCCTGAAGCCGCTGTCACCGGCGATGCTGCGCGAATTGTCGTCGCGCTCCAATTTCCAGGGCGCAGCGCGCAGCCTCGGCCATTACGGCCCGATCACGCTGGTCGGCGCGCTGATATGGAAGGTTACCGCGACATACGGCGTCCTCTGGGCGCTGCCACTGGTGGCCGTGCAGGGCTATTTCGTCGCCTTCCTGTTCATGGCGGTGCATGAGACCGCGCACAAGACCGCGTTCAGAAGCCGCGGCCTCAACCTCGCGGTCGGCTATCTCTCAGGCTTCATCATCGGATTGCCTTACGAATATTACTGTCTGTTCCACTGGGACCATCACCGCTACACCCAGGATCCGGACAAGGATCCCGAGCTGGTCGTCGGCGTGAAGCCGAAGTCCGACACGCAGCTCGCGCTCGCCTATAGCGGCCTGCTTCAGGTCGCCGGCCGCGTCTGGCTGATGCTTGGCCATGCCGTCACCGGCAAGGTCGTCGTGCCCTGGATCCCCGAGAACAGGCGCGCCATCATCGTGACCGAGGCGCGTGCCTATGCCGCGCTCTATGCGCTGCTGCTCGTGCTGTCGCTCTGGTTCTCGTCGGCGCTGCTGCTCTGGGTCTGGATCGTTCCGCTGATGATCGGGCAATTTTTCCTGCGGCCGTATCTCTATGCCGAGCACACCGGCTGCGAGCGCACCCGCAGCGCTTTCCAGAATACCCGCACCACCTATACCGGCGCGATTGTCAAATGGTTCACGTGGAATATGCCCTATCACGTCGAGCACCACGCCTATCCCTCGATTCCCTTTCACGCGCTGCCGAAGCTGAACGTGATCGTCGACGGCGAGATCCTCTATCGTGGCCGCGGCTACATCAGAACGACGCGCGAGACCTGGGCCTGGTTTCGCCGGCAGCGGCAGGCCGGCTAGCGCAAACGCAAAGCTCCGGTCGCGGCGCGACCGGAGCTTTGTCGTGAAGGCGATCAATCAGTAGGCGCCGTAGGCGCAGACATTCACCATGCGGACGCGCAGGCCGTGGCCGGTCTGGACGACGCGCTCCTGGTAGCAATTGTTGACGCCGGTGTTGACGTAGATGCCGCCAAAGCCCCAGCCGGGACCCCAGTGATGATGGAAGCCGTGGGCTGACGCGGCGGTCGGCGCGAGAGCGGCAACGCCGAGCGAGCCGGCAGCGATCAGACCAAGAGCAAGCTTACGAAACATTTTCATTCTCCAGTGTGGCGCAAGGGCCGTTGTTGTGTCCCTGCATCTCGGTCGAGCCGAAACGCGAATGCGTTCATGCAGCGAGGGGAGAATCGTGTTTCAGGAGTGTTTCGTCGGTCGCGGCGGGTTACGCCGCTGTCATGTTTTCCGCGCCGCGCGATACCGCGCAGCCATCGCCTGCGTCAGCTCCGCCATCTTCTCGCGCAGATCGGCCGGCTCCAGCACTTCGGCCTCGGGCCCGAGCCGCAACAATTCGGCCGCAGCGTGCCATGACGTCTTTCCGGTCGGCACTCTGGCAATGCGCCAGCCGTCTGCATCGGCGGAGTCTTCAAGCTGCGTACGCGCCCTGACGTAAGGCTGGCTCAGCGCGTCGAGCAGCTTGACGCCGAAGGGCGATAGCCGGACGACCGCGACATTGGGATGCATCTCGGCCTCGAGGCGCAGCGTTGCGTCCCGCCAATAGGCCGCGAGATCGAAATCGGCGGGACGCTCGCAGTGATCGTCGAGCGCCGTGCAGTCGAGCACGCGCGCGACGCGATAGGTGCGCACGCTGCCGTCGACCAAACCTGCGAGATACCAGCTGCCGCCCTTCAGCACGAGGCCGAGCGGCGCGACGCGGCGCTGCTTCTCGGCGCGCCAGCTCTGGTAGCGGATTTTTATCAGCGTCCCGCGCAGAGCCGCGCCGGCGATGGTGCGCAGATGCTTTGGCTCTTCCGCCTCGCCGAACCAGCCCGGCGCGTCCAGATGAAAGCGTTCCTGCATCCGGCTGGCATCCTCGCGCAAATTTGCGGGCAGCGCTGCCATCAGCTTGTTGTGCGCGGCGATCATCGCGGCATCCAGCCCGAGCGCCGCGGCCGGGCCCGGCAATCCGGTCAGGAACAGCGCTCCCGCCTCGCTCTGCGACAAGCCGTTCAGCCGCACGCGATAGCCGTCGAGGAGGCGATAGCCGCCCTCCGCGCCGCGGTCGGCATAAACGGGGACGCCGGAGGCCGCGAGCGCGTCGATGTCGCGATAGATCGTGCGCACCGAGACTTCGCAGGCCTCCGCAAGCTCGGGCGCAGTGACCTGCCCCTTGGCCTGGAGGGTGGTGAGGATTGACAGCATCCGGCTCGCGCGCATGATGCCTTAAAACATACCTGACACAAGATGTCAGGTATGGTCCGCTACAAGACCATCGCCAGCCGGCCAGATGGAGACCTGCCATGACCGATTCGAACCGCATCACGCTGTATTATTCGCCGCAAAGCCGCGCCACCGGCACGCGCGTGCTGCTGGAGGAGCTGGGGGCGCCCTACGATCTCCATGTCCTCAACATGAAGGCCGGCGAGCAGCGCAAGTCGGCCTATCTCGCCATCAATCCGCTCGGCAAGGTGCCGGCGATCGGCCGCGGCGGGCAGCTCGTGACCGAGCAGGTCGCGATCACCATCTATCTCGCCGATCTGCTTCCGCAGGCAGGGCTCACGCCCGCGCTGAACGATCCGCTGCGCGGCCCTTATCTGCGCTGGATCGCCTACTACGGCGCTTCGTTCGAGCCGGCCCTGATCGACAAGTTCATGCAGCGCGAGCCGGCGCCGATCACGCAGTCGCCCTATGCCGATTATGACACCATGCTGGGTGCGCTCGAGGCGCAGCTGTCGAAGGGGCCGTATCTGCTCGGCGAACGCATGACGGCCGCAGATGTCTTGTGGGGTGTCGCGTTCAGCTGGACCATGATGTTCGGCATCGTGCCGAAGAAGGATGTCTTCGTCCGCTATGCCGAACGCATGACCTCGCGGCCTGCGTTCCAGCGCATCACTGCGGCCGATGCCGAGATGGCGGCGCAGCATGCCGCGGCGGCTGCTGGGGGATGAGTGATCCAGGGTTGCGGATGACGACGCAGATGCACACGACCAACTGCTTCAACACCTTCATCCGGGTTGCCGAAGACTGTCTCGCGCGTACTGGCGAGGAGCCGCCGCTGCGCGCGGGAAAGCCGACGGTGGCGTGCCTGCAATATCTGATGATCGCCAGGGCACCCTACAAATACACGTCCGACGACGTGATCTTCGCGACGTCTGCGCCGGGACGCGAGCTCGCTGTGAAGGCGACGAAAACGGAGAAGCATGCGGCCCGTGAAGCGTTCTTCTCCCGGGGGCAGGCGTGCATGAGGGCGTCGAGCCTGGGCAAGCGCTTCGGCTGGGGCGTTCATGCCGATAGCGAGGGCCGGATCGCGATCTACGGCATCGACAGCAAACGCTACCAGGAGCTTGTCCGCGATCCCAAGCTCACGCAGGTGCGCGCGATGCGGTCGAAGCGGGCGTAATCAGAATTCTGGCGGTCGCTTCTCCGCGAACGCCTTGATGCCTTCCTTGATCTCGTCGCCGCGCATGCTGTCGCGGTGGCGCTGATCGGCGGCTTGCTCGTCCAATTCGCCGCGGGCGAATTCGTTGATCGCGCGCTTCATGCCGCGCATCGCCTGCGGCGCATTGCCGGCAAGGATGCCGGCGAGCTTGTCGACCTCTTCATCCAAAAATTCCACCGCTACCATCGCGGTGAGATAGCCGATCCGCAGCATCTCCGGCGCGCTGATCTTCTGCGCGGTCAGGAACAGTCTTTTCGCATTGTCGAGGCCGAGCCGCGTCACGTAGCGTTTGATGCCGCTCCTGTAATAATGCAGCCCGAGCCGTGCCGCCGGCATGAACATCTCGGCGGTGTCGATGCCGATGCGGAAATCGCAGGCAAGCGCGAGGTCGGTCGAGCCGCCATAGACGCCCCCGTTGAGCCGGCAGATCGAGGGCACGCCGAGATCCTCCAGCCGGTTGACGACCATCTCGAAGGCGGAGCCCGCGCTCTGCTGCTCGTTCGCGCTGACCGCGCGCTCGGCGACCGAGTTGAGATCATAGCCCGCGGAAAAGGCGCGCCCGGTGCCGGTCAGCACCAGCACGCGGATATCGGGATCGGCCTCGATCCGGTCGAACAATTTCACCAGCACGCCGAGATCCTCGGCCTGGAGCCGGTTGAGATGTTTGGGCCGGTTGAGGCGGATGGTGGCGCGTGCGCCCATGATTTCGAGCACGGGGCCAGAGGCCGCGTCGGTGATGTCCGACATTCTTGTCTCCTGTTATTTGTTTTCGAGAGCGCGGCGCTTTGCTTCCGTGTCGATGGTCTCGGCGAGATCGGGGTGCCGGGCCATCAGCACGCGAAAGTCGACGAGGTCGAGCACCAGGAGCCGCGACACCTTGGTGGTCGAGACGTTGGCGCCGCGCAAATTGTTGCCGAGCAGCGCCATCTCGCCGAAGAAGGCGCCGTCGCCGAGCTGCACCTTCTTGCCGGGCAGGTCGACCTCGACCTCGCCGGCGGCGATGAAATACATGCAGTCGCCCTGCGCACCCTTGCGGATGATCATGGTGCGCGCCGGCAGCTCCATGGTCCGCAGCATGTGGGTGACGTCGGCGATGGCCGCCGGTCCGAGCGCTGCGAAGAACGGCACCTTGCTGACGGATTCCCAGGTCTTGAGGAAATTGTCGCGCCGGGTCTCTGCGGCAAAGCCGGTGGCCAAAATACCGGTCCAGAGACCGAACACGCCGAGGCCGGAGATCATCACCAGCGCGGCCACCATGCGGCCAAGCGGCGTCACCGGCACGACGTCACCATAGCCGGTCGTCGTCAGAGTTGCGACAGCCCACCACAACGCGGCCGGCACGCTGCCGAAAGTCTGGGGCTGCACGTCCCGCTCCAGGAAATATTCGGCGACCGAGGCCAGGAAGACCACCATCAGGAAAATCACGAGCACGCTGACCAGCGGCCCCGATTCCAGCACCAGCACGCGGCGGAGCTGCCGCAGGCCGGGAATGCCCGGCACCACCTTCAACACCCAGAGCACGCTGAGTAGCCACGCCGTCTTCGGCTCGAGCCCGACAATCAGCGCGGCCGGCACGGCCAGAGCCCCGAGCGCGTCGACCAGCCCGGCGGAAGAGGACATGTAGAGTGCGAGGCGCCCCTGCCGCGCCATATGGCGCAGCCGGACCACCCATTCGAACACGAAATAGACGAGGCAGGTCCAAAGCAGGGCGTCGACCCAGCGATGCGCGGTCTCATAGGCCGGGTTGACCGTCAGCAGCACCATGCCGAGCACGCCGACACCGACCGCCACATAGGCTGCCCTGGTCATGTTGCGGCCGGCCGTGGCGGCCGCGAACTGGGCCAGAGCGGAGATCAGCGGCTTGGACATGCGGAAAGGCGGCTCGGTTTGTGCGTTGCGGTCCCGGCTGGAACCTCGGTCCCAAAGTGCCTGCCCGGGCCGAGGCCGTCAACGAGAGCGGCCTGCCGCTCCGCGAGCCGTTACCTGAAATGCGGCGGTTCGTCGTAGCCGCGACGGCTGCTGAAGAACAGCAGCACCATCAAGCCTATGCCGACAACAACGGAAAACCCGGCCCCTAGCGCCAGCGCCACGTAGCCTTCCGTCGGGATCGGCTCGCCCACGACCGCCATCGCGGAATAAGCGAAATAGCCAACCGCCGTCAGCATTCCCAGCAGGAAGATGATGAGGAGTGCACGCATGCGCGGTCTCCGGTTGTATCCGGAAGGCAACGGTTGCGGAGGCAAGACGGTTCCCGAACTCGGCCTGGTCGCTTGCGGAAATGCCGGCAAGGCGCCACCGCAAGACCTCAAATCGATAGGTCAGGCACTCTGAGCAGTCTTCACCACCACGATATTGCTCTCGTCGTGCTGGGGAGGGGCCACATCCTGAGTGGCCTTCTCGCCCTCGCCGGCATGGCGCTTGAGGTAGTCGCGACGCATGCCGATCTCGTCGCGGACGAATTCGTAGCCGAGCTTGAAGGTGTCGAGCCCGTCGGTGCTGATCGTACCGTCCCGCAAGCCGATCACCGCGCCGCGCAAGATGCCTTCCAGCTCGTCCTGGAGACATTCGAGCTGGTCCAGCGAATGGGCGTGCTCGATCCGCTCGCCGATGTCGAGGATGGCGGTGGAGAGTTCGCTGGCCTTCTCCGGTGCGATCCGGGTGATCTTGGCGTAGATCGCGGCGAAGATCGAGCCGATGACGCTGAGCGCGGCAGCGCCCAGATACATCAGGTCGCTGTACTTATCCATGAACGACTTGGTGTCGTCGTTGATGTAGTCGGCTGCGCCTTGATGCGCCATCACGAAGGCGTCCTTCTCGACGGAGGCGGGCTCGATTCGGCTGGCAAAGCCGCTGTCGAGCCCGAGCGCGGACTTGTTCTCGTAGACGGTGCGCGCCAGCTCGCCCGCGGCGGCCGCCGACATCTTTGATTGCGTCACCAGCAGCCATTCGAGCCCGATCGTGTCGAGATCGTCGTCGGGAATTTCCGGCGATGCAGACAGCGTGCCCGCCGTCAGCGTCTCGCTGGAAATGCCGGGAATCTTGCGCGCCAGCGCCTTCGCCTCGTCAATCGCGTTCAGTGTGAAGCCGCCGCGCTTGGCGACCTGCTCATAGGCCTTGTCCCGCACCGCCTTCGAGGCGTGGACGATAGCGACGACCGCACCAAAGCCGCTTGCGGGGGCGAACAGCTTGTCGAGCGTTGCGCCCTGCGGCGCCATCTGGATCTTCGCCGCGTCCGGACCATCGGGAATGTCGAGGATGCCGCGGACGAAGGCGAGCGAGGCTTCGTTGTCGGCGAGGACGGCGACCTTCTTCTTCTTCAACTCGGCGAGCGACTTGATCTTCTTGTTGCCGGGCCCGAGCAGCAGCACGAGATCGTGCTCGAGGATCGCGAGCGTGCGTGCCCGCAGCGGCACCTTGGCGTCGGTCCGCAGCACAACAAGGTCGGCCTGCTTGCGGTCGAACTGGGCGATCGCCTTGGCGTTGTCGGCGTTGTTGACGATCTTGATCCGGAAGCGCGAGGTGTTGTTCTTCAGGACAGCGGCAAGCTTGGCCGCGAACAGCGCCTCGTTGCTGTTGGGGGCGCCGACGGCAAAGATCAGCGTCTCCGAATTGTGCACCAGCGCGCGGCCGCCCCAGACGGTGGCAAGCGACAACAGCAGGGTCAGCACGACGTAGAGGAAGACCTGCTGCTGATTGGTCTTGATCACCTTGGGTCGCCGGGGCGGCGGCTCGATCGGCGACGAGGTAGGGCCCTCAGTACTCATGGCAGCACTCTGGCCTTATTCTTCCAACGGCGGCCGGCTCGCGGAAGTGGATCGCTGCGGACGCCCCGTAATTCGTAAACGTCTGAAAAAAGGAACGATATTCTACTGACAATGATAGCGCGCAGGTCACGGAATGCAAATTTCGAGCCGAAGGTAACCTTACTCAACTCGGCCGCGGCCATTGGTCATCCTATCACCAGTTTGCCACAGTTGGCGATTTTCCGGTTCCCCCGGCTGCATTCCGCCGCGGGAGATGTCATAAATCGCAAGTCCCGGCGATTTGACCGGTCCAGGAAGAGGTTGCGCTGAACGCTCCAATTCTTCTTCTCACGTCAATGAGGGCGTCAGCTTTGTCGTTTCCACCCCTGTCATCGGCGGTTCCGGTCGAAGCGCTCATTGGCTGGATGTTGCTGCTCACCTTCAAGCACATCATCGCCGATTTCGTTCTGCAGACCGCCTGGATGGCGCAAGGCAAGGACCAGAAGCACGGCTGGGCCCTGCCGCTCCTGGTGCATTGCCTGATTCACCTTGCGGTTGCGCTACCGCTGATCCTGATCGTGGCGCCGAAATTCTGGTTTGTGGCGTTGATCGACTTCGTGATCCACATCACGATCGACCGCGCCAAGGGCCTCGTCTCGGCCAATTTCGGTGTCGACCTTGCGCATCCCTGGTTCTGGACCCTGATCGGTGTCGACCAGGCCCTGCACCATTTGACCGGCTTCGGCCTGTCGATCTTCATGGCGGCGAACTGAGGCCGGCGGCCCTCTGATACGCGGTCAGGGCGCAAGGACCCCGGGTGACTACCGGGCAGCGTGGTTAACCTTTCATTAGAGAATTGCACTGCATCTTCCCCCACGAGGGAGAACTGCAATGTTTTCAAGCCGCGACGCCTTTGAAAGCGATTTCTGCCCGGTCCGCGACGAACTCCTTGGCGAGATGTATCGCGCCAATGCGAGCGGTCTGCCGAGGCTGGTTGAGACTGTTACCCCTGAGGTCCGCGCCATGCTGGCCTTGTTCTGCTATCGCCGCAGCCATCTGCATTCGCTGGCAGTCGCGATCGCAGGCAGCTGCAATGAGCGCGACCTGATCGAGAGCGGCGGCCGCGTCGGCTCGACGCTCTACGCGCTGGCGCGCGAAGGCGCGGCGAAATCCTCGCCGTCGTCGGGTGGCCGCAAGCCGATCACGCTGTCGACCAAGCCGCTCTCGGTGCTCGCACCGCTGGACGACGAGATCGACGACGAGATCAGCGAAGCCGTTCCAGCCTAAGCCTCATTTGCTAGCGCATGATCTTGACGGAAAACCGCTGCACACTTTTCCGGATCATGCGTTCGCGATAATAGGCAGCCCGAATTTCCGCCGCGCCATCGCGCATTCGGCGTCGCCCGGCATGCATGTGCGGCACACCTCCGGCCGTACCTGGTAGATGCCGCATGCGGTCTGCTTTCCGATTTCTCCCTGCAACGCCGAACAGCGATCGCCCTCGCAGCGCATGCCGGACTGGCGGTCGTTGACCAGCGTTTCGGGAATCGCGGCAAGCTCCTCGTCGCTCTCGATCGAGAAGCGCGGCCAGTTCGCCGAATAGCCGCAGCAGGCGCCGCAACTCTGACAGCAGTTCGACAGGTCGATGGGGGAGTTCTCGTCCATCGTCACGTGTCCTTTGGCGGGCCCCAGACCAGGCTCTGCCGCCATTTCGCGCGCAGCACGTCGCGCCGCTCCGGATATCTCTCGTCGAGATAGCTCGCATCCACCACGCGGTCGGTGCGGAAGCTGCGGAAGTCGCTGCGTAGCTCGCACCAAGCCGCGAGCAGGCGCACGGCTTCGAGATAGCCGACCGAAATTGGCCAGATCATGCGCTCGCTGGCGCGGCCCTGCTCGTCACGATAGCGCAGCATGATCTTCCTGCCTTCGTGGATCTGGGTGCGCGTGCGCACCATGTCCAGGCGGTCCGGCTCCCTGTTCCAGCTCGGCCGTGCGCGGCTTGCCGGCTCCAGCACGAAGGGACGCAGGCGCTCAGGGACGGTGTCGGCGATCTTGGCCATCAAATCTTCAGCCGCGCGCGCCAGCGCGGGATCGGCATGGCCGGCGACCCATTGCGCGCCCAGTACCGCCGCCTCGATCTCCTCGGGTGTCAGCATCAAAGGCGGGAGGTCAAAACCCTTTTCCAGGATGTAGCCCATGCCGGCTTCTCCGCGGATCGGCACGCGCTGGCCGATCAGCGTCGCGATATCGCGATAGATCGTGCGCTTCGAGGTCTCGAGCTCGGACGCGATGGCGTCCGCAGTCAGCGGCTTACGCGTGCGCCTCAGCACCTGGATGATTTGAAACAGCCGGTCGGCGCGTCTCATGAGGGGTCTCTTGTCGCTTGTTTTTTTCAGAAGGCGGCGCGCGGCTGCTGACAGGATGTTGGCAGCAGGGGAGTTCTATACCGGGACAACACTTCGACTGAAGAGGATTTGTCCATGATCATTCCAACCCATTTCGGCCCAGCCGGTGCGCTGTGGCGGACCCAGCCTTCGCAGGCCCGGCCCTGGAGCGTCCAGCCTTGGCAAATCCGAGCCTGGTACGCATGGGCGTCCAGCCGCCTTGTATCGCTTGATCTCATGGTCATCGATCTCCGCCTTGCGCTCGCGACCGTGGCGGCTCGCTCGTTGGTCCAGGCTGCGGACGCGCTGGTCCGTCATGTCATGGCCCGCGCCTGGCGAGGAGCCCGTTTCGCAGAAGATATCACGGCTGCTGCCACCATGGTGGCAGCAGCCGGCGGTTAAGTTCCCTCAACTCTTTCGGTCGCTTCAGGAGAGCCTTCATGATCACGCTTTACGGCTTTGGCACCGGCTTCGGCCTGCCGGAAATCAGCCCCTTCGTCACCAAGACGGAGGTGCAGCTCAAGATGGCGGGACTGCCCTACCGGAAGGAGCGGGCGATGCCGCCCGCCTCTCCCAAGGGGCAGCTGCCTTTCATCGACGATGGCGGCGAGGCGGTGGCGGATTCCACCTTCATCCGCGCCCATATCGAGCGCCGCTATGGCTTCGATTTCGACGCCGGCCTGTCGCTTGCCGAGCGCGCACAGGCCTGGGCATTCGAGCGCATGATCGAGCATCACGTTTATTTTGCGCTGGTCGGGGCGCGCTGGGTCGATCCGGTCAACTTCGCCAAGGGGCCTGCGCATTTCTTCGACGGCGCGCCGGAGCACGCTCGCGAGAAGCTACGCGAGGACGCGCAATTCCGTGTCGCCGAGAACTATCTGCTCTCCGGCCTCGGCCGCCACGCGCCCGATGAGGACGTCGATCTCGCCGTGCGCTCGCTGTTTGCGCTCTCGGTGCAGCTCGGCGACAAGTCCTATCTGATGGGCAACAAGCCCAGCGGCGTCGATGCCACTGCCTTCGGCGCGCTGGCCGGCATCCTGACGCCGTTCTTCGAATCCGGACTGCGCCGTCGCGCCGAAGGATTTCCGAATCTCACCGCCTATGTTGACCGGATGATGGACAATTACTATCCGGAATTCGCCTGGACCCCGCTGCGTCAGGCGGCCTGAGGCCGCTCAAGAATCGCAAATGAAAAGAGCCGGCCCATCGGGCCGGTTCTCGTTGTCTCGAAACTATCGTCGCGCTACTTCACCAGCGTGTACTTGCCGTTCTTCACCGTCAGCAGGATGCGCGAGCGGTCGTCGAGGCCGTAGCGGTCCTTTTCGGTGAAATTGTAGACGCCCTGGCTTGCAGCAATTTCCTTCTCCGACAGCAGTGCCTGGCGGATTGCTTCGCGGAATTCCGGCGTGCCGGGCTTGGCCGTCTTCAGCGCCGTTGGAATCACGCGCTTCAGGATCTCGAAGGCATCGTAGGAGTGGCCGGCGAACTGGCTGCGGCTGTTCGGGCCGTACTTGCCTTCGTAGGCCGAGTTGAGCGCCAGGCCCGGCTTCTTGGTCGCGGCTTCATCCGGCTGATCTTCCGGGTCCATCACCGGGCCCGAAGCCATCAGCACGCCTTCCGCGGCCTTGCCCGCGATGCGGATGAAATCCATGCTGGCCGCGCCGTGGGTCTGGTAGATCAGGCCCTGATAGCCGCGCTCGCGCAGCTCGGTCTGCGGCAGTGCGGCCGCGGTGCCGGAGGCGCCGACCAGGATCGCGTCGGGATTGGCGGCGACGAGCTTCAGCACCTGTCCGGTCACCGAGGTGTCGGGCCGCGCAAAGCGCTCTTCGTCCGCGAGGGTCATGCCCATCGGCACGCCCTGGGCCTTGAAGTCGTTGAACCAGAGGTCGCCGTAGGAGTCGGAATAGCCGATATAGCCGACCGTCTTCACGCCCTTCGACTTCATATGCTGGTAGAGCACCTTGCCCATGATCGGAATCGGCTGCGGCATCGCCACCGACCACTTCATGCGCTCTGGTGTGATCGGGAACGGTGCGAGGCCGAAATGCGGGATGCCGGCTTCGTTGGCGACGTTGGAGACCGCGATGGTCGGCGGCGTCAGCGCCGAGCCCATGATGATGTCGGCCTTGGATTCCGTGACGAAGCGGCGGGCGTTGGTGGTCGCGGTGGTGGGATCGCCGCCGTCGTCGAGCACGATCACCTTCAGCGGCACCCCGCCGATTTCCTTCGGCACGAACTCCAGCGCGTTGCGTTCGGGAATGCCCAGCGCCGCGCCCGGGCCGGTGGTGGTCGTGGTGATGCCGATGGTGATTTCGGTGGTCTGGGCCAGTGCGGGCAGGGCCGGCAGCGCAAGCGCGGCCGCGGTGACGGCAGCGGTCAGGTAAAAGCGTTTCATCTATTCCTCCCTTTATGTGTTTCTTTGAAAGCAGAAATCGGGGGGTAATTCAGCCCCCTCTTTGGGTGATGTGGCGATTTAGCTCCCGACCTAACTCCCCGTGAATTTGGCTACCATTTCCGCAGGGAACGGTGCCGATTTCAGTTTGTCGGGGTTAACGGGGTAGCGGCCGACCAGGACACGGGTCTCAAAGCCCTCGATCGCCAGCGCCTCGCCCTTGTAGACGCTGTGCTTCACCTCGAAGCTCGAGCGCTTGATGCTCTCGATCTTCGTTTCGATGGTGATCCAGTCGCCATAAGTGGATGGAATGTAGAACTTGGCGCGCGTGTCGACCATGGGAATGCCCACCAGGCCGTATTTTTTGACCAAATCCTGCTTGGAGAAGCCGGCGACCTCGAACAGGGTCGACGTCGAATCGTCGAACATCGCGAAATAGCGCGGGTAATAGACGATGTTGGCGGGGTCGCAGTCACCCCACTGGATCTGTACGTCGCGCCGGTTCACGAACATATGTCGTGCCCTATTTCGGCGCCATGCGCAGCGAGCCGTCGAGGCGCACCACTTCGCCGTTCAGGTAGGAATTCTCGACCATGTGCAGGGCGAGTGCCGCGAACTCGTCGGCGTGGCCGAGCCGGCGCGGGAAGGGGATCGCGGCGGCGAGTGAGTCCTGGGCTTCCTGCGGCAGGTTGGCGAGCAGCGGGGTCAGGAACAGGCCGGGCGCAATCGTCAGCACGCGGACGCCGAACTGCGCCATCTCGCGCGCGATCGGCAGCGTCATACCGACGATGCCGCCCTTCGAGGCCGAATAGGCCGATTGCCCGATCTGGCCGTCATAGGCCGCAACGGACGCCGTGTTGATGATGACGCCGCGCTCGCCGGTTGCCTGCGGCTCGAGCTTGGACATTTCGGTTGCGGCAAGACGCAGCATGTTGAAGGTGCCGATCAGGTTGACCTTGATCACCTTGTCGAAATCGGCGAGCGCCATCGGGCCGTCGCGGCCGACGACGCGCTTGGCAACGCCGATGCCGGCGCAATTGACCAGCACGCGCGCGGGTCCATGGGCCTTGGTCGCCTGCGCGATCGCAGCTTCCGCGGAGGCGGCATCAGAGACGTCGCAAGCCACGGCCACGCCCTTGATCTCGGCGGCAACAGTCTCGGCGAGCTTGGCATTAAGATCGAACACCGCGACCTTGGCGCCCTGCGCAGCCAGCTTTCGCGCGGTCGCAGCGCCAAGTCCCGACGCGCCGCCGGTGACGATGACAGCCTGATCCTTCAACAACATGGCGTTCTCCCTGTAGCGATGATTTCTTAGCCGACCGATATCACACGGTCCGATGGATTGGCAGCGTAGAGCTCTTCGATCAGGAGGCTGCGATGCTCGAGCACCGCGCGCTGGTTGATCGAGCCCTTGTCGGTGACTTCGCCCTTGTCGATCGAGAGTGGCGTGTCCATGAGGATCGCGCGCGTGATCCGCGTCGAGGAGCCGGTGGCTTCGCCGAGAAAACGGGTCAGCCGTTCGCGGAGAGCCTCGCGCACCAGCCGGTCGCGGGTCGCGACGACGAGATCGTCGACCGGCAGCGTCGGGTTGATCAGCCGGCAGCCGTCGAGATCGAGCACGACCAGTGCGGAGACCTCGTCGCGGTTGATGCCGGCGATGATGACGTCGCGCACCAGCGGCGCACAGGCCGCAACGAAGCGCGCGCGCAAGGGGCCGACGCTGACCCAGGTGCCGCTGCCAAGCTTGAAATCCTCTCCGATGCGGCCGTCGAAATCGAAGCCGGCATTGAAATCATCGGGATCGACAGGCTTGAGCGCATCGCCGAGCTTGTAGAAGCCCTCTTCATCGAACGATTTTGCGGTGATGTCGGGCTGGCGCCAGTAGCCGGGCATCACATTCGGCCCCCTACAACGAACTTCCATCTTGCCGTTGTTCGGCACCAGCTTGGCGTCGTTGCCAGATACGGGAAGCCCGACATGGCCGGAGCGGCTGGTGCGCGGGTTGACCGACATGAAGAACGGCGCGGTCTCGGTGGCACCCAAGCCGGTCAGCATCGGCACGCGGTAGCCTTTTTCCTTCACGGCGAGCTCGTCCAGGCTGTTCCAGACGAACGGCGACAGCGCCGCGCCCGAGAAGAACATCGCATGCAGACGGTCGAAGAATTTTGCGCGCAGGCCCTGGTCGTCGCGCAGATAAGGCAGCAGCGACTCATAGCCCTTGGGGACGTTGAAATAGACCGTTGGCGATATCTCCTGGAGATTGCGCACGGTTTCCTCAATGCCTCCGGGCACCGGCTTGCCGGCGTCGAGATACATCGAGCCGCCATTGTAGAGCGTCAGTCCGATATTGTGGTTGCCGCCAAAAGTGTGATTCCAGGGCAGCCAGTCGATGATGACGGGCGGCTCGTCCTTGAGGAAGGCGAGCGTCTCGCGCAGCATCACCTGGTTGGCGCAGATCATGCGCTGGGTGTTGATGACCGCCTTGGGGTTGCCGGTCGAGCCCGAGGTCAGCAGGAATTTCGCGATGGTGTCGGGGCCGATCTTGCCGTGGACCTTGTCCAGATCGGCGCGGATCGGCGTTGCCATGAGATCGGCGAGCAAGGTGACGTCGCGGCCCGGGACGTGACCGTAAGACGCGGCGATTTCGGTGCCGAGCGAGACATTGGCGGCGAGCGCGTCGGCGAATTTGTCGGCGTCTTCGGCGAAGACGAGGCCGGGCGTCAGCAGCTTCATCAAATAGGACAGCTTGCCGTAATCCTTCGACACCAGCGAATAGGCTGGCGACACCGGGCAGAACGGAATGCCGGCATAGAACGCGCCGAACGCGAGCAATGCGTGGTCGATCGAATTGCCGGAGAGGATGACGACCGGCCGCTCCGCCGACAGGCCGCGCGCAATCAGGCCTGAGGCGATGTGCCGGCTCGCGGCGAGTAACTCGGCGTAGCTGATCTTGCGCCAGCCGCGGCCGCCTTCGCGCTCGGCCATGAAGACGCGGTCGGGTGTGGTCGTCGCCCAATGATGCAGGCGGTCGGTGATACGAACCGGATAGTCGCCGAGCGGCTGTGTTGGCCGCAGATAAATCGTGCCGTCGTCGCGCCGCTCGATGTTGACGACGGGATCGCCGAACGAAATGGGCCGCAGCGGGGAAGTGCTCGCGCCGCGCTCCATGCTGGAAGAGGACGGCTGCGCACTCATGATTTCGGCTTCACCTTTGCGGTCTTGTGTTCGAGGAATTCGCGGATCCTGCGTTTTGCCTCTTTGTCGCTCTGCGCCACCGTTGCCATCAGCGACTCCATCAGGAGACCGGCCTGCGGATTGGCTTCCGCGATCATCGGCAGTGCCTGCAGTACGGCGAAATTCGTCAGCGGCGCGTTGGAGGCGACCTTGGTCGCAAGCTCCAGCGCCTTGCCGAGGCCGTTGCCGGCTTCCGTGACATATTGCGCAAAGCCGTAGGAGGCGCCTTCGGTCGCGGTATAGACGCGCCCCGTCAGCATCATGTCCATCATCCTGGCGACGCCGATCAGCCGCGGCAGCCGCACGGAGCCGCCGCCGCCGACGAAGATGCCGCGCTGCCCCTCCGGCAGGGCGAAATAGGTCGAGGGCTCGGCGACGCGAATATGCGCCGCACAGGCGAGCTCCAGCCCGCCGCCGATCACCGCGCCCCTGAGCGCCGCGATCACGGGCACGCGGCTGTACTGAATGCGGTCGAACACCCGGTGCCACATCTGCGAATGCAGCAGGCCGCCGGTCGCGTCATGGTCGGTCAGCTCGGAGAGATCGAGCCCGGAGGAGAAATGGTCGCCGATGCCGTGGATGACGACCGCGCCGATATCCTCGGGCAGGGACGCAAAACACTCGCCGATTTCCAGGATGATGCCGTCGTTGAGCGCATTGCGCTTGGCCGGCCGGTTCAGGCCGACGGTCAAAACCCGGTCCGCCCGCTCGATCCTCAATAGTCCGGGGGCGCCCGCGTCAGCGGTCTCGGCGTTTCCCTGTGTCATTTGCGTCCTTGTCAGAATAGTTATGTTCTATAACGAATTCGGGAGGAGTCAATACGGGAAGCTCTCCCCAAGGGCTGTGTGAAAGCTCCTTCGGGCTCGGACGAATGCCAGGCAATCGGGCGCCTTATAGGGGGCGAGGTTCAGAAGCGTCTCAGGCCGCTTCAGTCATCAGCTTCTTCGCGGCCTGAGCAAGCAGGCCCGATCGCGTATAGCCGTGGGCCTCGGCATACTTGTCGATCTGCTCCAGGACATCTCCGGGCAGAGTGACATTGACGCGCACGACCTTTGGCTGGTCATCCTTCACCGACACCAGAATGGCGACACCGGAGCGGTTCTCGGGATCCGACATGATGTCTTCGAGCAACGAAGGCTCGGGAATAGCCACTCCGTCCTCCACCATGCCCTCGAGGTGAAACGCCAGCGCTTCCTCGGCCATGTCGCGCGCCTCGTCGAGCGTGGTCCCCGCAGTCACGACGCCGGGCAGGTCCGGAAACGACACGCCGAAATCGCTGTCGGCATCCTTATGGATAAGACCAATGTAGTGACGCATGGCGCTTACCTCAGCTTCAGTCCTGATTGCTGTTCAATACTCTTCAACGTTCCGAGCGCGATGTCTCGCTTCGGATGAGGGGCCGTGACGCGGCCCTTTTTCGACGGATGTCTGAACTGGACGTGGCTGCCCTTTTGAGCCGCCTGCACCCACCCATTCTTGTGAAGGGCCGAGATAATGTCTCGACTATTCATGGTGTGTATTTATACACACTAAACAGGCGGCGGTCAACGTTGGCTTACATCACCTGATGCACGTCGATCACGACGCGATCCGCATGCCGTGCCGCTGAACCCACAAAAATGTGCTCCATCAGCCAGCGGTAGCTCTCATGCCCCGTCTCGAATTTCGGCACGGTGCGGAAATAGATCAGTTTTGGATCGACCGGTTCGCCGCGCTTGAGCTTTTGCAACAGCTCGACCGGGCCGAAGCGCATGCCCTTGTTCTCGACATAGACGATGGCGCCGTCGTCGGTTTCGAAGGCGTACTTCGCTTCGAGATCAATCAGCTCATTCGGGCGGATGGTCTGGAAGTCCGCACCGAACGGCAACACGCGACCGGTGACCGCGCCCGTCACCTCGCCGCCGAGGATCGGGATGATGCGGCGAACGCCGATGCCGGTCTCGCCGGCGGTGACGACGTCGCCGATTTTTGCGGTGATGGTGAAAACGTATTTGGTTTCCAGCGCCGGTGTGGTCATCGCTTTGCCTTTCAATGCGCCATCATCCGCGTCGGCAGCCATGTCGCCAGCAGCGGGAACGCGATCAGGATCACCAGGCGCACGAGGTCTGTCGCCACGAACGGGATCACGCCTTTGAAGATGGTGGAGAAGGAGACGTCCTTCACCACGCTTTTGATGACAAAGACGTTCATGCCCACCGGGGGATGGATCAGGCCGAGCTCGACGGTCATCACGATGATGACGCCGAACCAGATCGGGTCGAAACCGAGATGCATGATCACGGGGAAGATGATCGGCACGGTGAGGATGATCATCGCCATGGCGTCCATCAGGCAGCCGAGCACGAGATACATCACCATGATCAGCGCCAGCACGCCGTAGGGGCCGAGGCCGAGGCCGGTGAGGAATTCCGTCACCTTCTGCGGGGTCTGCGTTACCGTGAGGAAATAACCGAAGATCAAGGCGCCGATCAGCACGGTGAACACCGCGGCCGCCGTGCGGGTGGCCTGGAGCAGCGACGCCAAAATCTTCTCGCGGTCGAGGCGGCCGGTCGCCACGCCGATGATGAAGGCGCCGGCAGCGCCGACGCCGCCGGCTTCGGTCGGGGTGAAGCGCGGCAAATAGGGCAGGCCGTAGAGGCCGCCGATCACGAACACGAACAGCAGCACCGGCGCCCAGATGTCCTTCAGGCCGGCAAAGCGCTCGCGCCACGGCAGCACCTTGCCCTTGGGCAGGAAGTCGGGCCGGAAATACCCGATCAGAAAGATCGTGATCATGTACATGGTCATCGCCAGGATGCCCGGGATGATGCCGGCGATGAAGAGTTTCCCGATGTCCTGCTCGGTGATGATGCCGTAGACCGCGAGCACAGTGGAGGGCGGCAGCATCGCGCCCAGCGTGCCGCCGGCCGCGATCACGCCGGTAGCAAAGGACTGCGGATAGCCGAAGCGGCGCATCTCCGGGTAGGCGACGGCGGAGAAGGTCGCGGCGGTCGCGACCGACGAGCCGCAGATCGCGGCAAAACCGCCGCAGGCGCCGACGGTGGCGATGCCGAGCCCGCCGCGCAGATGCCCGACAAAACCGTTGGCGGCGCGGAACAGCTCGCGGCTCATGCCGGAATTGCTGACGAAGGAACCCATCAGCAAAAACATCGGGATGACGCCGAAGGTGTAGTCGGTGACCGTGCGCATCGAGGTCTGGCCGACCAGTTTCAGCGCCGGCGTGGCGCCGACGAGATAGGTGAAGCCGGAGACGCCGACGAGGCCCATGGCCATGCCGACGGGCACGCGCAGCAGCATCAGTGCGAAAAGGGAAACAAAGCCGATAACGGCGACGGCATCGGTGCTCATGATTATTCCGTCGCCTTCAGCTTGGGGTCGTGCATCTCTTCGGGATGGAAGATCAGCCGGTAAGTGCGGATCGCGATCAGCAGCACGGCCGAGACGTCGCCGATCCAGGCGATCGCGAAGAACGGCCAGGTCGGCATGTGCATGTCGAAGGTCTGGACGTTGTCGTTGTAGGTGCCGCGGACCTTGTCGAACAGCGTCCAGGTCTGCACCGTGACGACGAACAGCAGCACCAGGGTTGCGAACACGTCGATCCAGCGCTGGTAGCGCGGTCCGACATTGCCCCAGACCAAATCGACCGTGATGTGGGTGCCGCGATAGGATGTCGCCGCGATGCCCCAGAAGATGAGGATGCCGAGCAGCATGCGGCCGATGTCGAAACTGTCGGGAATCGCATAGTTGAGCGTGTTGCGCAGCAGCACCGACAGGAAGATGTCGAGCGCGACGATGCCGACGAAGGCCGCTGCGATCCATTCGATCGAATCGATAACGCGATCCATCCAGCTGCGCTTCATGGGGTGGTCCTGTTCAAAAGCTTGACGAGTTCGAGGTGCGCCCGCGATCAAGCTGCGCTCCCTCTCCCGCTTGCGGGGGAGGGTCGGGGTGGGGGTCTCTCCGCAGGCGATAATCCCGATGTGGAGAGAGCCCCCACCCGGCGCTTCGCGCCGACCTCCCCCGCAAGCGGGAGAGGTACAGGGAGTGCGCAGCCGCAGCCCAGCTTCACTCCGCCAGCGCGTTGTACTTCTTCAGCGATGCCTTCAGATCCGCGAGCGCAGCATCCGGATCGGCGCCGGCTTTCTTCGCGCCGTCGGACCAGGTCTTGACCAGCGGCTCGGCGGCCTTCTTCCAAGCGGCGGTCTGCTCGGGTGTCAGCTTGTAGACCTCGTGACCGGATTCCGCCTTGACCTTGTCGATGCCGGCATCCTCGAACTTGCCCCAGTGCTCGCCGACCACGCCTGCCATCTCGATCGTGCAATTCTTGTCGATCGCGGCCTTCTGCTTGTCGGACATCGCATTGTACTTGTCCTTGTTCATCACGAACACGAAGGTCGTGGTGTAGAGCGGCGCCTCCATGTCGTACTTGGTCACCTTGTCGATGCCGAACAGCACCAGCGAGCCCCAGGGGAAGGTGACGCCGTCGGCGACGCCGCGCTCGATGATGTCGCGCACTTCGGGCGCGGAGGACTGCACGTTGGTGCCGCCGAGCGAGGTGACGAAGTTCGCCATGGTGGCGTGGGCCGGGCGGATCTTCAGGCCCTTCACGTCCTCCGGCATCACGATCTTCTTGGTGCGGGAGTGGAAGGAGGAGGGCGAGTGGACGAAAGCGAGACAGTACTTGACGTCCTTCATCTCCTTCTCGGCGTATTTGCGATACCAGGCGTCGAGCCCCATCGAGCCGCCTTTGGCATCCGAGATCAGGAACGGCAGTTCGCCGGCCCCGATGATCGGGAAGCGGCCGGGCTGGTAGCCGGGATTGACGTAGGTGACGTCGGCGATGCCGTCGCGGGCCATATCGTAATGGTCGAACGCCTTGCCCATCTGCTGGGCCGGAAACACCTTGCCCTTGATGGTGCCGCCGGAATCCTTCTCGACCGCAGCGGCCCAATCCTCCAGCGATTTCTGCAGCGGGTGCGAGGCCGGCACCCAGTGCGAGATCTTCAGGTCGAAGGTCTTGTCCTGCGCGAGCGCAGGGCTCACGCTTGCTGCCAGCAGCAACGCCAGACAGGCTTTCCTCATCACGTGTCTCTCCCTCTTGTGACGGCGGGCTTCGATGGCCCGGTCTCGTTAATTAACATGTTATCTAATTAGCCGGCGCATTCAAGCCGGAACTGGCGCGGCGTGCCGCCGCGCACTCCCCTTTTGCCCAACCGTTATATGATATAATTATCGTGCGCGGACGGCTGCGACAAGCGAGCCGCGACGAAAACCTACAGGATCGGGAGGAGCAAGTATTGCGGACAAAAGTCGCAATCATCGGGGCAGGGCCGGCTGGATTGTTGCTTGGGCAACTTCTGCACGGTTACGGCATCGACAACGTCATCCTGGAGCGCCAGAGCCCGGACTATGTGCTCGGCCGCATCCGCGCCGGCCTCCTGGAGGAGGGAACCGTCGCGCTGCTCGACCAGATCGGCGCCGGCGCGCGGGCGCATGCCGAAGGTCTGCTGCATGAAGGGATCGAGCTGGCCTTTTCCGGCCGCCGACACCGTATCGACATGAAGGCCGCGACCGGCAAGACGGTCATGATCTACGGCCAGACCGAGGTCACGCTCGACCTGATGAATGCGCGCAAGGCCGCCGGTCTCACCTCGGTCTACGAGGTCAAGGACGTGCAGCCGCATGATTTCGACGGCGGTCGCCCGCGCGTGACCTACGTCAAGGATGGCGTCACCCACACCATCGATTGCGACTTCATCGCCGGCTGCGACGGCTTTCACGGCGTCAGCCGCGCCAGCGTTCCGGCCTCGGCGATCGAGGAGTTCGAACGGATCTATCCATTCGGCTGGCTCGGCATCCTCTCCGATACCCCGCCGGTCAGCCACGAGCTGATCTATTCGAACCACGCCCGCGGCTTTGCGCTGTGCACCATGCGTTCGGCCAAACGCAGCCGTTACTATGTGCAATGCGCGCTCGACGACCATGTCGACCAATGGCCCGACCACCGCTTCTGGGACGAGCTCAAGAGCCGGCTCGACCAGGAGGCCGCGGACAGCCTTGTCACAGGACCCTCGATCGAGAAGAGCATTGCGCCCTTGCGCAGCTTCGTGGCCGAGCCGATGCGCTTCGGCAGGATGTTCCTGTGCGGTGACGCCGCCCATATCGTGCCGCCGACCGGGGCCAAGGGACTGAACCTCGCGGCCAGCGACGCCCATTATCTGTCAAGCGCGCTTCGCGAATTCTACGACGAGAAATCCAGCGCCGGGATCGACGCCTATTCCGCCAAGGCGCTGGCGCGGGTCTGGAAGGCCGTGCGGTTCTCCTGGTGGATGACCTCGATGCTGCACAAATTCCCCGACACCGGCACCATCGGCGCCCGCATCCAGCTCGCCGAGCTCGACTACGTCACGCAGTCGCAGGCCGCGATGACCTCGCTGTCGGAGAATTACGTGGGGCTGCCGTTTTGAAAATAGCTGTCATGCCCCGCGAAGGCGGGGCATCCAGTACGCCGCGGCCCGTCCGTATCACGTCACCGCCTCTGGAATACTGGGTCACCCGCTTTCGCGGGTGATGACAGTGGTTGTGGGGCGACAGTGCCGCTCGTTTCAAACACTCGCGCAAATTCCGTTTAAAACTTTGTAGGCGGTGAAACTGGCATCCACATCGCGTTCAATGGCGGCAGCCAACGACGCGAGCCAGACATGACCAGCACCGACATTCCCGCCGGCTTCGAGCCGCATTTCCGAAAAGCGCCCCTCACCGACCCGTGGGAGCCGCTTTATTCCAGAAAGACCGATAAGGGCGTCACCGTGGGATTGCGGCTGGCGACACCGCACACCAACGCGCGCGGGTTGATCCATGGCGGATTGATTGCGGCGCTGGCCGATGCCGCCATGGGTTACAGCTGCGCGCAGGCGACGGGCTGGACAACGTCGCTCGTCACCATCTCGCTGTCGGTCGACTACGTCGGTGCCGGCGAAATCGGTCAATGGCTCGCGGTCGAGGGTGAGGCGATCAAGACCGGCAGCACGATCTGTTTCGCGCAGTGCCTCGCGAAGGCCGACGACGCCGTGATCGCGCGTGCCAGCGGCACCTTTCGCGTGGTGCCGAAGAAGGGGTGAATTCCCTTGTCCCGGACGCGGTGCGGCGCGAAGTGCCGCTGCGCAGAGCCGGGACCCATAGCCTTCTGGGCCCCGGCTCTGCGCAGCAACGCTATGCGTTGCAGCGCGTCCGGGGCACGAAAATCACCCAAATCTCCACTCCGTGGTCTCCACCACGAGATCGACGAATGCGCGCACCTTGGCCGAGAGCAGGCGCGAGGTCGGATAGACGATGTGGATCGGTAGCGCCGGCTGCTCGTATTTCGCCAGCACGATCTTTAGCCGCCCGCGCTTCAGCCCCTCTGCGGCCTGATAAGCCAGCACCCGCGTCACGCCACCGCCGGCCTCCGCATATTGCAGGGCGGCGTCGGCGCTGTTGCTGGCGAAGCACGGCTCCGGCGTCACCTCGATGTCGCGGCCGTCCAGTACGAAGCGCCAGCTGGCGGATGGACCGAACGCGATGGTCTGGTGCGTGAGCAGTGCCTCCGGCGTCTTCGGCTCGCCATGGCGCTTCAGGTAGCCCGGAGTCGCCACCACGATCCGCCGCATCTCGCCGACCTGGCGCGCGACCAGTGAGGAGTCGGCGAGATGGCCGATCCGCACCGCGACGTCGACGGCATCTTCCACGAGATTGACGAGGTTGTCCGACAGCCGCAATTCGCAGGTGACCTCGGGATAACGCTTGAGGTAGGCGGTCATGACAGACCCGACATGGAGACGGCCGAAGCCGACCGGAGCCGACACCACCAGACGTCCACTCGGCCGGTTGCGCTCCTCCCGCGCCGAGCCGTCGGCCTCCTCGACGTCGGCGAGGATGCGACGCGCGCGCTCCAGATAGCGCGTGCCGACGTCGGTCAGCCCCACCTGCCGGGTGGTCCGCTGCAGCAGCCGCGCGCCGAGATGTTCCTCCAGCGCCGCGATCAGCCGCGTCACCGCCGAGGGCGACAGCCGCAGTTTTCGTGCCGCCGGCGCAAAGCCGCGC
Source organism: Bradyrhizobium sp. LB8.2 (assembly GCF_040548035.1). Lineage (NCBI taxonomy): Bacteria > Pseudomonadati > Pseudomonadota > Alphaproteobacteria > Hyphomicrobiales > Nitrobacteraceae > Bradyrhizobium > Bradyrhizobium sp. LB8.2. The sequence continues at coordinate 349,589 of NZ_JBEPQV010000003.1, read as the reverse complement.
AAATCGGCGACGGTGACAAAGACATGCATGGCTTCAAGGCGGTCCATCTCATTATTGCATATATTGCAACGATTAAGTGTCAAGCGGATAGATTGTTTTGGCAGCCGGAAGGTCCATTTTAGGTCCCGAAGACGCAGAGATGCGCCGGGATTTCAGGAGATGTTCCGATGACGGCAACTCACACCTACGCCAGCGACGTGGCATTCACGCCGGCGGTGAAATCGATCCAGACCCGAAAAGGATCACGCGAAGGCTATGCTCATGCCGAGCAGCGCGGCTGGCGCACCGAGGTCGACGAGAACCTCGCGGCGTTCATCGCTGACGCCAACAGCTTTTATTTCGCCACTGCCTCGGCCGATGGCCAGCCCTACATTCAGCACCGCGGCGGCCCGAAGGGCTTTTTGAAGGTGCTGGACAAGCAGACGCTCGCGTTCGCCGACTACGCCGGCAATCGGCAGTACATCACGCAGGGAAACCTGTCCGAAAATCCCAGGGCCTACATCTTTGTGATGGACTACGCCCATCGCCGCCGGGTGAAGATCTGGGGTGAGGCGCGCGTGGTCGAGGACGACGCCGCGCTGACGCAGTCCCTGATGCCGAAAGGCTATCGCGCGCGGCCGGAGCAGGTGATCCTGTTCAAGATCGAAGCGTGGGACACGAACTGCCCGCAGCACATCCCGCAGAAGTTCGACGCCGGCGATGTTGCGGCTGCGCTGGCGGCAAGGGATGCAAGGATCGCGGAGTTGGAGGCGGAGGTGGCGGCGTTGAAGGGGGGAACGGCGGCAAGTTGAGCGAGAGTCTTCGCCTCTCTCCGCGCGCAGATAAGGGGCCTTCAACCGACGCACTTGGCGTCGCATTCGCTCCATCCACATCGTCATTGCGAGCGTAGCGAAGCAATCCAGACTGCCGCTGCGGAGGGATTCTGGATTGCTTCGCTGCGCTCGCAATGACGGAAAGGAGGAGGCGGTGTAGGTCGCTCCACCACCAACTGCGTGGAAGCAGCCCCTCACTCCCAACGTAAGATCGGGGAGAAGGAAGAGAACCTACAACCCATTCGCGCCTTCGTGCTGGAAGCCGAGATAGCTCGCCGCGACCCGCTCGTTCGCCGCGATGTCGCCGGCCTTGCCGCTGAGCACGAATTCGCCGAGCTCCATCACGTAGGCCTGATCCGCGATCTTCAATGCGGCCTGCGCGTTCTGCTCGACCAGCAGCACGGAAACGCCGGCGGCTCGCAATTCGGTGACGATGCGGAAAATGTCGGCGACGATGATCGGAGCGAGGCCGAGGCTCGGCTCGTCCAGCATCAAGAGCTTGGGCTCGCCCATCAGCGCGCGGCCCATCGCGAGCATCTGCTGCTCGCCGCCGGAGAGCGTGCCGGCGAACTGCTTGCGTCGCTCTTTCAGCCGCGGAAACAGCGTGTAGACCCGCTCCATCGAGGCTTTCGCCTTGCTTCTCTCGATCCTGAAGGCGCCGAGTTCGAGATTGTCCTCGACATTCATGGTCACGAACAGTTCGCGGTGCTCGGGAACGAGACCGAGCCCCATCGCGACGCGGTCCTCGATGTCGAGCCGGGAGAGGTCCTGGCCGGCAAAGGCGACGCGGCCCTTCAGCGGAAAAACGCCCATGATGGCCGAGAGCAGCGTGGTCTTGCCAGCGCCGTTGGCGCCGACGATGGTGACGATCTGGTTTTGGCCGACCTCGAGCGAGACCGAACGCACCGCCTCGACCTTGCCATAGGACACATGGGCGTCGGTGACGGACAACAGCGCACTCATGCCGCCACTCCGAGATAGGCCTTGATCACTTCGGGATTGGTCTTGATCGTGGCCGGCGTTCCTTCCGCGATCTTGGTGCCGAAATCGAGCACCACGATGCGGTCGGCGAGGTTCATGACGAAGCCCATGTCGTGCTCGACAAGCAGCACGCTCATGCCGCCGTCGCGCAGCTCCCGCAGCAGCGTCGCGAGCCGCTGCTTCTCCATGTGGCGCAGGCCGGCGGCCGGCTCGTCGAGCAGCAGCAGCATCGGATCGACGCACAGCGCACGGGCGATCTCGACGATCCGTTGCTGTCCCAGCGAAAGCGCGCCTGCGAGCTGATGCATCTGCTCGCCAAGTCCGACGCGCTCGATCTGGCGGGCGGCTTCCGCGAGCAGCTTGGCCTCGTCGGCACGGTCCAGCCGCAGCATCGAGGAGATCGGCCCGGAATGGCCGCGCAGATGCGCGCCGATCGCGACGTTCTCCAGCACGGTCATGTCAGGCACCAGCTTGACGTGCTGGAAGGTGCGGGAGATGCCGAGCTTGACGATCTCCTGCGGCGGCGCCTTGTCGACCTTGTTGCCGAGCACGGAGATCGAGCCCGAGGTGGCCGACAGCACGCCGGTGATCAGGTTGAACGTCGTGCTCTTGCCGGCGCCGTTCGGGCCGATCAGCGCAACGATCTCGCGGGCCTGGACGTCGAAGGAGACGCTATTTACCGCGACCACGCCGCCGAATTGCTTTCGCGCCTTCTCGACCTGGAGCAGGACGCCGGATTGGCCGGGCGAACGGGCGCGCTGCGCCAGTTTCAGGGAGGTGTCCGGCTTTTTGCCACGGGTGCGCTCGGGCAGGAACGACATCAGCCAGGGCCAGACGCCGCCGGGTGCGAGCTGGAGCAGCGCCACCAGCATAATGCCGAACACGATGGTTTCGACCTGGCCGGAGCCCGGCAGGATCAGCGGCAGGTAGCTCTGGAGCACTTCTTTCAGGACCACGACGAGCGCCGCGCCGAGGACGCCGCCCCAGACATAACCGGCGCCGCCGACCACGGCGATGAAGAGATATTCGATGCCGGCCTGCGCGCCGAACGGCGTGGGGTTCACCGCGCGCTGAAGATGAGCGTAGAGCCAGCCGGAGAGGCCGGCGAGCACGGCGGCATGGATGAACACCAGCATCTTGGCCCGCGGCGTGTGCACGCCGAATGCTTCGGCCGCGACATGGCCGCGCCGGAGCGCGCGGATGGCGCGGCCGGTGCGGGAGTCCAGCAGGTTCATCGTGAGCAGCGCCGAGACGATCACGGCCACCCAGATCGCGTAATAGATCGAGCCGGGCGAGAGCATCTTGAACGAGCCGATCGACAGCGGCGGGATCGCCGAGATGCCGTCGTTCCTTCCTAAAAATTCCAGCTTGCTGAAGAGATAGAACAAGCCGAGTCCCCAGGCGAGCGTGCCGAGCGGCAGATAGTGGCCGGAGAGACGGACTGTGACGAGGCCGAGCAGCACCGCCAGTAAGCCGCTGACCAGCAGCGACAGCGGCAGCGTCAGCCAGGGCGACATCCCGTAGGCCGTCGACAGCACCGCGGTGGTGTAGGCGCCGAAGCCGACGAAGGCCGCTTGTCCAAACGAGGTCAGGCCGCCGACGCCGGTCAGCAGCACGAGGCCCATCGCGACGAGGGCGGTGAGGCCGATATTGTCGAGCAGCACGATCCAGAACGGGGGCATGCCCGGAACGAACGGGATCGCCGCCATGAGAAGCGCGAAGATGAGGATGGGGAGCCGGCTCTGCATCTTGGCGTCAGTCCTTCTCTTCCTCGACCGCGGGGGCAGCGAGCGAGCGCAGCAGCAGCACGGGGATCAAGAGCATGAAAACAATCACCTCCTTGTAGTTGGAGGCATAGAAGGACGAGAACGCCTCGACGATGCCGACGAACAGCGCTGCGACGGCGGTGAGGGGATAGCTGACGAGACCGCCGATGATCGCGGCGACAAAGCCCTTCAGGCCGATCAGGAAGCCCGAGTCGTAATAGAGCGTCGTGATCGGCACGATCATGATGCCCGACAATGCGCCGATGACGGACGCCAGCAGGAAGGCGATCTGCCCGGACAGCGTCGTGCGGATGCCGACGAGCCGGGCACCCAGCCGGTTCACGGCGGTCGCGCGCAGCGCTTTGCCGTAAAGTGTCAGCCCGAAGAACAGCCACAGCCCGACGATGAAGGCGATGGTGATGCCGTAGACCGTGATGCTCTGGCCGGTGAAGCGCAGCGCGCCGGCGGTGAAAGAGCCGGACAGTACGGCAGGTCCGCGCTGGCCCTCGGCGCCGAAGAACAAAAGGCCCAATCCCTGAAGCGCGAGGTGGACGCCCACCGAGGCGATCAGCAGCACCAGCACGGAGGTGTGCGCCAGCGGTTGGAATGCGATGCGGTAGAGAAACAGGCCGATCATCGCCACGATCACCAGCGACAGCGCGATGCAGACCGCAACCGGAGGCTTCTGAGCGGCGTAGTAGACAGTCAGCGCCAGCACGATGGCCGGCAGCACGATGTTGGTGAGGGCGCTGCGCAGGACCATGCGTCCGTGCAGCGCCTTGCGCGCGGCGAACAGGTCGAACGCGAAGGCGCCGATGCCCAGGGCGAGCGCGAGTTTCGCCGTACCCGGCATCTGGCCCGCAGCCAGCGAGGCATAGGTCAGCGCACCATAGGTGACGAATTCGCCTTGTGGGATGAGGATCACGCGGGTGACGGCGAACACCAGCACCAGCGCGAGGCCGAGCAACGCGTAGATTGCGCCGTTGGTGATGCCGTCCTGCAGCAGGAACAGCATGATGGTGGTATTCAAGACCGGACGCTCCCCCTCAAAGATTAAGGACCGGTCCCCTGATAGTCGTGGACGGTCCGCTCACAGCCATTGAAAAACGCTGACGATATTTGATATGGTCCATAACAATTATCAAATATAACTTCAAGGGTGGCGGGACGACCCTCCCGAACTTAGCGGGATTACGAGCATGAGGCGATGACCGTTTCGAAAACCTCCGAAAAGTCTTCTGAAAAGCCCGCCGATCCGGCCAAGGTCCGCAAAGACGCGGCCGAGGTGCAAGGTCAGGGGCCCGGCGAAGCCCTCCAGCTCGGCGAGCTCTCGGAGCAGCTCGGCTATGTGCTGAAGCGGGCGCAGCTCAAGGTGTTCGAGAACTTCCTGCGCTGCATGGCCTCGCTTCAGCTCACGCCCGCGCAGTTCTCCGTTCTGCTGCTGGTCGAGAAAAATCCGGGCCGTAACCAGACCGAGATCGCCTCCACCCTCGGCATCCTGCGCCCGAATTTCGTCGCCATGCTCGACAATCTCGAGAGCCGCGATCTTTGCGCGCGGATCCGCTCCACCAACGACCGCCGCTCGCACATCCTGGTGCTGACCGACAAGGGCAAGGCGGTGCTGGCCCGCGCCAAGAAGCTCGTCGCCACCAAGCACGAGGCCCGGCTGAACGAGCTGCTCGGCCCCTCCAACCGCGAAGCGCTGCTCGGGATGCTCTCGAAGATCGCCAACGAGTTTTAACGGGGCGGTCGGCTCAGCTGTCATCGCCCGCGAAGGCGGGCGCTCCAGTATTCCAGAGGCAGTAGTGGGTGATGGAGAAGCCGCGGCGTACTGGATTCCCTGCCTTCGCGGGGAATGACACCGTGATTGGGGCAGGCGCCTCAGTCGACCAGGATCACCCTTATATCGTTCACGTTGGTCAGCGTGGGCCCCGGCAGCAACAGGTCACCCGTCGCCTCGAAGAACGTCGTCGCGTCGTTGCTGGCGAGATACGCCTGCGGCTGCAGCCCCTGCGCCTTCATCTTCGCGAACGTCGCCGCGTCGATCAGCGCGCCGGCGGGATCGGTGGAATTGCCGGCACCGCCATCGGCGCCGTCGGTGTCGCCGGCGAGCGCGGAGATGTTTGGCGTGTCCTTCAACAGGTCGGCGAGCGCCAGCGCGTATTCCTGGTTCGGGCCGCCGCGCCCCTGGCCGCGCACGGTGACCGTGAGCTCGCCGCCGGAGAGGATCGCGACGCGCTTGCCTTGCGCGCGGGCCTGAAGCGCCAGCCTGGCGTGATCGGCGGCAACCTCGCGGGCCTCACCTTCCAGATCGGCGCCGAGATCGATGGTCTCGTAATCTGCCTCGTGCGCGAGTTTCACCGCGGCATCGAGCGATTGCTTCGGACGTGCGATCAATTCGAAATGCGCGCGTGCGAAGGCGGCGTCACCCGGTTTGCAGCTCTCGTTGGCGGGGGCGTCCAGCGCGCGGCGGACGGCATCGTCGATGTCGAGCTTGTACTTGGTCACGATCGCGCGCGCATCGGCGAGCGTGGTCGGATCGGGCACGGTGGGGCCGGAGGCGATCGCGGAGGGCTCGTCATGCGGCACGTCGGAGATCGCGAGCGTGACGATCTCGGCGGCATCTTTGCCGGCGCGCGCCAGCCGCCCGCCCTTGATCCGCGACAGGTGCTTGCGCACGATATTCATCTCGCCGATCGGCGCGCCCGAGCGGAGCAGCGCCTTGTTGACGGCCTGCTTCTGCGCGAAGCTGATGCCGTCGACAGGCGCGATCCAGTTCGCCGAGCCGCCGCCGGTGAGCAGCACCAGGAGAAAGTCATCGGGTCCGGCCTCGCCTGCGAGCGCGAGGGTATCGGCCGCGCCCTTCAGGCCGGCCTCGTCAGGCACGGGATGGCCGGCCTCGACCACGCGGATGCGGCGGGTCGGCACGCCGTAGCCGTGGCGCGTGGTGGCGATGCCGACGAGGCGCTCCGGTGCGAGCCCGAGCGTGTCGAGATAATGCCGCTCTGCCGCCGCGGCCATCGCGGCCGCGCCCTTGCCGGCGGCGAGGCAGATCACGCGTCCCCTCGGTGCGGGCCGCAAGTGAGGCGCCAGCACCGTGTTGGGATGGGCGGCGGCAACGGCGGCGTCGTAGAGCGCGCGGAGCAGGGGGCGTCGGTCGGTCATGACGAAAGGCCTTGAGCGGACAGGAAAGACTGGCGGCAAACGCGCCGTTCACCTGCCTACCGCATCAGGCGCGAAAGCGTAAGCGGGCTTTGTCGTCATTCGATTGTGCAATCGCGTGATCATAATCGGCGTGCAAGCAAAAACCCCCTGCGAGAGTTCGCAGGGGGCATGTTGTCGTGTCGGGGCTAGCCGCCGACGTCGGCGCTGATCACGTCGCCGAACAGCTCCCACTTGTCGCCCTTGAACTTCTCGAGCCGGAGCTGGCTGATCGGCGCAAAGTCGGTCGGGGACGTGTTGATCTGGATTCCCGGCAGCAGCGCCTCCGTGCGGAAGTTCTTCATGCCAGCGGCCTGCTTCATGATGTTCTCGCGCGTGAGATTATCACCGCACTGCTTCAAGACGTGGACCAGCGTCTGTGCCACGGCATAGCCGACGATGGTGCCCTTATCGAGCTTGTCGCCGTCGGGGAAGTATTTGGTCATGAACGCAAGAAAGTCCTTCATGCCGGGATCGTTGGCCCATTCGGGATCCGACACGTCCTTCAGATAATCGGCCGAGATAATATCCTGGCCGTTCTCGAAGCCGGCAGGCTTCATCACGCTGCCGACGGAGGCAGAGACGTTGTTGAGGAAGTGCAGCGGCTTCCAGCCGATCTCGGCGTTCTTCTTGATCGCCTGGGCTGCGAATTTCGGCGTCGTGATGTTCATGAAGACGTCGGCGCCGGTCGATTTCAGCTTGACGATGTGGTTGTCGATGCTCGGCTCCGAAGTCTCATAGCTCTCTTCGATGACGATCATCGAGGCGGCCTTGGCGCCGAGGCCGTCCTTCAGGCCCTTGAGATAGTCCTTGCCGTAATCGTCGTTCTGGAACAGCACGGCGATCTTGGCGTCGGGCTTGTTCTTGAGCAGCCACTTCGCGTAGATCTGCGTCTCGCTCTGGTAGTTGGGCTGCCAGCCCATCGTCCACGGGAAGTTCTGCGGATCGTTCCACTTGGTGGCGCCGGTCGCGACGAAGAGCTGCGGCACCTTCTTCGAGTTCATGTATTTGTGGATCGCCGAGTTCGGCGGTGTGCCAAGCGAGTTGAAGATGAGCAGCACCTCGTCGCTCTCGACCAGCTTGCGCGCCTGCTCCACCGTCTTCGGCGGCGAATAGGCGTCGTCGTAAGAGATGAAGTTGATCTTGCGGCCGTTGATGCCGCCTTCGTCGTTGATCTTCTTGAAATAGGCGGCTTCGGTCCGCCCGATGATGCCGTAGGCGGAGGCCGGTCCGCTGTAGGGCATGATGTTGCCGACCTTGATCTCGGTATCGGTCGCGCCGGTATCGTATTTCTTCTGGGCCGATGCAGTGGAGGCCGAGGCCGCAATGAGCGCAAGCGCCAGTGACGCGGCCGCAAGTTTTCCGGTGACAGCGGGCATTCCTATCTCCCTATTTTCTTGGTGTGTGTGCGTTCCTTTTCTTGCGTTGCTTGTTTTTGGTGACGCGGCCGCAATTCAATACGATTTACCTGATGCCTTCAACAGAAAGCCCCTGCGACGGCGTCGCAGGGGCTGCTTCTTTAGTAGTCAAAGGCGGCCGCGGGAGCGCGTGCGCTGCGAAAAAATCGCGACCGCCGCTGATTGTTTAATTTGAATAGCGCGATTTTGAGTTGATCGGCCTCAATGGCCAGGATCGCTTGAGATGATGTCGCCGAACAGCTCCCATTTCTTGCCTTTGAATCGCATCATCTGGAGCTGCTCGATCGGGGCGAAATTGTCCGGCGCGGTGTTGATCTTGATGCCGGGCAAGAGCGTATCGGGCTCGAAATCCTTCAGGTTGGCGGCCTGCTTCATGATGTTTTCGCGGGTAAGGTCATCGCCGCACATCTGCAGCACCTTCACCATGGTCTGCGCGGCGGCATAGCCGAACACCACGCCGGCATCGAGCTTGTTGGCCGTGGGAGCGTATTGCGCGAGGAAGTTATAGAACTTCTTCATGCCATCATCGGCGTTCCATTGCGGGTCGGAGCCGTCCTTGGTGTAGCTCGCCGACAGGATGCCTTGCGAGATCTCGAGCCCCGCCGGCTCGAGCACGCCGCCGACCGAGGCCGAGACGTTGGAGATGATGTGGACCGGGTGCCAGTTGATCTCGGCCGCCTTCTTGATCGCCTGGGCGGCAAATTTCGGCGTGGTGATGCTGATGAGGATGTCGGCGCCGGCGGCCTTCAATTTCACGACGTGCTCGTCGATCGCCGGTTCGGACGTGTCGTAGCCTTCCTCCAGCACGATCATCGAGGCCTTGGGCCCAAGGCCGTCCTTCAGCCCCTTCAGATAGTCCTTGCCGAAATCGTCGTTCTGGTAGAGCACGCCGATCTTGCCGTCCGGCTTCTCCTTCATGATGTACTTGGCGTAGATGTGCGCCTCGCTCGCATAGCTCGGCTGCCAACCCATGGTCCAGGGATACTGCCTGGGATCGTTCCACTTCGAAGCGCCGCTCGCCACGAACAATTGCGGCACCTTCTTCTCGTTCATGTATTTGCGGATGGCGCCGTTGGTGGAGGTGCCGAGCGAGCCGAAGATCAGCAGCACCCCGTCGCTCTCGACCAGCTTGCGCGCTTGCTCCACCGTCTTCGGCGGCGAATAACCGTCGTCATAGGAGATGAACTTGATCTTGCGGCCGTGGATGCCGCCCTCGGCATTGATCTTGTTGAAATAGGCTTCCTCGGCCTTGCCGATCGCCGCGTAGGCGGAGGCCGGGCCGCTATAGGGCATGATGTTGCCGATCTTGATCTCGGTATCGGAAGCGCCGCTGTCGTATTTTTTCTGCGCCAGTGCAGGGCCGCTCATCGCAGTGCACAATACGAATGCGGCCAACAGGGCCGCAACCTGAAATCGAACAGCAGTCATTTCTCTCCCACCCCGGCTGGATCGGCGCCGCATTGAACAAGATTGACGCCCGACGTCAACAAAAAGCCCCCGCGATTGCTCGCGGGGGCTTCTCGAGGCGTTGGACTATTGCGTCAGAGTATCACTCCGTGGCGACGTCGCCGCTGATGATCTCGCCGAAGAGTTCCCACTTCTCGCCTTTGAAGCGCTGCATCTGGAGCTGCGCGATCGGGGCGAAGTCGGTGGCGCTGGTGTTGATCTTGACGCCAGGCAGCAGCGTGTCCGGAGCAAAATCCTTCAATGAGGCCGCCTGCTTCATGATGTTGGCCCGGGTCAAATCGTCGCCGCACATTTCCAGGACCTTGGCCAGCGTCGACGCCGCGCCGTAGCCATAGACCATGCTGGTGTCGGATTTGTCGGCACCCGGCATGTACTTGTCGACGAACTCGTTCCACTTCTTCATGCCGGGGTCGTTCGCCCACTGCGGGTCCGTCGAGTCCTTGGCGTAGGCGGCCGAGAGCACGTTCTGCGCAGCCTCGAAGCCGGCCGGCTTCATCACGCTGCCGACCGAGATCGACACGTTGGTGAGGATCTGGAGCGGCTTCCAGCTCAGCTCGGCTGTCTTCTTGATGGTTTGGGCAGCGAATTTCGGCGTCGTGTAGATCAACAGCACGTCGGGATTGGCAGCCTTGATCTTGACGATGTGACCGTCGATCGAGGGCTCGGACACCTCGTAGCTCTCTTCCATGATGATCATGGACGCGCCCTTGGCGCCCAAGCCGTCCTTGGTGCCCTTGAGGTAGTCTTTGCCGAAATCGTCATTCTGGTAGAGGATCGCGATCTTGGCGTCCGGCTTTTCCTTCAACAGCCATTTCGCGTAGATCTGCGCTTCGCTCTGGTAGGAGGGTTGCCAGCCCATGGTCCAGGGGAAGTTTTTCGCGTCGTTCCACTTGGTGGCGCCGGTGGCGACGAACAGCTGCGGGATCTTCTTGGCGTTGAGGTACTTCTGGATCGCGCTGTTCGAGGGCGTGCCGAGCGGGTTGAACACGGCCAGCACTTCGTCGCTCTCGACCAGCTTGCGGACCTGCTCGACGGCCTTGGGCGGCGAATAGCCGTCGTCATAGGTGACGAAGGTGATCTTGCGGCCGTTGATGCCGCCCTTGTCGTTGATCATCTTGAAATAGGCTTCTTCGGTCTTGCCGATGATGCCATAGGCCGACGCCGGGCCGCTGTACGGCATGATGTTGCCGATCTTGATCTCGGTATCGGACGCGCCGGTGTCGTATTTCTTCTGCGCGAGTGCTGCGCCGGAGGTGAGAGTGATGACCGCCGTTGCCGTGACCAGCGCAGCGGTTCGCAGTGTTCTTTCAAAAAGCAATTCGGGTCTCCTTGGTTAAATTAACGGGTTTTTAGTTCTTTCTGAGCCGGCCGACGAGTTGCTGGCCCAGGATCGCGATCTGCCTTGCGCCGTGCGGCACCAGGTAGATGACGAGGAACAACAGTACGCCGAATACCGCGCCGGACAGGCCTTTGGAGATGCCCTCCGCCATGTTCGGCACGAAGATGATGAAGGCTGCGCCGACGAACGAGCCGGGCAGCCAGCCGACGCCGCCGACGACCATGCCGAGGAACAGCGAGATCGCCAGCGTGATGGTGTAGCTGTCGGGCGCGACGAACTGCACGGCGATGGCGCCGAGCGAGCCGGCAACGCCGGTGATGCCGGCGGACACGCCGAAGGCCAGCGTCTTGTAGAGCGCGACGTTGACGCCCATCGAGGAGGCCGCGATCTCGTTGTCGCGGATCGCCATGAAGGCGCGGCCCGAACGGGAACGCAGCAGGTTCACCGAGAAGATGTAGATCGCGAGCACGACGGCGAGCGAGAAGTAGTAGAGCCACATGTCCTGCGACATCGGCAGGCCGAATGGCGCATCGGGCTTGGTGACGACGAGGCCCTGCACGCCGCCGGTCCAGTGCTCGAGGAAGTTCAGCTTCAGCAGCTGCGGCATGGCGGTGGCGAGCGCAAACGTCGCGAGCGCGAGATAGACGCCCGACAGCCGCAGCGCCGGCTTGCCGAACAGGTAGCCGAATCCGAAGCAGACCGCGGCGGAAATCGGAATTGTCAGCGCATAGTTGACGTTGAAGTACTCCATCAGCACCGCCGACGTATAAGCGCCCACGGCGTAGAAGGCGCTCTGGCCGAGCGAGAACTGGCCGGAGCCGCCCGTCAGGATGTTCAAGGCCAGCACGGCCAGCCCGTAGATCAGGAGCATCGTCATCTGGAAGATGATGAAGTTCTTGACGAACACCGGCACGATCAACAGCACCGCCAGCACCAACAGGGAGGTGCCCGTGCCCAGCGTCATCGCCCGCTTCGGAACCGCATCGATCGCCGGGGCTTCCGTTACGACATCTTCTGCAGCGCTCATATCAAACTCGCTTGACGATGTGCCGGCCGAACAGGCCAGCGGGTTTGACGACCAGGACGGAGATGATCAGCGCGAGCGCGATCGGGAGCTTCAGCTCGTTGCCGACTCCGGGAATGTAGGTGCCGACAAGGTTTTCGAAGATGCCCATCAAGAAGCCACCGACCACGGCGCCGAGCGGGCTGGTCAGGCCGCCGAGCACGGCCGCCGCAAAGCCATAGAGAAGCACGCCGACCATCATGTTGGGCTCCAGAAACACGACGGGAGCGATCAGCATGCCCGCGATTGCACCGATCGCGGACGCCATGCCCCAGCCCAGCGCGATCATCCAGCTCGTGTTGATGCCGACGAGGCGCGCCGATTCAGGGAGCGAGGCGGCCGCCCGCATGGAAAGACCTATCCGCGTATATTGGAAGAAGAAGAACAGGCCGACCAGGAGCAGCAACGTGACGCCGATCATGCCAGCTTGGTGCGTCGAGATCAGCTGGCTGCCAAGGAACGGCGAGGATCCGAACGGGGTGGGATATTGCTTGATGGTAAAGTCCCAAATCAGGCCGGCCGAGGAGTTGATGATTGAAAACAGCGCGATGAAGCCGGCGACATTGGTGAGGATCGGGGCCTTGGTAAGCGGCTTGAACAGGATGCGCTCGATTGCGATGCCGCCGATGAAGGCGAAGACGAGCGTGAGCACGAAAGCGACCCAATAAGGCACGCCCCATTGCATCAGCTGCCAGGAGATGAAGGTCGAGAACATCGCCATCTCGCCCTGCGCGAAGTTGAGATGGTCGATCGCCTGGTAGATCATGACCACGGCGAGCGCCATGCAGGCGTAAATCGCGCCCGTGGCGATCCCGGCTAGCACCTGGTTGGTGAAAAGCTCCATCGTGCCGGTTCCTCAGTAGCCCAGATAGGATTTGCGGATTTCTTCGTTGTTCGCGATGTCCTTGGCATTGCCCGACATCACGATGCGTCCGGTCTCGATCACATAGGCCTGGTCGGCGAGCTCGAGCGCGAGCTGGGCGTTCTGCTCCACCACCAGGATCGACACCTTGTCCTCGCGGTTGATCTTGCCGAGGATGCCGAATAGGTCGCGCACGACGAGCGGCGCCAGGCCGAACGAAGGCTCGTCCAGCAGCATCAGCCGCGGCCGCAGCATCAGGGCGCGGGCGACCGCGAGCATCTGCTGCTCGCCGCCCGACAGCGTGCCGGCCTGCTGGGTGTGTCGCTGCTTCAGCACCGGGAAATGCGCATACATCCGCTCGATGTCGGAGACGATGCCGGCGCTGTCCTTGCGGGTGATGGCGCCGAGCTGGAGGTTCTCCTCCACCGTCATGGTGGTGAAGGTTCCGCGGCCCTGCGGCACATGCGCGATACCGAACCGCACGATGCTCTCGGTGGAGCGGTTGTTCAGCGGCTTGCCGTCGAACTCGATGCCGCCGGTGGAGCGCACCATGTTGCAGATCGCGCGCAGCGTAGTGGTCTTGCCGGCGCCGTTCGCCCCTAACAGCGTCGTCAGCGATCCCTCGCTGAGCGAGAAGGACAGGCCGTGAAGCGCCTGGACCTGGCCGTAATAGGCGCGCAGGTCCTTGACGTTGAGCAGCGTCGTCATTGGTCCTTGCTCCCGAGATAGGCCTTGATGACGTCGGGATCCGCCTGCACCTGGGCCGGCGTGCCTTCCGCGAGCTTCTTGCCGAAATTCAGCGCGACGACGTGGTCGGCGATCGACATCACGAGGCCCATGTGGTGCTCCACCAGCAGCACGGTCATGTGGCGCTCGTCGCGGATGCGGCGAATGAGGTCGCCGAGAACGTGGACTTCCTCGTGGTTGAGGCCGCCGGCGGGCTCGTCGAGCAGCAGGATCTTCGGATCGGCAGCAAGCGCGCGCGCCAGCTCGACGCGTTTTTGCGTGCCGAAAGGCAGGCCGGACACGACGGTGTGGGCGACATCCTCGAGGTTCAGATAGGCGAGGATCTCGTGCACCTTCTTGTTGACGTCGGCTTCGCTGCGGCGAATCCAGGCGAGACGCAGCGAGTCACTGATGATGTCGCTGGAGGTGCGGGCATGGGTGCCGACGCGGACATTGTCCATCACCGAGAGGTTCGGAAACAGCGCCACGTTCTGGAAGGTGCGGCCGATGCCGATCTCCGCGATCCGGTGCGGCGGCCGCTTCAGGATGGTCGCGCCCTCCATCAGGATGTCGCCGGACGACGGCTGATAGAGCCGGGAGAGGCAGTTGAAGAGCGTGGTCTTGCCGGCGCCGTTGGGGCCGATCAAGCCGAGGATCTGGCCCTTGTGCATGTCGAAGGACACGCCGTTGAGCGCGACAATGCCGCCGAACACGACGCTGACGTCGCGAACCGCGAGCAGGGGCGATGTCCCCTGCGCGAGCTGTGCCTGCGTCATCTCGTCTCGCCCACGCTGTTGAGTGGACGAAGGGGCGATACGAACCGCTCCTGATGATCACAAAGGCTATCTGATCCCCTCGACCACACGCGCAACTTTTCCTCCTGATTTCAGCTTTTTGCTGACGTCTTTTTTGGAATGCGGCATCAGACCCCCGAGCGCCGCTTCGATGTTCCTTACCATCGCAAGCAGACGCGGTCCAATGTCGTTGATCAAACGCTCTTCCGTGAAGCGGAATGCGGGCGCGCCGCAATTAAATGCGTAGGGACCGGTTCCGTCATTGAGCTTGAGCGCGACGCCGGCGGCGCCGATGTCGTCGTGCCAGTCGCCGACCGAGGTCGCAAAACCATGTTTCGCGATTGTTTCGCCGGAACGTTCCAGTCCGTCGCGCATCTTGGGCCAGCGGCTGCCGTAATGCTCGCGCAGATCGCGCAACAATTCGGCACGCTCGTCGTCGTTCAGCGCCCAGAAATAGGCGCGGCCCATCGCGGTGGTTGCAATCGGCACGCGGGAGCCGACGTCAAGTTGAACGCCGACCGTCTCGCTGCCGCGGCTTTGCCCGAAATAGATCATGCTTTGGCGGTCGCGGCCACCGATCGCGACGGCTCCCCCGGTCGCGCGCATCATTTCCTCGCGGAACGGTTCGGACAAATGCCGAACGCCGAGATTGGATAGCGCCGCGTAGCCGAGCGCCATCGCAGCCGGCGCAAGCTGATACTTCTCGAAGCGGGGAACCGGCGTCAGATAACCGAGCTTCGTCAACGTATAGGTCAGCCGCGAAACAGTCGGTTTGGGCAGGTTGGTGCGGGCCGCGATTTCCTGATTGCCAAGAAGTCCGTCGCTGGGCTGGAATGCGCGCAATACGTCTAGTCCGCGGGAAAGCGCGACGACGAAATTCCGATCGGTCGCGGTCTTCTTTCCTGTACGCTTCATCCCTGATCTGCTTCTTGCGCGGAGTCGTTGACAAGCCACGTGCTTCAAAATAACCCTGCCGTCAAGATGCGGAATTAAATTCCGCAATGCGAAATCAAACAAAGTTACCCCAGCAAGGAGGGACACCGTGAGCGAAGTGGTCAAGCTTGAGCGTCATGACGAAGTCGGGATCGTCACGGTCGACAGCCCTCCGGTCAATGCGCTGAGTGCCGCGGTTCGCGGCGGTATTTTGGAGTGCATCAAGGCCGCGATCGCCGATCCCGCGATCAAGGGCATCGTGCTGACCTGCGCCGGCCGCACCTTCATTGCCGGCGCCGACATCACCGAATTCGGCAAGCCGCCGAAGCCGCCCGCCCTCAACGACGTGCTTTCCGAGATCGAGAACTCGCCGAAGCCGGTCGTTGCCGCGATCCACGGCACCGCACTCGGCGGCGGCCTCGAGGTCGCGCTCGCCTGTCATTTTCGCGTCGCGGTGAAAGAAGCCAAGCTCGGCCTGCCCGAGGTGAAGCTCGGCCTGCTGCCGGGCGCAGGCGGCACCCAGCGCCTGCCGCGCGCGGTCGGACCGGAGCTTGCGGTCAAGATGATCGTCGGCGGTGATCCGATCGGTGCGGCGGAAGCGCTGAAAAACGGCCTGATCGAAGAGATCGTCGAGGGCCCGGCTGCCGGAGGCGAAGCCTTCGTGCGAAAGCTGCTGGCCGAAAAGCGCCCGCTGCGCCGCCTGCGTGACGACGATTCCAAGATTGCTACGGCCAAGGCCGATCGCTCGATCTTCACCAATGCGGTCGCCGCCATGACCAAGAAGTCGCGCGGCCTGGAAGCGCCGTTCGCGGCGGCCGACGCCGTCGGCTACGCCATCGACCTACCGTTCGACGAAGGTCTGAAGAAGGAGCGCGAGGGCTTCCTGAAGCTCGTCGCCAGCGATCAGTCCAAAGCGCAGCGCTATGCCTTCTTCGCCGAGCGCGAGGCCAGCAAGATCGCGGGCGTGCCTGAAGGCACCAAGTCGCGGCCCGTGAACCGCGTCGCCATCCTCGGCGCCGGCACCATGGGCGGTGGCATCGCGATGTCGTTTGCCAATGCCGGCGTGCCCGTCACCCTGATCGAGACCGGCGAAGAGCAGCTCAAACGCGGCCTCGGCATCATGCAGAAGAACTGGGAAGCGACCGCGGCGCGCGGCGGCATCCCGGCGGATGCGCCCGCCAAGCGCATGGCGCTGATCAACGGCGTCGTCGGCATCGAGAACGTCGGCGATGCCGACCTGGTCATCGAAGCCGTGTTCGAGACCATGGCGGTGAAGAAGGAAGTGTTCGGCAAGCTCGACCAATACGTCAAGCCGGGTGCCGTGCTCGCCTCCAATACCTCCTACCTGAACATCGACGAGATCGCGCAGTCGACCAAGCGTCCGCAGGACGTGCTCGGCATGCACTTCTTCTCGCCCGCCAACGTCATGAAACTGTGCGAGATCGTGCGCGCCGACAAGACCGCGCCGGACGCCCTTGTGACGGCTGTCTCGATCGCGCGCAAGATTGCGAAAGTGCCGGCCGTGGTCGGCGTCTGCGACGGCTTTGTCGGCAACCGCATGCTCGCCCAGCGCGGCAAGCAGTCCGAGAAGCTGTTGTTCGAAGGTGCCTTGCCGCAGCAGGTCGACGCCGTGGTGACGAAGTTCGGCATGCCGATGGGCCCGTTCGCGATGGGCGACCTCGCCGGCCTCGACATCGGCTGGCGCTCGCGCAAGGACCGCGGCATCAAGTCCGAGATCGCGGACGCGCTCTGCGAAGCCGGTCGCTTCGGCCAGAAGACCGGCAAGGGCTATTACAGGTACGAAGCCGGCTCCCGCTCGGCGCTGCCCGATCCCGAGGTCGAAAAGATGATCGACGAGACGCTGCTCCGTTTGGGCCGCAAGAAGCGCGTTGTCAGCGACGACGAGATCCTCGAGCGCATGATGTACCCGATGATCAACGAGGGCGCGAAGATCCTGGAAGAAGGCATCGCGGCGCGTCCCTCCGATATCGATGTGGTCTGGCTCTACGGCTATGGCTGGCCGATCTATCGCGGCGGCCCGATGTTCTGGGCCGACAGCGTCGGCCTCAAGCACATCGCCGATCGTCTCTCCTTCTATGCCAAGGAGACCAACGACCCCAGCCTCGAGCCCGCGCCGCTGCTGAAGAAGCTCGCGGCCGAAGGCAAGACCTTCGCCTCGCTGGCGGCGGCGTCGAAAGCGGCTTGATAGGATTGGCCGTGGCCGCGATGATTTGCTCCGGGCGACGCCCTCTCCGTTCCCTCGCCCCTTGCGGGGGACGGTCAGGGAGGGGCCCCGGGCGAGGTCAATGTGCGTGGCTACCCCGCTCCCCAACCCTTCCCCGCAACGGGGAAGGGAGCCCGTTCCGTCCGTGCCGGCCTTACGTGGAACCGCTGCTCAGGCAGTGCAAAGTAACGAAGTGAAATGACCCATCCCGGCGAACAGTTTTATCCCGAAGGCGTGCGTTGGGACGACACCGTCGTCCAGGGCTCGCTGCCTGACCTGCTGGCCAAAGCCGCCGCCGAGTACGGCCCGCGCACCGCGCTGGAATTCCGGGAGCGTCCGATCAGTTGCACCGAACTCGCCGCGATGGCGGAGCGTGCGGCTGCCGCGTTCCTGCGCGCCGGATGCGGGAAGAATACTTCCATCGCGCTGTTCCTCGGCAATACGCCGGACCATCCCGTCAATTTCTTCGGCGCGCTGAAGGCCGGCGCGCGCGTTGCGCATCTCTCCCCGCTCGACGGCGAGATTGCGCTGACTCACAAGGTTTCCGATTCCGGCTCGCGCCTGCTCGTCACGTCCAACCTCGCGGCGCTGCTGCCCACCGCGCTGAAGTTCCTGGAGAAGGGGTTGATCGATCGCCTGGTCGTCTGCGAGGACGACAATTGGGGCAAGGTCGGCACGCCGCAGGCCGCTATCCCCGTTGATCCGCGCATCGTCACCTTCAAGACCTTCGTCGAGGGCGCGACCGCGCCGGCACAGTGGCCGTCCGTGACGGCCGACGACGTCGCGCTGCTGCAATATACCGGTGGCACCACCGGCCTGCCCAAGGGCGCGATGCTCACCCATGGCAATCTGACTTCCGCGGTGTCGATCTACGACGTCTGGGGCAAGCCGTCGCGCGCGACGCGCGGCGATGCCATCGAGCGCGTGATCTGCGTGCTGCCGCTGTTCCACATCTACGCGCTCACCGTCGTGCTGCTGTCCTCGCTCAGCCGCGGCAATCTGATCTCGCTGCATCAGCGTTTTGACGTCGAAGCGGTGATGCGCGATATCGAAATCAAGCGCGCGACCTATTTCCCGGGCGTGCCGACGATGTGGATCGCGATCGCAGCCCTTCCCGATCTCGACAAGCGTGACTTCTCTTCGCTGGTGACGATCGGCTCCGGGGGCGCGCCGCTTCCGGTGGAGATCGCAAATTTCTTCGAGCGCAAGGTCGGCAAGAAGCTTCGCAGCGGCTGGGGCATGACCGAGACCTGCTCGCCCGGCACCGGTCATCCGCCCACAGGTCCCGACAAGCCCGGCTCGATCGGCCTGATGCTGCCCGGCATCGAACTCGACGTCGTCTCGCTGGACAATTCCACGAACGTGCTGCCGCCGGGTGAAGTCGGCGAGATCCGCATCAGGGGCCCGAACGTCACCCAGGGCTACTGGAACAAGCCGAAGGAATCCGCGGAGTCCTTTGCCGACGGCCGCTTCCTCACCGGCGACATTGGCTACGTCGACACGGACGGCTATTTCTTCCTGGTCGACCGCAAGAAGGACATGATCATCTCCGGCGGCTTCAACGTTTATCCGCAGATGATCGAGCAGGCGATCTACACCATTCCCGGCGTGCACGAGGTGATCGTGCTCGGCATTCCCGACCAGTACCGCGGCGAGGCCGCGAAGGCCTTCATCAAGCTGAAGCCGGACGCAAAGCCGTTCTCGCTCGACGATTTGCGCGCGCAGCTCACCGGCAAGCTCGGCAAGCACGAATTGCCGGCCGAGGTCGAATTCGTCGACGATCTGCCGCGCACGCCGGTCGGAAAGCTGTCGCGCCACGAGTTGCGTCAGCAGCAGAAACCATCACAATCCGCCCCACTTGCCACCCAACCTGTATCAGGAGGTCGCTCTTGACCAACGCCGTCATCGTTTCCACCGCCCGCACCCCGATCGGCAAGGCCTATCGCGGCGCGCTCAACGCCACCGAGGGTGCGACCCTGCTCGGCCATGCCATTGGCGAAGCCGTCGCGCGCGCCAAGATCGACCCGAAGGAGGTCGAGGACGTCGTCATGGGAGCGGCGCTGCAGCAGGGAACGACCGGAGGCAATATCGCGCGCAAGGCGCTGCTCCGCGCCGGTTTGCCCGTCACCGTTGGCGGCACCACCATCGACCGGCAATGCGCCTCGGGCCTCCAGGCGATCGCGCTCGCCGCGCGCTCGGTGATTTTTGACGGCGTCGAGATCGCGGTCGGTGGCGGCGGCGAGTCCATCTCGCTGGTGCAGAACGACAAGATGAACAGCTTCCACGCCCAGGACCCGGCGCTGCTCGAGATCAAGGGCGAGGTCTACATGCCGATGATCGACACGGCCGAAATCGTCGCCAAGCGCTACGGCATCTCGCGCGAGAAGCAGGACGAATATTCGCTGGAAAGCCAGCGCCGCACTGCGGCCGCGCAACAGGGCGGTAAGTTCAAGGACGAACTCGCGCCGATCACCACCAAAATGGCCGTGACCGACAAGGCGACCGGCGCAGTCTCGTTCAAGGACGTGACGCTGTCGCAAGACGAGGGTCCGCGGCCCGAGACCACCGCCGAAGGCCTCGCCGGCCTCAAGACCGTGCGCGGTGAAGGTTTTTCGGTCACTGCCGGCAATGCCAGCCAGCTCTCGGACGGCGCCAGCGCCTCCGTCATCATGAGCGACAAGGAAGCGTCGAAGCGCGGCCTCAAGCCGCTCGGCATCTTCCGCGGCTTCGTCTCCGCCGGCTGCGAGCCGGACGAAATGGGCATCGGCCCGGTGTTCGCGGTGCCGCGGCTGCTCAAGCGTCACGGCCTCACGGTCGACGACATCGGCCTGTGGGAGCTCAACGAAGCGTTCGCGGTGCAGGTGCTGTATTGCCGCGACAAGCTCGGCATCGACCCTGACAAGATCAACGTCGACGGCGGCGCGATCGCGGTCGGCCACCCCTACGGCATGTCGGGCGCGCGCCTCACCGGCCACGCCCTGATCGAAGGCCGCCGCCGCAAGGCGAAGTACGCGGTCGTCACCATGTGCGTCGGCGGCGGCATGGGCGCAGCGGGCTTGTTTGAGATTTTGCAGTAATTCACAGGAGGATCCGATGGATCTCGCATTCACGAAAGAAGAGCAGGCGTTTCGCGAGGAAGTGCGGGAGTTCTTCCGCGGTAACGTGCCGCCGGATACGCGGCGCAAGCTGGTCGAGGGCCGCCACCTCTCGAAGGACGAGATGGTGACGTGGTGGCGCATCCTCAACAAGAAGGGCTGGGGCACCAGCCACTGGCCCAAGCAATATGGTGGTACCGGCTGGACCTCCGTGCAGCACTACATCTTCAACGAGGAGCTGCAGTCCTATCCGGCGCCGCAGCCGCTCGCCTTCGGCGTCAGCATGGTCGGCCCTGTGATCTACACCTTCGGCAACGAAGAGCAGAAGAAGCAGTATTTGCCGCGCATTGCCAATGTCGAGGATTGGTGGTGCCAGGGTTTCTCCGAGCCCGGCTCCGGATCTGATCTCGCTTCGCTGAAGACAAAAGCCGAGCGCAAAGGCGACAAGTGGATCATCAACGGCCAGAAAACCTGGACCACGCTCGCCCAGCACGCCGATATGATCTTCTGCCTCTGCCGCACCGACGCGACCGCGAAGAAGCAGATGGGCATCTCCTTCATCGTGTTCTCGATGAAGTCGAAGGGCGTCACCGTGCGCCCGATCCAGACCATCGACGGCGGCGTCGAGGTCAACGAAGTGTTCTTCGACGACGTCGAGGTTCCCTACGAGAACCTGATCGGCGAGGAGAACAAGGGGTGGGATTACGCAAAATTCCTGCTCGGCAATGAGCGCACCGGCATCGCGCGGGTCGGCGTCTCCAAGGAGCGGCTGCGCCGCATCCGCGACTTGGCCTCCAAAGTCGAATCCGGCGGCAAGCCGATCATCCAGGACGCGGCCTTCCGTGAGAAGCTCGCGGCCTGCGAGATCGAGCTCAAGGCGCTCGAGCTCACGCAGTTGCGCGTCGTCGCCGACGAAGGCAAGCACGGCAAGGGCAAGCCCAATCCGGCGTCCTCGGTCCTGAAGATCAAGGGCTCCGAGATCCAGCAGACCACCACCGAGCTGCTGATGGAAGTGATCGGCCCGTTCGCCGCGCCCTACGACGTGCACGGCGACGACGGCTCGAACGAAGCCATGGACTGGACCGCGCAGATCGCGCCGAGTTATTTCAACAACCGCAAGGTCTCGATCTACGGCGGCTCCAACGAGATCCAGCGCAACATCATCGCCAAGGCGGTGCTGGGACTTTGATCGTACACTATTAACACGCACTCACCGTCATGGCCGGGCTTGACCTGGCCATCCACGCCTAGCGGCCGAAAGAACCTGGATGCCCGGCACAAGGCCGGGCATGACGAAATCGATACCGGGAGAGCAAATAACATGGATTTTGATCTGAACGAGGAGCAACGGCTTCTCAAGGAAAGCATCGACGGCCTCTTGACCGATTCCTACGATTTCGAGAGCCGCAAGAAATACATGAAGGAGAAGGGCGGCTGGAGCAAAGCCGTCTGGGGCAAGCTCGCGGAGCAGGGCCTGCTCGGTCTGCCTTTCGCGGAGGCCGATGGCGGCTTCGGCGGCGGCGGCGTCGAGACCATGATCGTGATGGAAGCGCTCGGCAAGGCATTGGTGCTCGAGCCTTATCTCGCAACCGTCGTGATCGGCGGCGGCTTCCTGCGCCATGCCGGCTCCGATGCGCAGAAGGCTGCGCATGTGCCCGGCATCGTCGACGGCAGCAAGACGCTGGCGTTTGCCCAGCTCGAGAAGAATTCGCGCTACGATCTCTTCGACGTCTCCACGACGGCGAAGAAGAAGGGCGACGGTTGGGTCATCGACGGCGAAAAATTCGTCGTGCTCAACGGCGAGAACGCAGATACCCTCATCGTGACCGCGCGCACCAAGGGCGAGCGCCGCGACAAGAGCGGCATCGGCGTGTTCATGGTCCCGGCGAGCGCCAAGGGCGTGACCAAGAAGTCGTACCCGACCCAGGACGGCCTGCACGCCGCCGACATCACCTTCACCGGTGTCGAGGTCGGGGCTGATGCGGCGCTCGGCAATCCCGATGATTCGCTCGCGCTGATCGAGCGTGTCGTGGACGAAGCCCGCGTCGCGCTCTGCGCCGAGGCGGTCGGCCTGATGGACGAGTCGCTGAAGACCACGGTCGAGTACATCAAGACGCGCAAGCAATTCGGCGTCGCGATCGGCTCGTTCCAGTCGCTCCAGCACCGCGCCTCCGACATGTTCGTCGCCGCCGAGCAGGCAAGATCGATGTCGATGTTCGCGACCATGGCGGCCGATTTCGAGGACGCCAAGGAACGCTCCAACGCCATCGCTGCCGCCAAGGTGCAGATCGGCAAGTCGCTGAAGTACGTCGGGCAGCAGGCGATCCAGCTCCACGGCGGCATCGGCATGACCATGGAGGCGAAGATCGGTCACTACTTCAAGCGCCTGACCATGATCGAGAACTCGTTGGGCGACACCGACTACCACCAGCGCCGCGTCGCGGATGGTGGCGGGTTGATCTAAGCGCCGGATCGCGAGGCGGCAGCCGCATAAAGATCGTCATGCCCGGGCTTGTCCCGGGCATCCACGTCTTGGCGGCGAGACAAAGGCGTGGATGGCCGGAACAAGCCCGGCCATGACGGCGGACTAAGCGAGCACGATAGAAAGAGGGAGCATCATGAAAAACACCCCGTTCGATCTCACCGGCAAGGTCGCCGTGGTCACTGGCTCCAGCCGCGGCATCGGTCGCTCCTCCGCCGAACTGCTCGCAAAGCTCGGCGCAAAAGTCGTCGACTCCTCGCGCAAGGCCGACGCCTGCAAGGAGGTCGCCGACGGCATCAATCCGGCCGGCGGCGATGCAACCGTCATCCCCTGCAACATCGCGCGCAAGCAAGAGGTCGAGGCGCTGATCACGGGCGCCACGAAGCATTACGGCAAGATCGACATCCTCGTCTGCAACGCCGCGGTGAATCCATATTACGGCCCGCTGCTCGACATCACCGACGAGGCCTTCGACAAGATCATGGGCTCGAACGTCAAGAGCAACATCTGGCTCTCCGCGCTGGCGATCCCGCAAATGGCCGAGCGTGGAGGCGGCTCCGTCGTCATCGTCTCCTCGATCGGCGGCTTGCGCGGCTCGACCGTGATCGGTGCCTACGGCATCTCCAAGGCCGCCGACTTCGCGCTGTGTCGTTCGCTCGCCGGCGAATGGGGTCCGAAAGGCGTCCGCGTCAACTGCATCGCGCCCGGCCTCGTCAAGACCGACTTCGCCCGCGCGCTGTGGGAAGACGAAGCGAATCTAAAACGC
Organism: Bradyrhizobium sp. LB8.2; assembly: GCF_040548035.1. Lineage (NCBI taxonomy): Bacteria > Pseudomonadati > Pseudomonadota > Alphaproteobacteria > Hyphomicrobiales > Nitrobacteraceae > Bradyrhizobium > Bradyrhizobium sp. LB8.2. The sequence goes on along the minus strand of NZ_JBEPQV010000003.1, from coordinate 325,660 downwards.
CGCACCGCCACCACCCCGCTTCGCCGCATCGGCGAACCCGATGAAATCGCGGGCGCAGTCGCCTACCTCGCCTCGGATGCGTCGAGCTTCATGACGGGCCAGACCATCGTCATCGACGGCGGCGTGACGACGGCGGCGGTGTAAAGCGGTCTACTCCCTCGCCCCGCTCTTGCGGGGAGAGCGTTGGGGTGAGGGGCTGTCTCCAGGAATACGGCTGGCGATGAGTTCGCGGAGAGTCCTCCTCACCCGGAATTCAAGCTGCGCTTGAATTCCGACCTCGTGTGAATCGGATAGCCGCAAGCGGGGCGAGGTGAAGACGACTCCGGCAGCCTTGACCTTCCCGTCCTAATCCGCTCCCTTTGGCGCGACATATGACCCGTCACCGGGAAACACCAAGGTAGCTCCCATGTCTTTCGTCCTCGCCATCGACCAGGGCACCACCTCCTCGCGCGCGATCGTGTTTCGCAGCGACATCTCGATCGCCGCCCGTGCACAGCAGGAGTTTCCGCAGCATTTTCCGGCGTCGGGCTGGGTCGAGCACGAGCCGGAGGACATCTGGACCTCGACCGTAATGGTCTGCCGCGATGCAATCGCGCAGGCCGGCATCACCGCCAAGGACATCGCCGCGATCGGCATCACCAATCAGCGCGAGACCACCGTGGTGTGGGATCGCGCCACGGGACAGGCCGTTCATCGCGCCATCGTCTGGCAGGACCGCCGCACCGCCGACATCTGCGCCAGGCTGAAAGCCGACGGCCGCGAGCCGGTGATCTCGCAAAAGACCGGCCTCATCATCGACCCCTATTTCTCCGGCACCAAGGTCGCCTGGATTCTCGACCACGTCCCCGGCGCCCGGGCGCGTGCCGCGCGCGGCGAATTGATGTTCGGCACCGTCGATTGCTACCTGCTGTGGCGCCTCACCGGCGGCAAGGTGCACGCCACCGACGCCACCAACGCCTCGCGCACGCTGCTGTTCAACATCCACACTGGCGCGTGGGACGACGAGCTGCTGGAGATCATCGGCGTGCCGCGCTCGATGCTGCCCGAGGTGAAGGATTCCTCCGCCCGCTTCGGCGAGACCGTGCCCGATCTGTTCGGCGGCGCTATCGCGATCTCAGGCATCGCCGGCGACCAGCAGGCCGCGACCATCGGCCAGGCCTGCTTCCGCCCGGGAATGATGAAGTCGACCTACGGCACCGGCTGTTTTGCGCTGCTCAACACCGGCACCACGCCGGTGGCCTCGAAGAACAAGCTGCTCACCACCATCGCCTATCAGCTCGGCGGAAAACGCACCTACGCGCTCGAAGGCTCGATCTTCGTCGCGGGCAGCGCGGTGCAGTGGCTGCGTGATGGCCTCGGCATCATCAAGCACGCCGCCGAAACCGGACCTCTTGCCGATCAGTCGGACTCAATGCAGAGCGTCTATCTCGTGCCGGCCTTCGTCGGCATGGGCGCGCCCTACTGGAATCCGCGCGTGCGCGGCGCGCTGTTCGGCCTCACCCGCAACACCGGCCCGGCCGAGCTCGCCCACGCCGCGCTCGAAAGCGTCTGCTACCAGACTTTTGACCTTTGGGCCGCGATGCGCGCCGACTGGCCGAGCTCGGAAACGGCAAGCGTCGTGCTCCGCGTCGACGGCGGCATGACCGCATCCGACTGGACCATGCAGCGCCTCGCCGATCTGTTGGACGCACCGGTCGACCGCCCGGTGATCCAGGAGACGACTGCGCTCGGCGCCGCCTATCTCGCCGGCCTCCAGGCCGGCGTCTATCCCGAGCCGACCAAATTCGCCGACAACTGGCGCCTCGAACACCGCTTCAAGCCGAACATGAGCCAGGCGACGCGCGAGCGGAAGCTCGCGGGCTGGGCGAGGGCGGTGAAGGGGGTGCTGGCGAGTGACGAGGGGGACTGAGTGATCCTCCCCGATGGCTATTCCGATGTGCCCAAGGGGAAGATCGCTGCCGTCGTCACCCATCTGGAGATGACCGCGCCGGCGCGGGCGAGTCTCGAGGTTCTTGATGTCGCAGCGGAGTACGCCCTGACCGTTATCGGTGAAGAATTGGCAGGCGATGTTTTTCGACGGGGTCGAGAACCCGATCGGGCGGTCCTGCGCGTGGGCAGTGATGGTGGCGAGCACGGAGACTCCAAGGACTAACATCGCAAATCGCGTCATCATGCATGCACCTGCGCTCAGCTCTGTCATGCCCGGACTTGATCCCGGCATCCATCGCTTCCTAATCTGGGGAAAGATGGATTGCCGGGCCTTCGCCGCGCCGAAGGGGCTTCGGCCTCGCAGGCGGGTCAAGCCCGGCAATGACGAAAGGTCCCGCCATGTTCCTGATCGGCCAATACGACTCCCCCTTCGTCCGCCGCGTCGCGATTGCGCTCCGGCTTTACGGGCTCGCCTTCGAGCACCGGCCGTGGTCGACCTTCGGCGATGCCGACAAGATCGCGCCCTATAATCCGCTGCGCCGCGTGCCGACGCTGGTGCTCGACGATGGCGAGGCGCTGATCGAGAGCACGATCATCCTGGATTATCTCGACGAGCTCGTGGGACTCGAGAAGGCGATGCTGCCGCGCGGCGGCGCCGAGCGGCGGCGTCACCTGCGCATCTGCGCGCTCGCCTCCGGCCTCGGCGACAAGGCGGTGAGCCTGCTCTATGAGCGGGTGCTGCGGAAGGAGCAGCTTGCGCTGTGGGTCGAGCGCTGCCAGGCGCAGATCGCGGACGTGCTCGGCGTGCTGGAGGCCGAGCGCGCCAAGGTGACCACGCCGAACTGGCTGGGCGACCGCATCGGCCACGCCGACGTCGCGGTGGCCTGCGTCGTCCGCTTCACCCGAGAGGCGCATCCGCAGTTGTTCGACGTCGCGCGCTATCCGGCGTTGTCGGCTCACGCCGACGCTTGCGAGGCGCTGGCGCCGTTTCAGGAGATCGTGCAGCCGCTGGCGCCGCCGAAGGGGTGACCTTTTTCAATCTCTCTCCGCGGGCGGCAGGGCAATTGCATTTGGCGTGCACGATGCGGCAGCATCAGCAGTTGGCTCCCCCTCCGCTTGCGGGCAGGGCAAGTGCATATGAAGAAGCATATGCCTGGAAGCTCGACTGCGGCAATCCTTCGAGACGCCCGCCTGCGGCGGGCCCTCAGGATGAGGGATGAGTATGCGGCAGCATTTCAACGCAGAGGGATGCAGCTGAGCCTCATCCTGAGGAGGCCGCGAAGCGGTCGTCTCGAAGGACGAGGCGCTCACTCAGGCGCCGCTGAGACGTCATGTGCGATTGCCCCGCCGCTAGCGGGACGAGGCGAAGGGAGAGGCGCCGCTACGCAAATCCAATTTTGATCAGGATTGTCAGGAAAAGGCCTCCGACGACCGCGCAGACCGCGGCACCGATCAGCGGCCCCAGCGCGCCTTCCCGGCTTGCGGGCTCCAGCACGGCTTGTCCCGGCTGGTCCGGATCGTAATAGACCTTCACACTCTGCCCGGGACGATATTTCGCCGCGGCCTCGGCGGCGACCTCGCGCAGCCCGGAGATCATGGTGCCGTTCCAATCGACTTCGGTGCCGATGAAGTCGCGCTTGCCGACCCTGTAGGCGTAGCGCAGGTCGACCTGATAGCGGTGGACAAGCTTTGAAGTCGTCGGTCTGTTGTCGTGGTCGGTCTTCTCCTCGATGATTTCCTCGATCACGTCGCAGCGCGTGACCCTGCCCGACGCGGTCGGCCAGCGCAGGCTGGCACTCGCCAGCCGGCGCGTCCTGACATACTCGGCGACGCAGAACACGCCGCCCACGAGCACGATGGTCGGCAGCGCGAACGCGAACAGCGGAACGCCATTGTCGGCGTAGAGCACGTGGCCTGCGAACGAATGCGCGGTCAGGGTGGCGGCGATGACGCCGAACACCATGGTGAACGCCACCAGCGCCGCGACGTTCTGCGCGGCAGCAGGCTCCAGCAGCGCCTCGGTCGGTTGCTTCGGATCGACATGGACGTCGACATGGGCGCCGACCGGATATCGTCCGGTCAGTTTTGCGGCCAGGACCCTCGTCGTGATGGCGGGGCCGCCCACAAAGATCTTGTCGCTTTCCAGCTCCTGGCCGCCGGCCTGATAGCGATAGCGGATGATGGGCTTGGCATCGTTCCCATCGTCCGAGGCGTGCGCCGCCGGCTGGTCGACCCGGGAGACCGTGATGATACCCTCAACCCTGTCCCAGCTCCGCGCGGCCTGCATCCGGCCCCGCATGCGGACCAGATTGAACAGCGTCAATCCAAACAGCAGCACTGCGATGCCGGCGGCAATCTGTGTCCACATCAATTGTTGGGCGTTCAGCATCCGATTCCCCTGCTCTTCGGCGGCGACCGCCATTGGTCGCAGCGAGCGCGCGTTGCGTTCACGGCAGGGTGCGGCGCCGATCCTACTTCCGCGTACAGGGCTTGATCTCGCCCGTCGCGGACTTCAGGACGATCGGATTTGGCGACAATCTTATGCCGAAGAACAGTTGAGAGCCGGACACCTTGTCGTCCGCCCCCTCGTGTACGTCCAGATCGAGCTTCGCGGCGATCTCGGATGTCAGCTTGGCCTTCTCCTCCATCGAAATCGCGTTGCGATATTTGATCTCGTAGACGACATCGGCCTCCAGCACGGACCGCGTCTGGCACACGACGGCGCCGCTCGAAACGTTCTGGGTGATCGCGTCCTCGCATTCGGCCTTCAGCAATGCGTTCCGGGTCGATATCAGCGACTCGTCGGAAATCAGCAGAATGTTGGCATTCTCGAGCTTGAGGTTGACCGCCTCGACCTGCTGCATCCCGGCGACAGCCGACAGCTTGTCCCTGACCTGGGCCGACACGTCGAGCTTCTTCTCGAGCGACTGCTTCAGGTCCCGGTCAACGGTCCGCGATCTCTGGATCTTGCCGGTCAGGAGTGTAGGGTCGATGTCGCAGGTCGGATGCAGCTCCAGCCGGCCGTTGCTCAGATACTCGATCGTGTTGATCGTGCCGGGGCCGCCAAAAGTGCTTGGCGGTACCACTTCGAAATATCCGGTCTCGGAGAGGATGGCCGTGATCGTGTGCTTCTTTCGCGGGAAGCCGGCGTAGACCGAGACCATCACGAGGGCAATCGCGACAAAAACTCCGCTACCAAGCCAAAGCCATTTGCGGCTTGCTACTTGCCTGGGCAGCACAACTGACTTCGCTCTCCGCATGGCACGTAGCCTTTCGGACAGTCCGCAGAGGCAATCGTGGGCAGCACGACAAGAACGATCGCGGCGACGAACAGTGCAATGAACTGCTTCATGTGTTCGATCCCGAGCAAACCATCGGTTTGAAGGTAGCAGACCGGTAGGCTATCGAATCCAGGTTGAGTGGACAAGTGAACGACTTCACACTGTCTGGTTCCCGCGCGAAAAAAGCCGGAGAGGCGAGATCGTGCAGCCGCCAACGCCACAGAGGCGTGAAGGCTCGCAACGCGGAGTGCGAAACTGGCGCGGTTGGCGATGATGGAATGCTACAGGTGTTTTGCCCGACGGAGCAACAGTGCTTGCGGTCGCGATCTTGGCCGCGGCCGACGATCTCGTGCCCGCCCGCCGCTCTGGAGGGAAAAAATGTTCAGGCTTTTCAATCCCATCGCTACTGTGCATGGGGTTGTTTTTTAGTTTTTGAGTTGAGGGGCGCGCCTACCCCGCGCCCGCGCGTTTCTTCTGCCAGACGAGATGCACCGCGCAGGTGCAGCCGGGCGGGTGCGAGGCGAGGTCTTTTGACGTCTCGTCGTTTGCGGGTGTCGCCGCAAACGTCTTGTCGGTGCCCTCCCGCGACGGGATGTAGTTCAGCACCGGCGCGAGCCAGCGCTCGGTCTCGGCGACGCTCATGCCCTTGCGTACGGCATAGTCCTCGACCTGGTCCCGCTCGATCTTGCCGACGCCGAAATAATAGCTCTCGGGGTTCGCGAAATAGAGCCCGGACACGGAAGAGCCCGGCCACATCGCAAAGCTCTCGGTCAGCGTCACGCCGGCGGTGTTTTCTGCGTCGAGCAGCTCGAACAGCGTCGCCTTCTCGGTGTGATCAGGCTGCGCGGGATAGCCGGGCGCGGGGCGGATGCCCTGGTACTTTTCGAGGATCAACTCGTCGGTCGAGAGCGCCTCGTCCGGCGCATAGGCCCAGAACTCGCGGCGCACGCGGGCATGCATGCGCTCGGCGAAGGCCTCCGCAAGGCGATCGGCCAGCGCCTTGCACAGGATCGATGAGTAGTCGTCGTTCGCCATCTTGAAGCGGTCGGCAATCACATCCTCCCCGATCCCCGCAGTGACGACGAAGCTGCCGACATAATCGGGCACACCGGTGCCGACCGGTGCGATGAAGTCGGACAGCGCCGCGTTGAAACGGCCCTCGCGCTTCTCGAGCTGCTGACGCAGCGTGTGCAGCGTCGCGATCGACTTGGTGCGGCTTTCGTCGGCGTAGAGCACGATGTCGTCGCCCTGCGCATTCGCCGGCCAGAAGCCGACGGTCGCGCGCGCCCGGAACCATTTCTCCTTGACGATGGTGTCGAGCATTTTTCGCGCGTCATCGTAAAGCGAACGCGCGACTTCGCCGACCTTGGCATCATCGAGAATCGCCGGGAAGCGGCCCGCGAGCTCCCAGGTCTGGAAGAACGGCGTCCAGTCGATATAGGGCACGAGCTCGGCGAGATCGTAGTCGTCGAAGCTTCTGGTGCCGAGGAAGGTCGGCTTCACGGGCTTGTTCGCTGCGAAATCGACCGGCACGCGGTTCTTGCGTGCCACCTCCAGCTTCAGCCGCTTCTTGTCGGCCTGCGCGCGCATATGCGCGTCCGAGATTTTTGCGTACTCGGCACGCACCTCGGCGGCATAGGCCTCGCGCTTCTCGGGCGAGAGCAGCGCGGAGGCGACGCCGACGGCGCGGCTGGCGTCGTTGACATGCACCACGGGGCCGGCGCGATAGCTCGGGTCGATCTTCACGGCCGTATGCACACGGCTTGTCGTCGCGCCCCCGATCAGCAGCGGCAGCTTGAGGCCTTCGCGCTGCAATTCGCCGGCGAAGAACGCCATCTCGTCGAGCGAGGGCGTGATCAGGCCGGACAGGCCGACGATGTCGGCCTTCTCCGCCTTCACGATCTCGACGATCTTGGCGGCAGGCACCATCACGCCGAGGTCGATGACCTCGTAATTGTTGCACTGGAGCACGATGCCGACGATGTTCTTGCCGATGTCGTGGACGTCGCCCTTGACGGTCGCGAGCACGATCTTGCCGGCGGAGGATTTTGCATCGCTGTCGATGCCGTTGGCGCGATTGCGCGCCTTCTCCTCTTCCATGAACGGCATCAGCCAGGCCACCGCCTGCTTCATGACGCGTGCGGACTTCACCACCTGCGGCAAAAACATCTTGCCGTCGCCGAAGAGGTCGCCGACCACGTTCATGCCGGCCATCAGCGGTCCTTCGATCACGTCGAGCGGACGCGTCGAGGTCTTGCGGGCCTCTTCGGTATCCTGCTCGATGAATTCGGTGATGCCGTGCACCAGCGAATGCGACAGCCGCTTCGCCACCGGCCATTCGCGCCAGGCGAGATCGGCTTCCTTGGTCTGGGTCTTGTTGCCGCGGAATTTTTCCGCGAGCGCCAGCAGACGCTCGGACGCGCCCGGATCGCGATTGAGGATGACGTCCTCGCAGACCTGGCGCAATTCGGCATCGATGTCGTCATAGACGATCATCTGCCCGGCATTGACGATGCCCATGTCCATGCCGGCCTTGATGGCGTGATACAGGAACACCGAGTGCATGGCCTCGCGCACCGGCTCGTTGCCGCGGAACGAGAACGACAAATTGGAGACGCCGCCCGAGATGTGCGCGCCCGGCAGGTTCTTGCGGATCCAGCGCGTCGCCTCGATGAAGTCGACGCCGTAATTGTTGTGCTCCTCGATGCCGGTCGCGATCGCGAAAATATTGGGATCGAAGATGATGTCTTCCGGCGGCAGGCCGACGCGGTTGACCAGGATGTCGTAGGCGCGCTTGCAGATCTCGGTCTTGCGCGCGAACGTGTCGGCCTGGCCGACCTCGTCGAACGCCATCACCACGACGGCCGCGCCGTGGCGGCGGGCGATCTTGGCCTCGTGAATGAATTTCTCCTCGCCTTCCTTCATCGAGATCGAATTGACGATCGGCTTGCCCTGCACGCATTTCAGACCGGCCTCGATCACCGAGAATTTCGAGGAATCGACCATCACGGGGACGCGGGCGATGTCGGGTTCGGCGGCGACGAGGTTGAGGAAGGTCACCATGGCCGCTTCGGAGTCGAGCAGGCCCTCGTCCATGTTGACGTCGATGATCTGCGCGCCGTTCTCGACCTGGTCGCGTGCGACCTGCAGCGCGGCGGTGTAGTCGCCGGCGGTGACCAGCTTGCGGAAGCGGGCGGAGCCGGTGACGTTGGTGCGCTCGCCGACATTCACGAAGGGAATCGCGTCGGTCAGGATGAACGGCTCGAGGCCGGACAGCCGCAAGCGAGGCTCGATCTCCGGCACGATGCGCGGCTTGTGCGGCGCGACCGCAGCGGCGATCGCCGCGATATGATCCGGCGTGGTGCCGCAGCAGCCGCCGACGATGTTGACCAGACCATCACGCGCGAACTCGCCGATCAGGCGCGCCATGTACTCCGGCGTCTCGTCATACTGGCCGAACTCGTTGGGCAGGCCGGCGTTGGGATAAGCACAAACAAGCGTGTCGGCGACGCGGCCGATATCGGCGATGTGCGCGCGCAGATCTTCCGCGCCGAGCGCGCAGTTGAAGCCGATGGTGACGGGCTTTGCGTGCTGCACCGAATGCCAGAATGCCTCCGGCAGCTGGCCCGACAGCAGGCGGCCGGACTTGTCGGTGATGGTGCCCGACACCATCACGGGCATGTCGATGCCGCGCTCCTCGGTGATCTCGGCGATCGCGTAGAGCGCCGCCTTGGCGTTCAGCGTGTCGAAGATGGTCTCGACCAGCAGCAGATCGACGCCGCCGTCGAGCATGCCGTTGATCTGTTCGCCATAGGATTTTCGCAGATCGTCGAACCTGACGGCGCGGTAACCGGGATTGGAAACGTCGGGCGAAATCGAGGCGGTGCGGTTGGTCGGGCCGATGGCGCCGGCGACAAAGCGCGGCTTGCCGTCCTCGGCTTCGACGCGGCGTGCGGCGTTGCCGGCGAGGCGGGCGCCTTCGCGCGCCATCTCGTAGACGATGTCGGTGAGGTCGTAATCGGACTGCGCGATCGAGGTCGTGGAGAAGGTGTTGGTGGCGACGATGTCGGCACCGGCACGCAAATACGCCGCGTGGATGTCCTCGATCGCCTGCGGCTGGGTCAGGATCAAGAGATCGTTGTTGCCGCGCAAATCGCGATGAAAATTCTTGAAGCGCTCGCCGCGGAAGGCGGCCTCGTCGAACTGGAGGTTCTGGATCATCGTGCCCATGGCGCCGTCGAGCACGAGAATACGCTCGCGCGCGGCGTTCAAAAGGGCAGTTCGCTTGGAAGAGGTGGATACGGTCATGTTGTCTTAAGCCGCCTTCTGCGCGCTCTTGGCGCGGATGCCGAGCAAATGGCTGATCGCGAACACGAGATCGGCGCGGTTCATGGTGTAGAAATGGAAGGTGTCGACGCCGTGCTTGGCGAGCTTCTGCACCTGGCCGGCCGCGACGGTGGCTGCCACCAGCTTGCGGGTCTCGGCGTCGTCGTCGAGGCCCTCGAACTTCGCGGCGAACCAATCCGGCACGGAGGTGCCGGCGCGGGTGACGAAATTGCGGGCTTGCTTGAAATTGTGCATGGGCATGATGCCCGGCACAATCGGGATGTTGATGCCGCGGGCGCGGACGCGGTCGAGATAGCGGAAGTAGAGATCGTTATCGAAGAACACCTGCGTGATCGCGCGGGTCGCACCCGCATCAACCTTGGCCTTCAGCGTGTCGATATCATCGTCGAAGTCGCGCGCCTCGGGGTGCTTCTCGGGGTACGCCGAGACCGACACTTCGATGTCGGCGTGACGCTTCTTGATGCCGGCGACGAGCGCATCGGACGTCTGGTAGCCGTCGGGATGGCTGGAATAGGGCGTGCCGATGCCGCCTGCGGGATCGCCGCGCAGGCCGACGATGTGGCGCACGCCGACCTCGTGATAGCGGTCGACGATCTCGTCGATCTCGCCGCGCGAGGCGCCGACGCAGGTCAGATGCGCGGCCGGCAGCAGCGCGGTCTCCTTCAGGATACGCGAGATGGTCGAGTGGGTGCGCTCACGGGTCGAGCCACCGGCGCCATAGGTCACCGAGACGAATTTCGGGTCGAGCGGGGCCAGCCGGTTGATGGTGTCCCAGAGATTGCGCTCCATATCTTCGGTCTTGGGCGGAAAGAACTCGAAGGAGATCGCAGGCCGCTTCAGGTGCCCGTCGTGCCCGTCGGTGTGGGCGGCCGTCGTCACGTCAGTCATGGGCACCACTCACTCCAGATTATTCACCAGGTTTTGGCGCCGGTCAGCGCTAGCCTGGGATGTCCAAGATAGGACAAAGGCAGTCTGATCGACAGCCCATCGTGGATGGGAAATGGCCCACTTCATGTGTATTAGGCTGAGTTTTTCTACCTTATGGTCGAGTAGTGGGAATTATGCTCATGGTAAAATACATCGATATATCAATATTTTGATGCAAGTTAAGGGCAGTTCGGTGGTTGGCTTGATCTGTGGGCAGCCTGAATTCGAAATGATATGCAGGCCGTTCGTCCCAACTACCCGCTTCCGCGTCCCGGCCCGCGGCCTGCACGTCAGACCTGCGCGGCCTGCCCATTGCCGCCGCGCCGCTCTCCACTACGTTAGCGCGCCATGATCCCGCTCTCAGTCCTCGACCTCTCCGTCGTCACAACAGGCACAAAGCCCGCCGCGGCGTTGCGCAACAGCATCGATCTGGCGCGCCATGTCGATGGGCTCGGCTATGTCCGCTATTGGCTCGCCGAGCATCACAACCTCGCCTCCGTCGCGAGCCCGGCGCCCGACGTGATGATCGGGCAGATCGCGGCGGTGACGAAGCACATCCGCGTCGGCTCCGGCGGCGTGATGCTGCCCAACCACGCGCCGCTGGTCGTGGCCGAGCGCTTCAAGATGCTGGAGGCGCTGTTTCCCGGCCGCATCGATCTCGGCCTCGGCCGCGCCCCCGGCACCGACGGCGCCACGGCCTATGCGCTGCGTAGCCGGCTCGATCGCCGCGAAGGCGACGATTTCCTCGAGCGGCTGCACGAATTGATCCTGTGGCAGACCCGGGAATTCCCCTCGGGCCATCCCTACCACAACGTCGTCGCGATGCCCGACGATACGCCGTTGCCGCCGATCTGGCTGCTCGGCTCCAGCGATTATTCCTCGGAGCTCGCCGCGCAGGTCGGCATGGGCTTCGCCTTCGCCCATCATTTTGCGTCCCACGATGCGATCGATGCCATGGTGCATTACCGCAATCGTTTTCAGCCCTCGGCCTGGAGCGCGAGCCCGCGCGCGATCCTCGCAGTCGCCGTCATCGCGGCCGACACGGATGAGGAGGCCGAAAAGCTCGCCACGTCTTTCGATCTCAACCGCCTGCGCCGCGACCGCGGTCAATATCTTCCGCTACCAAGCGTCGAGGAAGCGCTGGCCTATCCCTATACCGACTCCGAGCGCACCTCGATGCGGCGCAACCGCTCCCGTCTGTTCGTCGGCAGCCCTGCTACCGTGCAAAAGACGCTGCAGCCGCTGATCGATTCGAGCAAGCCGGATGAGTTGATGGTGATCACCGCCGTGTACGACCACGACGCGCGCAAGAAGTCGTATTCGCTGCTGGCGGAGGCGTTTGGACTTAAGGCGGCCGGATAAAGCTCTCGTGCCCCGGACGCAGCGCAGCGCCCCTTCGGCGGTGCGCTGCAGAGCCGGGGGGCCCATCGCGCCCCTGCGCTTCGCAGCCTCTGGATCCCGGCTCGCGCTTCGCGCGTCCGGGACACGAAACTATTCCATCGTCGCCCGGAAAGGATGCCCCGGATACACGCCGACGATGCGGAATTCGCGCGAGAAGAATTTCAGCTCCTCGATCGCAAACGCAAGGCCCTTGTCGTCAGGGTGGCCGTCGACGTCGGCGTAAAACTGGGTGGCGAAGAAATTGCCGTCGACCATGTAGCTCTCGAGCTTGGTCATGTTGACGCCGTTGGTGGCAAAACCGCCGAGCGCCTTGTAAAGGGCGGCCGGCAAATTGCGCACCCGGAAAACAAAAGTGGTAACCAGCGGGCCGGAGTTTTGGGCGGCCCATTTCGGCTCGCGCGCGAGCACCACGAAGCGCGTGGTGTTGTGGGCCTCGTCCTCGATGTCCTCAGCCAGAATGTCGAGGCCGTAGATCTTTGCGGCGAGGCGCGAGGCGATTGCGGCGACGGTCTTGTCGTTGCGCTCGGAGATGTCGCGGGCGCTGCCGGCGGTATCGGCGTGCACGATCCCCTTGATGCCAAGCTTGCGGATGATGCGCCGGCATTGGCCGAGCGCGTGCACATGGCTCTCGACGCTCTTGATGTCGGCAAGCTTGGTTCCCTTCACCGCCATCAGCTGATGACGGACGGGCAGAAACCATTCGCCGATGATGAAGAGGCCCGAGGCCGGCAGCAAATGATGGATGTCGGCGACACGGCCCGCGACCGAATTCTCGATCGGGATCATGCCGAGATCGGCCTCGCCCGACGAGATCGCCGACAGCGCGTCCTCGAAGGTGGCACAAGGCATCGGCTCTGCGTCCGGATAGGCCTCGACGATGGCGATGTGGGAATTGGCCCCAGGCTCGCCCTGGAATGCGATTTTCAGCTTGCTCATGCTCGGCCTTGTAACAGCGGCTCAGGATTTGGAAAGGATGCTGCGCGCGGTTTCGAGGTCCGCCGGCGTGTCCACCCCGCGGGGCACGGTATCGACAATGGTGAAGTCGATGCGCATTCCGGCCTCAAGCGCCCGAAGCTGCTCGAGCTTCTCCTGCAATTCCAGCGGCGAAGGCGGAAGCCGGACGTAGCGCTCCAGCGCGGCGCGGCGATAGGCGTACAGGCCGATATGGTGGTAACGCGGTCCGTCGCCGGTCGGAGCGGTGGCGCGGGTGAAATAAAGTGCGCGCATCCGTCTGCCGCCGAGCGAGGTTCCGATCGCCTTCACGACGCTCGGCGCGAGGTCCTCCTCCTCGGTGTGGATCTGCGAGGCCAGCGTGGCGATGTCCACGACGGGGTCTTGCAGCGGCGGCAGCACCTCGCGGATGTTGTCGATCGTGATGGTCGGAAAATCGCCCTGGAGATTGACCACGATCTCGGCCTTGCCGTCCGGATCGAGCTTCTGCATGGCCTCGTGGATGCGGTCGGAGCCGGAGGGGTGCTCCGGGCGGGTCATCACGGCCTCGCCGCCATGGGCGGTCACCACGGAAGCGATCTCCGCCGTGTCCGTTGCGACTGCGACCCGGCCTATCCCGGCGGCCTCGGCACGGCGCATCACATGCACGATCATCGGCTGCCCCGCGATATCGGCGAGCGGCTTGCCGGGCAGGCGGGTGGCGGCCATGCGGGCTGGAATCAGCACCAGGATGCGGGGATTGATCATCGGTTCAAGGGCCTGGAAACGGGGCGTTTTCCGCGCCGAGAAATGGGGTGGGGACGGGCCTGAAGCCCGCTCGCTTATACGGGTTGCCAGACCCCGGGCAAACCGATATCTCAATGGCAAAACTCGGGGAAACAATTGGGAACGTTTGATTCTCCCGAGGCTCGTCCTGGCGGCCGCCTGGCCGCCAATTCTTCTTGCGGTGTGGGGCCTGGCCGGAAATGGACTCTTTCGAACTCAACAAAATTCTCGGTGCCGTGCTCGGCACCTGTCTCATCCTGCTGGTGACGAGCTTCACCGCGAGTGCGCTGTTCTCGCCCAAGATGCCGGAAAAGCCGGGCTTTGAGATCGCCGTGAAGGAAGACGCCGGCCACGGCAAGGAAGGCGCCGCCGCCGCTGCCCCCTCCGAGCCGATCGAAAAGCTGCTCCAGACCGCCTCGGTCGAGAAGGGCGCCTCCGCCGCCAAGAAGTGCGGCGCCTGCCATACCTTCGAGAAGGGCGGCCCGAACCGCGTCGGTCCGAATCTCTTTGGCATCGTCGGCGAGCCCAGGGGTGAAGGACGCGGGTTCAATTTCTCGGCCGCCATGAAGGCCAAGGGCGGCACCTGGACGTTCGACGACCTCAACAAGTTCATCGCCAACCCGAAGGGCTTCATCCCGGGCACCGCGATGGGCTTCGCCGGCATTCCGAAGGATTCCGAGCGCGCCGACGTCATTGCCTATCTGAATTCGCTGTCGGACCATCCGCAACCGTTGCCGACCGCCTCGAAGTAAGGCGTCAAAAAATCCTTCTTAAACCATGCGGCCAGGCTGGAAAGCCTGGCCGTTTCCGTGTCCGGGCCTCGCGGCAACGTTATCGGGGCGTTTGGCCGCATCGGATGGCCGTCCGGCCTTCCAAGATGAGGAAAAAGCAACATATTCCGTCGAAACCTTGCCTATATTGGGACCTTAAAGGAGTAGCCTCCTTCAAGACAGGAATGTTGATTTGGCCATTACCCGACGCGATCTCCTGCTAACCGGCACTGCTGCCGCCGCCCTCCCCGCCCTCGGTTCCGTAGCGGGCATTCCCGTCATTGGCGTGGCGCACGCGCAATCTGCCAGTGAGCTTCCTTGGCGTCACGCGCTGTCGCTGTTCGGACAGGTCAAGTACCCCGCGGAATTCAAGCGCTTCGACTACGTCAATCCGGAAGCGCCCAAAGGCGGCGTCGCGCGCCAGATCGCCGTCGGCACATTCGACAATTTCAACATCGTCGTCTCCGGTGTGAAGGGGCAGGTCGCCGGCGCAGTTGCGTTCATTTACGAATCCCTCACGACGCCCTCGCTCGACGAAGTTTCGACCGAATACGGCGCGCTGGCCGAGGCCGTCAGCCACCCGGACGATTTTTCCTTCGTCACCTATCGTTTGCGGTCCGACGCCAAATGGCATGACGGCAAGCCTGTGACCGCGGACGACGTGATCTTCTCGCTCGATTCCTTCAAGAAGCATCACCCGCAATACTCGGCTTATTACAGCCATGTGACGAAGGCCGAGAAGGTCGGCGAGCGCGAGGTGAAGTTCGTGTTCGACGCGCCGGGCAACCGCGAACTCCCGCAGATCGTCGGGCAGCTCACGGTCTTGCCGAAGCACTGGTGGGAGGGGACCGACGCGCAGGGTCGCAAGCGCGACGTTTCCGCCACTACGCTCGAAGTGCCGCTCGGTTCGGGCCCCTACAGGATCAAGGAATTCGTTGCCGGACGGTCGATCGCGCTGGAGCGCGTCAAGGATTATTGGGGGCGCGATCTCGCCGCCAATGTAGGCCGCAATAATTTCGACGAGATGCGCTACGAGTATTTCCGGGACGCCACCGTGGCGATCGAGGCTTTCAAGGCCGATCAGGTCGATTGGCGTACCGAGAACAGCGCGAAGAACTGGGCGACGGCCTACGACTTCCCGGCCGTCACTGAAAAGCGGGTGATTCTCGAGGAGTTCGCCAATCGCAGCTCGGGCGTCATGCAGGCCTTCGTGCCGAACCTGCGCCGTGCCAAGTTTAGCGACCCCCGCGTGCGACGCGCTCTCAACTATGCGTTCGACTTCGAGGAGATGAACAAGCAGATCTTCTATGGTCAGTACAAGCGCATCAGTAGTTATTTCGACGGCATCGACGACCTCATGGCGACCGGCTTGCCGCAGGGCAAGGAGCTCGAAATCCTCGAGACCGTCCGCGCCGAGGTCCCGCCCGAAGTCTTCACCACGGCCTACACCAACCCGGTCGGCGGCAGTCCGGAAGCCGTGCGCGAGAATCTGCGCGAGGCGCTTCGCCTGTTCAAGGAAGCCGGCTACGAGGTGCGCGACCGCAAGCTGATCGACGTCAAGACCGGCGCTCAGTTCTCGCTTGAGCTGCTGAACTCGGATCCGAGCTTCGAGCGGATCACGCTGTTCTACAAGCCGTCGCTGGAACGGCTCGGCATCGCGGTCAGCGTGCGCACGGTCGATCCGACCCAATACGAGAACAGGACCAGAGAGTGGGATTTCGACGTCGTCACCAACTCCTGGGGCGAGTCGCAGTCGCCGGGTAACGAGCAGCGCGAATTCTGGTCATCCAAGTCGGCTGATATCGCCGGGTCGCGCAACATTACCGGCATCAAGAATCCGGCAGTCGACAAGCTGATCGAGCGGGTGATCTACGCCACGGGTCGCGACGATCTCGTCGCGGCCACCAAGGCGCTCGATCGCGTGCTGCTGTGGAATCACTACGTCGTGCCGCAATGGACCTATTCGAAAGTCCGCACCGCGCGCTGGGACCGCTTCAGCCGGCCGGCGGAGCTGCCCAGATACGGTCAGTCTGGCTTCCCGTTCATCTGGTGGTACGACGCGGACAAGGCGGCGCGGATCGCAAAGAAGTCGTGAGGGGCATTTCTCGCATGGCGCAGCTTTCACGCCGGCATCTGCTGGCCTTGGGTGCAGGCGGCGCGTTCAGCGCCTCCTGGCTCCGGGGCGCGACAGCGTCCGAGATGCCCGCCGAGGCCCATGGCATCTCGGCCTTCGGCGACCTCAAATACCCCGCCGACTTCCACCATTTCGACTATGCCAATCTCGATGCGCCGAAAGGCGGCGCGTTCTCCCTCATTCCGTCGGTGCGCGCGTATAACCAGTCCTACCAGACCTTCAACTCGCTCAACGCCTTCATTCTGAAGGGTGACGGCGCGCAAGGCATGGACATGACGTTTGCGCCGCTGATGGTGCGCGCAAACGACGAGCCGGACGCGATGTACGGGCTTGCCGCCAAGTCTGTAAATATATCGGCAGACAAACTGGTCTATCGCTTCACGATGCGGCCTGAGGCGAAATTCCACGACGGCACCAAGCTTACCGCGCACGACGCGGCGTTTTCCGTGACGGCGCTGAAGACCAAGGGGCATCCGCTGATCATTGTGCAGATGCGCGACATGGTCAGCGCGGAAGCGATCGACGCCACGACGCTTGTCGTGACCTTCGCCAAGGGACGCGCGCGTGACGTCCCGCTCTATTTGGCGAGCCTGCCGATCTTCTCGAAAGCGTATTATGCCTCTCGCGCCTTCGACGAAACGTCGCTTGAGACGCCATTGGGCTCGGGTCCGTACAAGGTCGGGAAGTTCGAGGTCAATCGCTACATCGAGTTCGAGCGGGTAAAGGACTGGTGGGCCGTCGATCTGCCACCTTGTCGCGGCAGCTACAATTTCGACGTGGTGCGCTATGAGTTTTATCGCGACCGCGACGTCGCCTTCGAGGGATTTACCGGCAAGAACTATCTCTACCGCGAGGAGTTCACGTCCCGCATCTGGGCCACGCGCTATGACTTCGCTGCCGTGAAGGATGGCCGCGTCAAGCTCGAGATCGTGCCCGATGACACGCCGTCCGGTGCGCAAGGCTGGTTCATCAACACGCGGCGCGACAAATTCAAAGACCCTCGCGTGCGCGAGGCCCTGATCGATGCTTTCGACTTCGAATGGACCAACAAGACCATCATGTACGGCGCTTATGCCCGTACGGTGTCGCCGTTCCAGAATTCGGACCTCATGGCAAGCGACGGACCTCCTCCGCCGGACGAGCTGAAGCTGCTGGAGCCGTTTCGCGGCCAGATTCCCGACGAAGTGTTCGCCGCGCCCTTTACGCCGCCGGTCTCCGACGGCTCCGGGCAAGATCGCAGCCTGTTGCGCAAGGCGCAGCAACTGCTCAGCGACGCCGGCCTGCCGATCAAGGACGGCAAGCGAACGCTGCCGAACGGAGAGGTGTTCAGGATCGAGTTTCTGTTGGATGAGCCTTCCTTCCAGCCGCACCATGCGCCCTACATCAAGAATCTCGCGACGCTCGGCATTGAAGCGAGCGTGCGCCTCGTCGATGCCGTGCAACACAAGGCGCGCCAGGAAGATTTCGACTTCGACATCACGATCCAGCGCTTCAGCATGTCGGCGACACCGGGTGATGCCATGCGCGCTTTCTTTTCCTCGCAGGTCGCGGCAACCAAGGGATCGTACAATCTGGCGGGGATCGCCAACCCGGCCATCGACGCGATGGTCGAGAAAATCATGGCGGCTGACAGCCGCGCAGAATTGACCGTGGCCTGCCGTGCCTTCGATCGCCTGTTCCGAGCCGGCCGCTATTGGGTGCCGCAATGGTATAACAAGACGCACCGGCTTGCTTATTGGGACCAATTCGGCCATCCGCAGAAGCTGCCGCGTTATGCCAACGGCGTCGGTGCCCCCGATATCTGGTGGCACGATGGCGGCAAGGCCGCCAAGCTCGAACAGGCAAAATAGCCATGAGCGCCTATATCGCCCGCCGCATCCTGCTGATGATCCCGACCTTGCTCGGGATCCTCTTCGTCTCCTTCATCGTCGTGCAGTTCGCGCCGGGCGGCCCGGTCGAGCGCGTGATTGCGCAGCTCTCGGGCGCCGACACCGGCGGCAGCTCGCGCATTTCGGGCGGCAGCGACTTTGCACAGCGCGCCCCGGGGCAGTTAGGGGCCGGCGGCGATGCCATCAACTCGAAATATCGCGGCGCGCAAGGCCTCGATCCCGATTTCATCAAGAAGCTGGAGGTGCAGTTCGGCTTCGACAAGCCGGCGCCCGAGCGGTTCGCGCTGATGGTGTGGAATTTCGCCCGCTTCGATTTCGGCAAGAGCTACTTCCGCGATGTCAGCGTGATCCAGTTGATCAAGGAGAAGCTGCCGGTCTCGATCTCGCTCGGCATCTGGCTGACACTGCTGACCTACCTGATCTCGATTCCGCTCGGCATCCGCAAGGCGGTCAGGGACGGAACGCGCTTCGACACCTGGACGTCGAGCGTGCTCGTGCTCGGCTATGCGATTCCCGGCTTCCTGTTCGCGATCCTCCTGATCATCCTGTTTGCCGGGGGCTCGTTCTTCAACTGGTTCCCGCTGCGCGGACTGACCTCGGACGGCTGGTCACAATTTCCCTGGTACTGGAAGATCATCGATTACTTCTGGCATTTGACGCTGCCGCTCATCGCCATGGGGCTCGGTGCATTCACCACCATGACGTTCCTGACCAAGAACTCGTTTCTGGACGAGATACGCAAGCAATACGTGATGACCGCGCGCGCGAAAGGCTGCAGCGAGAATCGAGTGCTCTATGGCCACGTCTTCCGCAACGCGATGCTGATCGTCATCGCGGGCTTTCCCAGCACCTTCATTCACGCCTTCTTCTCGGGCTCGCTTTTGATCGAGACCATCTTCTCGCTGGACGGACTGGGACTGCTCAGTTTCGAGAGCGTTCTCAACCGCGATTACCCGGTGGTGTTCGGCACGCTCTTCATCTTTTCACTCGTCGGCCTCGTCATCAACCTCATCTCCGACCTGACCTATATGTGGATCGATCCGCGGATCGATTTCGACGCGCGGGAGGTCTGATGACGCTGGCCGCCCCCACCACGCCGATCGAAACCACTGCGAAGTCGCCGCTCGGCAATGCGGTGCCGATCACGCGCAAACCGTTCGTGCCGTCGCCGCTCAACAGGCGCCGCTGGCAGAATTTCAAGGCGAACCGGCGCGGCTACTGGTCGTTCTGGCTCTTCATGATCCTGTTTGTGGTGTCGCTGTTCGCCGAGCTGATCGCCAATGACCGGCCGTTCATGATCAAATATGATGGCCGCCTCTACTGGCCGTCCGTTATCACCTATTCGGAAACCACTTTCGGCGGCGACTTCGAAACGGCGGCCGATTATCGCGATCCCTATTTGCAGAAGCTGATCAGGGACAAGGGCGGCAGCATCGTCTGGCCGCTGATCCGCTACTCCTACGACACCCACAATCTCGATCTGCCGACGCCGGCACCGTCGCCGCCGACCTGGATGCTGACGGAAGCGCAGTGCAAGCCGGTGGTCGAGAAGAAGGGCCTCAAGAGCTGCCGCGACCTGGAATACAACTGGCTCGGCACCGACGATCAGGGCCGCGACGTGGTGGCGCGGCTGATCTACGGCTTCCGCATCTCGGTGCTGTTCGGCCTCTGCCTGACCATCGTCTCCTCCGTCGTCGGCATCGCGGCCGGCGCGGTGCAGGGCTATTTCGGCGGCTGGATCGACCTGCTGTTCCAGCGTTTCATCGAGATATGGACTGCGATCCCTTCGCTCTATCTGCTGCTGATCCTGTCGTCGGTGCTCGTGCCCGGTTTCTTCGTGCTGCTCGGCATCCTGCTGTTGTTTTCCTGGGTGTCGCTGGTGGGACTCGTGCGCGCGGAATTTCTGCGCGGGCGCAATTTCGAGTACATCCAGGCGGCGCGGGCGCTCGGCGTGTCGAACGCCGTAATCATGTTCAGGCATCTATTGCCGAACGCGATGGTCGCGACGATGACGTTCCTGCCATTCATCGTGTCGAGTTCGGTGATGACACTCACGGCCCTCGACTTCCTCGGCTTCGGGTTGCCGCCCGGCTCGCCGTCGCTCGGCGAGCTGCTGTCGCAGGGCAAGTCCAACGTGCAGGCGCCCTGGCTCGGTTTCTCCGGCTTCTTCTCGGTCGCGATCATGCTGTCGCTCTTGATCTTCATTGGCGAGGCCGTGCGCGACGCGTTCGATCCGCGCAAGACGTTCAGGTAAACCAATGGACGCGATCAACCAGCCCCTGCTTGCCGTGCGCGACCTCTCGGTGGCCTTCCACCAGGGCGGCGCCACCACGCTCGCGGTCGACAAGGTCTCGTTCCAGATCAAGCGCGGCGAGTGCGTCGCACTGGTCGGCGAGTCCGGCTCCGGCAAGTCGGTCAGCGCGCTCTCGATCCTTAAGCTGTTGCCCTATCCGAACGCCTCGCATCCCTCGGGCAGCATCCGCTTCAAGGGGCGCGAGCTGATCGACCAGTCGGAGCGGGAGATGCGCGAGATTCGCGGCAGCGACATCTCCATCATCTTCCAGGAGCCGATGACCTCGCTCAATCCCCTGCACACGATCGAGTCGCAGATTGGCGAGATCATCCAGCTCCATAACCCGACCGGCAATGCCGAGGTGCGCAGGCGGACGCTGGAGCTGCTGACGCAGGTCGGCATTCCCGAGCCTGAAACGCGGCTGAAGAGCTATCCGCACCAGCTCTCCGGCGGCCAGCGCCAGCGCGTGATGATCGCAATGGCGCTCGCCAACGAGCCGGACCTCCTGATAGCGGACGAGCCGACCACGGCGCTCGACGTCACCGTGCAGGCGCAGATCCTGACGCTGCTCGCAGAGATCCGCGGTCGGCTCGGCATGAGCCTGCTCTTCATCACCCACGATCTCGGCATCGTGCGCCGCATCGCCGACCAGGTCTGCGTCATGAAGGGCGGCGAGATTGTCGAGCAGGGGCCGGTCGAGCAGGTCTTCAAAAGCCCGAAGCATCCCTATACGCGCGACCTGCTTGCCGCCGAACCGAAGCCGGATCCAGCGCCGCCGCAGCCAGATGCGCCGGTGGTGATGTCGGCCGACGACCTGAAAGTCTGGTTTCCGATCAAGCGCGGGTTGATGCGCAAGACGGTCGGTCACATCAAGGCGGTCGACGGCGTCAGCATCGCCGTGCGCAAGGGCGAGACGCTCGGCGTTGTCGGCGAGTCCGGCTCGGGCAAGACCACGCTGGGACTGGCATTGATGCGGCTGATCTCCTCGAACGGACGCATCGTGTTCCTGGGAAAAGATATCCAGGGTCTGCGCTTCAAGGAGATGCGGCCCATCCGGCGCGACATGCAGATCGTGTTTCAGGATCCGTTCGGCTCGCTCAGCCCGCGTATGTCGGTTGCCGACATCGTCGCCGAAGGTCTCTCCGTGCATCAGCCGAAGCTCTCGCACGAGGAGCGTGAGGTGCGCGTCGTCAAGGCGCTCGAGGACGTCGGGCTGGAGGCAGACACTCGCCACCGCTATCCCCATGAATTCTCCGGCGGCCAGCGCCAGCGCATCTCGATCGCGCGCGCCGTGGTGCTGGAGCCGGATTTCGTCGTGCTGGACGAGCCGACCAGCGCGCTCGACATGCTGATTCAGGCGCAGATGGTCGATCTGCTGCGTGAGTTGCAGCGCAGGCGCGATCTCACCTACATGTTCATCTCGCACGACTTACGCGTCGTTGCCTCGCTCGCCAGCCATCTGATCGTGATGCGTGGCGGCAAGGTGGTCGAGGAAGGCCAGGCTTCTGAACTCTTCAAGAGCCCGAAAACGGATTACACCCGCGCGCTGTTTGCGGCGGCGTTTCGGCTGGAGACGGCGGGGAACGGGTCGGCGGCGACGTAGCGTCCGTTAGAGCCGCTTGATCGCGGTGATCTCGCTGCCGGCTTGCTTGATCCTTGCGATTGCCGGCTCGATCGGCTCGATCACGGTTGCCATGTGATGCGCGTTGGCGTGGACCATGGTGGCGCCGTCGCGAACGATGGCGACATGGCCCTTCCAAAAAATGAGATCGCCGCGTTGCAGCTTGCTCAGCTCATGCGGCTCCAGCGCGCGGCCGAGGCCGGCCTGCTGCATGTCGCTGTCGCGCGGGCAGCCGATGCCCGCTGATGTCAGCGAGACCTGGACGAGACCGGAGCAATCGATGCCAAAACTGCTCTTGCCGCCCCAGAGATAGGGCGTGCCGACGAAACGCTCGGCGACTGTGACGAAATCCGACTCGCGATGTTCCAGCGGGACGAGATGAGCCTTGGGCAGATATTGTCCGTCGCGCGTCACAGCGAAGCTGCCGTCCTCGCGCGCGACCGCGATCTTCGATCCCATCACCAGCGTGTCTGCCGGGGGCAGCTTGATCGAGGGACCGGGGAAGGCAAAGGTTCGTAGCGCGCCGACCATGTGGGTCGGGGCGGACGAGGGCTTCATGAGCGCTGCATCCGGCAGCCAGCCGACATAGCCGTCACCGGAAAGCTGACCCCAGGCCCAGCCTTCGCCGTCGCGATCGTAGACCGTAACGCGTTCGCCGCGTAGCGCTTGTGTCAACAGCATCGCGTTCGACGACGGCTGCTGGCGCACGGGGGCGATCGCCTCGACTATCTCGTATTCCTCGCCCGTGACGAAGCGATCGGCCTGCACCTTGCCTTCGAGATATTTCGCGGCGAGGTCGCCCCGCATTGGTGTCAGCCGCGGATCATGCATAGCGCTCGCTCAGCAATGTGTAGATCGCGCGCGCGGCTTGGCATTCGCCGCCCTCGGGGCGCGCGGGCTTCGCCGATGGCGTCCAACCGTAGATGTCCACATGCAGCCAGCTCCTGGCCTGCTCGACGAACCGTTGCAGGAACAGCGCGCAAATGATCGAGCCGGCAAAGCCGCCGGACGGTGCGTTGGTGATGGTGGCCGTCTTGGAGTCCAGCCACGCATCGTAAGGCGCCCACAGCGGCATGCGCCACAACGGATCGTTCTCCCTCACCGCACATCGCGCGACGTCGGCGGCAAGCGTCTCATCATTGGTGTAAAAGGGCGGTAAATCAGGCCCCAGCGCGACGCGTGCCGCTCCCGTCAACGTGCCGAGATCGATCAGCAGGTCCGGCTTTTCTTGGTCGGCCAGCGCCAGCGCGTCGGCGAGCACGAGGCGGCCCTCCGCGTCGGTATTGCCGATCTCGACCGTGATGCCCTTGCGCGAGGTGAAGATGTCGAGCGGGCGGAAAGCGTTGCTCGAGACCGCGTTCTCCACGGCCGGAATCAGCACGCGCAGGCGGACCTTGAGCTTCGCATCCATCACCATGCGCGCCAGCGCCAGCACGTTGGCGGCGCCGCCCATGTCCTTCTTCATGATCAGCATGCCGCTCGATGGCTTCAAATCGAGCCCGCCGGTGTCGAAGCAGACGCCCTTGCCGACCAGCGTCACCTTGGGATGAGCCGGGTCGCCCCAGCCGATGTCGATCAGCCGCGGCGCGCGGTCCGAGGCCATGCCGACGGCGTGGATGAGCGGAAAATTCGTCTTCAAGTCCTCGCCGATGGTGCAGGAAAAGCCTGCACCGAATTCGGCGGCGAGATCTTGCGCGGCTGTGGCCAGCTCCTCCGGCCCCATGTCATTGGCCGGCGTGTTGATGAGGTCGCGCGCCAGCGTCGCAGCGTCCGCCATGCGGTTGATCTCGGCCGCGTCGACGCCGTCGGGCGGCACGAGGCGGACCTCGGGGCGGTCCGCCTTGCGGTACCGGGCGAAGCGATAGCTGCCGAGCGCGAAGGCGAGTGCGGCGAGCCGTGCGTCGTGCGGTGCATTGGCGAAGCGATAGATGCCCGGGGGCAACAGGCCGGGCAGGGCGCCCGGTCGGAACAGGTCGGGCGCTCTTGCACCTTCGTCCTCGAGGCCGAACAGCACTTGCGCGATCGTGCCGTCGGGCGCTGGCAGCGCGAGGTAGCCGCCCGGCTTTGCGGTAAAAGCGCTCGCGGTGGCGAACCGGCGTTGCGGCGGCGGCAGCGTCTCGGCGACCTGATCCCAGCTCGACTTGGTGACGAAGGTGATCGGGATGGCGGAGGGCGACGTCTCGAAGAAAGGCATTGGCGGGTCCGGATCGTCAGATCGAGCGGGTCATACGAACGGACGTGATTTCGCAGAGTTTCGCCGCCGCTGCAATCAGCTTTGCGCTCACCATTCGGCGATCCGCTACTCGCAGCAAGGGGGCCATGCTACGTTCCGGCCACGGCCGTCAGGTGCGGAGATCTCCGGCGGCCGACGACCAAGCCGGCCGGGAGGAGATGCAATGGAATTTGTGTGGAGCGTGGTCACATTCATGGGCCAGGCCGTCGAGGCGATTTTCGGCTATGTCGAGCATCATCATTGGATCTTCGCATTCCTTGCCGGCGGTTACGTCTTCTATCTCCACGACCGCTCCGTTCACGCGCGGTTCGATGCGCTCGACAAGCGCATCGACGAAATCCGCAAGCGGATGGCCATCGAATATTGATCGGGCGAGCGAAACCATCGTCGGATAAGGCTCGTATCTCATGCTGAGAACTGCCGTTCACGCGAGTGTGGCCGCAAGGGCTTTACTAGCGCTGCGGTTGTGGCATTATCGATAAATATTTTAGATTGTGTTGTGCGGTTCTGCACCTGGCGAGAGTTTATTCTCACCTGGCTCATCACGGCCCGGGTTGAAACCGGACTGAACCTGATCGGCGAAGGCATTTCTCTTATCTTTTGGGCGGCGCAGCATTTGTAAACAAGCGGCGCAAGATGGATAGATTGTTTGTTATTGTACACATCTCCGACCTGCATCTGGACGGGACGGGTCGGCTGCTTGCGACGATCGAGACTCTCAATGCCGCAATTCGCGAGAGGATGGCGGACTTCGCGGACGTTCCCGATCGCATCCTGATGATCACGGGCGATCTGGTAGACGACCCGACGCCGCGTGCGCTTGACGAGGCGCTCGCCGTCATTGCGTTCTTCCGGCAGAACGGGCTGTTCACCGACATCCAGGCGATTGCGGGTAATCACGATGTCAAGCGCCAGAGCCAGCGCGCAGGCCGCCACGACGTCTATGATTACCTGCATCTGCCACGCACCTCGAAGAGCGTCTACTACCGCCAGGCCGGCCTCGATCTGGTGCTGCTCGATTCCAACCGCGCCAGCATTACGACACTCGCGAGCGGCAAATTGGACGAGGGCGCCTATAACGCCATGGTTGCGGATTCCGCGCGGCTGAGCGTCGAGCTTGCGGGCAGCCTTGGGTCGGCCGGCCGCGCCGATTATGCCGAGCCGGCGGAAAACCTCGTGCGTGTGCTGGCGCTGCACCATCATCCGCTACCGCAGGCAACCGGAGAGGGGAAGCGATTTCTCGGCGTGCCCGACGAGCCGCTGATGTATCTCGCCGCGCCCGCGACCTTCCTCGAAGCGGCGACGTCGCTCAACGTCGATCTGGTTCTGCACGGGCACCGGCATGTCGAGGGGCTGACACGTTATTCGATCCCCGATCCGCGTGCCACGTCGAGCGAGAGCGGTGAAGCATTGTGGCGCACGATCTACGTCTTGTCCTGTCCGTCATCGACCGGACGGGCCGGTGACGATGCCGGCTTCAACGTCATCCATTTCGGCCCGATGTCCCATGCCGGCCGTATGGAATATCGCTTCGCGATCGCCCGCTACTCACGCTCACGCAACGACGGAGTCTTCAGGCCGCTCGATTCGAACCTGCCGCACGGCGTCGTCAGGCTGCCGGCAGGGCGGGATTTTTTCCGTGACCCGGCCGTCCAGTCGGCCATCGAGATCGACGCATGCACGGCGCTGAAACTGGATGAGGTTACAGCATTTGCCCGCCGGCTCCTGCTGCGCCGCGCCTTCTATGCCGACGGGGAGGTGGATTGGGCCAATTTGCTCCACGTCTATCTCGTCACCTCTCACGCCTGGGCCGATCTCGAAAGCAAGTTCCCGAGGTCTGCGTGCAAGCATGACGTCGAGGCGGCGTCCGTGGTGACATCGGTGCTGCGCCGATTGGTCGAGCAATCGGCCAATGTGCTCGGCATCGACGATTTTCAGCTCGACGAGCTCCGCGCGAGGCGTCTGGTCAATCGCGACGATCTTCGCCGCGAATTGCCGAGGGTGGCGCGCCCGGGCATCGATGTCGAGGTCGAGGCGCAGCAACGACTGCAATTGCTGCGGGACCTGAACGAGCAGGCGAAGGCGCTCGGCCTCGATCCGGGTCTCGGCGGCAAGGTGCCGCCGCAGACGCCGCAGTGACAGGCGGGTCGGGGAGCGTTAACCGGCCGTTAGGGTTAACAGTCTATTGCTGGCGCGTTCGGCTCGATCAATCGGCTCGAGAGTCAAAGCGTCATGCGTCAACGGTTCAGTCTCGAACGGTTCAGTCTTGCCCGGCTTCTTGCGTCTACCTCGCTGGTCGCGGCGGTGGCCATGGGCCTCGGCGGCTGCACGGCCATGTCGAAACTCTCCGACGTCACGGGCTCGATCGGGCCGCGGGCGGAAGCCGCTCCCACCGATCCCGCGCGCGCCGCTGAAGTCTATGGCGAGCGCTACCGTGCCAATCCCAAGGACGCCGAGGCGGCGCTCGCCTACGGCCAGGCCTTGCGCGCCAACGGCCAGCGCGCCCAGGCCGCCGCCGTGCTCGAGCAGGCGACCATCGCCAATCCCGGCAACAAGGCGCTGATGGCCCAATACGGTCGCGCGCTCTCCGACAACGGAAATTTCCAGCAGGCCTTCGATGTGCTGTCGAAGGCGCATTCGCCCGACAATCCGGATTGGCGCCTGCTCTCGGTGCAGGGTACCGCGCTCGATCAGATGGGTCGTCACGAGGAAGCGCGCTCCTATTATGCGAGCGCGCTGAAGATCGCGCCGGGCGATGCCGGCGTGCTCTCCAATCTCGGCCTGTCCTACATGTTGTCGAGAGATTTGCCGAAGGCCGAAGACGCGCTGCGACAGGCCTACGCCTCGCCGCGCGCAAGCACGCGGGTGCGGCAGAATCTCGGTCTGGTCGTCGGTCTCCAGGGCCGCTTCGCCGAAGCCGAGACCATCGTGAAGGCGGACCTGCCGCCGGACCAGGCCGCGGCCAATGTCGCCTATCTCAAGGAAATGCTGACCCGCAGCGCCGCCCCGCGCGGGGCCCCGAAGCGGACTCCGGTCGCCTCGCTCGGGCAGCCCGACTGATCAGACGTGATTTTCCAATGCTGAAGACAACCGTGGACCGCGCGGTCCGCGTCTTGCGTCATTGCATCGCGGAGATCTTGATGCCGGTCGGTCCGAGAATGACGACGAACAGCACAGGCAGGAAGAACAGGATCATCGGCACCGTCAGCTTCGGCGGCAGGGCGGCGGCCTTCTTCTCGGCTTCGTTCATGCGCATGTCGCGGTTTTCCTGCGCCATCACCCGCAAGGAGTGGCCGAGCGGGGTGCCGTAACGCTCCGCCTGCTGGAGCGCGAGGCATACCGACTTGACGCCCTCGAGCCCGGTGCGGCGCGCGAGGTTCTCATAGGCGACCTTGCGGTCCTGCAAATAGGACAGCTCGGCCGTGGTCAGGGTGAACTCCTCCGACAGCGCGATCGACTGGCCCACGATTTCGACCGCGACCTTCCGGAACGCCATCTCGACCGACATGCCGGATTCGATGCAGATCAGGAGCAGGTCGAGCGCATCGGGGAAGGCGCGCTTGATCGAGAGTTGTCGCTTGGAGATCGCGTTCCTCAGGAAGAGCATCGGCGCCTGAAGGCCGAGATAGGCCGCACCGACGCAGATGCCGATTTTGATCGGCATCGACTGCTCCATATGCGCGATCAGGAACACGTAGACGACCGAGCCGACGAACAACACGATCGGGGCCACCAGGCGGGCGAACAGGAAAGTGATGTAGGGCGCCTGGCCGCGATAGCCCGCCATGATGAGTTTGTCCCGCGCAGCTTCCTGCGCGAGCCATTTGGTCAGGTTGAAGTCATCGACGACTTTCGAGACGAGTTGCTTCGGCGTCTGGCGCAGCGAGACCTTTTCGCTCTTGTGAAGGCGCTCGCGCTCGCGCTGCCGGATGCGCTCACGTTCGTTCGCCACCGCCTTCATGCGCTTGGCAAGGCCTTCGCCGGCGAACAGCGGCATCACCAGCGAATAGACGGTGGCGCTGGCGGCGATGGCCGCCAGCATCATCGTCATGAAGTGGACGTCGTGAAGTTTCGAAACGAGGAACTCTACCATAAGGCACCATCAGAAGTCGAAGTTGATCATCTTCTTCATCACCATGATGCCAACCGACATCCAGACGACGCAGCCGACCAGCATGAGCTGGCCTGTGGGATGGGTCCAAAGCGTCGAGATGTATTGCGGCGTCGTGAGATAGACGAGGAACATCACGATCGGCGGCAGCGAGCCGATGATGCCGGCCGAGGCCTTGGCTTCCATCGACATCGCCTGGATCTTCTCTTTCATCTTCTTGCGGTCGCGCAGCACCTTGGAGAGGTTGCCGAGCGCTTCGGAGAGGTTTCCGCCCGACTTTTGCTGGATCGAGATGACGATGCCGAAGAAGTTGGCCTCGGGCAGCGGCATGCGATCGTAGAGCCGCGTGCAGGCCTCGCCGAGCGGCATGCCGACCGCCTGGGTCTCGATGATGGATAGAAACTCGCTGCGCAGCGGCTCGGGCGCGTCGGCGGCGACGACCTTGATCGATTCGAACAGCGGCAGGCCGGCCTTGATGCCGCGGACGATGACGTCGACGGCGTCGGGCAGCGCCTTCAGGAACTTGGCTTCGCGGCGATTCTTTAGGAAGCCCAGCGCCCAGCGCGGCAGACCGAGGCCGCCGGCAAAGGCGAGGCCGGCGGCGCCGAGCAGGCCGCCGCCGATGAACAGGGCGGCTGCGAACAGCACGCCCGCCACGACGGCGGACACGATCCAGAATTTCTGCGGCGCCCAGTCGAGGCCGGCCTGCGACAGGCGAACACTGAGCGGTACGCTCTTCTCCTGCTGGCGCCGCGCCTCGAGATCCTTGAGCGAGGTCTCGACCTGCTCGCGACGCGAGCGTTGCGTCTTCTCGGCCGCGCGGGCCGTGGGCGCCTCGGCGCGCGCGATCGAGGCGCGGCGGCTCTCCGCCTTCCGTTCCCCGGACAGCATTGGATAGAGGAAGACCCAGGCGAGGCCGCCGACGGCGGCGGTAGCGAGGAAGGCGAGGGCGAGGACCTGCATGTTCATGGCCGTGCTGACTTCCTCACGTCGGGGGTGCCACTTCTGCGGCGTCGAGTGCCGCGGCAAGGCGCTTCTCTTCGCCGTAATAGCGGGCGCGTTCCCAGAACTTCGGGCGGCCGATTCCGGTCGAGCGATGCCGGCCGATGATCTTGCCGTTGGCATCCTCGCCGACCATGTCGTAGAGGAAGACGTCCTGGGTGATGATGGTGTCGCCTTCCATGCCCATCACCTCGGTGATGTGGGTGATGCGGCGCGAGCCGTCGCGCAGACGCGCGGCCTGGACGATGACGTCGATCGAGGCGCAAATCATCTCGCGGATTGTTCGCGAAGGAAGCGAAAAGCCGCCCATCGTGATCATGGATTCGCAGCGTGACAGCGCTTCGCGCGGATTGTTGGCGTGCAGCGTGCCCATCGAGCCGTCATGGCCGGTGTTCATGGCCTGAAGCAGGTCGAAAGCTTCGGGTCCACGGACCTCGCCGACGATGATGCGCTCGGGGCGCATACGCAGGCAGTTGCGCACGAGTTCGCGCATGGTGACCTGGCCTTCGCCCTCGATGTTGGGTGGCCGGGTTTCCAGCCGCACCACGTGTGGCTGCTGGAGCTGGAGTTCGGCGGCGTCTTCGCAAGTAATGACGCGCTCGTCGTGCTCGATGTAGTTGGTAAGGCAGTTGAGCAGCGTGGTCTTGCCCGAGCCGGTACCGCCGGAGATCAGCACGTTACAGCGGACGCGGCCGATGATCTGGAGGATTTCAGCGCCTTCCGGCGAGATCGCGCCGAACTTGACGAGCTGATCGAGCGTCAGCTTGTCCTTCTTGAATTTGCGGATGGTGAGCGTGGGGCCGTCGATCGACAGCGGCGGTACGATGGCGTTGACGCGGGAGCCGTCGGCCAGGCGCGCGTCGCAGATCGGCGAGGATTCGTCGACGCGCCGGCCGACCTGGCTGACGATGCGCTGGCAGATGTTGAGCAGCTGCTGGTTGTCGCGGAAGCGGATGCCGGTGCGCTGGATCTTGCCGTTGACCTCGATGTAGACGGTATTGGCACCGTTGACCATGATATCGGCGATGTCGTCGCGCGACAACAGCGGCTCCAGCGGACCGTAGCCGAGGACGTCATTGCAGATGTCGTCGAGCAGCTCTTCCTGCTCGGCGATCGACATCACGATGTTCTTGATCGCGATGATCTCGTTGACGATGTCGCGGATTTCCTCGCGCGCGGACTCCGAATCGAGCTTGGCGAGCTGGGCGAGGTCAATGGCTTCGATCAGCGCGCCGAAGATGGTCGCCTTGACCTCGTAGTAATTGTCGGAGCGGCGGGCTTCCATGGTCGGCGCAGGCTTCGCCGGGGCAAGCGGCGGCGAGGCGACCGCCGGCGGCGGCGCGCGCGACACGGCGGGCGCCGAAGCCTGGGCAGGCTCTGACGCCACGGCGCCGGGCTTCGGGGCCCGAGTATCGGTGTCTGTTCCGCTACGCTTACCGAACACTTAACAACTCCATGCGGGGCTATTTTCCCCGCAACTTCTCAATCAGGGGTGAAAGCAACGACGATTTTTGCTTCTTCGTCTCGCTGCGGCCGGTCAGGCGCTGGGCGATCTGAAGGAACATCTCGATTGACTTGTGGTTGGCCGAGATCTCCGCGATCATCTGGCCGTTATTGGCCGCCGAGCCGAAGATCTGCGGCTCGAACGCGATCGAGACGACCGGCTGGCTCTCGATCGCCTTGGCGAACTCCGCCGCGGCGATTTCGGGCCGTTTCGGGACGCCGACCTGGTTCAGGCAGTAGAGCGGCGGTCTGTCGTTGGGCCGCGCGGCCTTCAGGAGATCGAATAGGTTCTTGGTGTTGCGTAAATTGGCGAGGTCGGGCGCTGCTACGATCAGGATGTCGTCCGCTCCGATCAAGGCGCGCTTGGTCCAGCCCGACCATTGGTGCGGAACGTCGAGCACGATGCAGGGCATGGTGGAGCGCAGCGTGTCGAACACGGCATCGAAGGCGTCGGTGCCGAAATCATAGACCCGGTCGAGCGTCGCCGGCGCCGCCAGCAGACTGAGGTGGTCGGTGCATTTCGACAGCAGGCGGTCAATGAAGGCGGTATCGACGCGATCGGGCGAGAACACGGCGTCGGCAATGCCCTGCGGCGGGTCCTGGTTGTAGTCGAGCCCGGCGGTGCCGAAGGCGAGGTCGAGGTCGGCGACGACCGCGTCCATCGCGAGATCGCGTGCGATCGCCCAGGCGACGTTGTGAGAGATGGTCGAAGCGCCGACGCCGCCCTTGGCACCGACCACAGCGATGATACGGCCGACCGCCTTGGCTTCCGGCGCCGAGAACAGGTTGCAGATCGAGCGCACGACGTCGATCGGGCCGACTGGCGCAAGCACGTAGTCGCTGACGCCGCGGCGCACCAGCTCGCGGTAGAGCGTGACGTCGTTGATGCGGCCGATCACGACCACGCGGGTGCCGGCGTCGCAGACGGTCGCGAGATGGTCGAGCCCGCCCAGGATGTCGCTGCGGCCATCGCTTTCGAGCACGATCACGTTCGGCGTGGGCGCTGAGCGGTAGGCTTCGACCGCAGCCGCCATACCGCCCATCTGGATCTTAAGATGGGCCTTGCCGAGACGGCGATCCTCGCCGGCCGACTGCACGGCGGCCGCCGTTTCCACGGTCTCGCAGAAGGCCTGCACGGAAACGCGCGGCGCAGGCGCAATATGCTCCTCGATCGGGGGGAGAGATGCCTCAGACTGCTCTTCTTGAGGCTGGCGAGCGTAGTTGATCATCTGCCGGTGTCGCTGAGTTTGGCTTTGTCGGCGTCAGGATAGGCGACGCCCGTCGCCAATCCCTTGCGATACTTCTCGAACGCGGCAGTGCGCCGCGCCGTGTAAGACGGCGTTTCCGGCCGCGGCTGCTCGAGATCCGATGGATTGTCGACCATCGCCGCGAGGTTGCGCTGATAGGCGCAGCCATAATTGTAATAGTCCTTGTTCTCGAACCAGCTCTTGTTCTTCATTGAGGGGCCGATGTCCTCCGGCCACAGGCCGCAGGGACCTGCGACCGCGGCGATCTTGGAATAGGTGAGCCGGATCGGCGGCAGGAAACGCTTGTCTTCCGGCTGGTAAGGACGCGCGTTGACGCCGCGCGGCGGAACGCCCGCTGCCGACAGCATCGCCTGGATTTCACGCATTGTCTCCGCGACTGGACGCGCGTTGGGCGTGCCGGACGGCACGTCGATCCGGATGGCGCCGGTGCCTTCGTGCAGCCAGGCCGACGCGACGCCCATCACGTCGGCGCGCTGGGCGGCGGTCAATCCGCCGCGGGCATGGCCGACGAAAACGACGATGGAGCGGTTCTGCTCCTCGATCGCGATCGGATGGCGCTGCTTGTAGTCGTCGGGAATCGAGCCCGTGACCGCTTCGTCGTGCTGGCAGCCGCCAAGGGCGAGCGCCATGCCGACGAGCGCGCCACCGAGGCGGATGGCGCGACTGCGAAGCTGGGGTGGTCTTGTGATCTTCATGAAGTCCCCGTTCCGCCTCAGTCGGTGATGAAGCCGTAGGTGCCGCGGTAGCTTTTGGCCGGTTCGGTCCGGCCGGGCACACCGTAGATGCGGTTGATGTTGCCGAGCAGCTCGGCCTGCGGATCCGCAGGCGCGGAGAAGCCATCATCCGGCCGCGACAGGTCCTTTTGCGCAACGGCGCGAACGATATAGGGCGTCACGATCACGACCAGCTCGGTCGCGTTGTTGACGAAGTCGCGGCTGCGGAACAGCGTGCCGAGGATCGGAAGCTGCATCAGGCCCGGCAGTCCGCTGACCGCCTGCTTGGTCTGCTGCTGGATCAGGCCGGCCATCGCCATCGCGCCGCCGGAGGGAATTTCCAGCGAGGTCTCGGCGCGGCGGGTCTTGATCGAGGGCACCGTCAGCGAGTTGACCGACGTCGAGGTCACGGCCTGGGACAGCGTGATCGCATTTTCGTTTGAGAGCTCAGAGACCTCGGTCATCACCCGCAGGCTGATCTTGCCCTCGCTGAGAACGACCGGGGTGAAGTTGAGCGAGATGCCGAACTTCTTGAAGCTGATCTGGGTGGTACAGACATGCGTGGTTGGGTCGCACGCATAGCCCGCAGGCACCGGGAATTCACCGCCGGCGATGAAAGTTGCCGATTCACCGGAGATCGCGGTCAGGTTCGGTTCGGCCAGCGTCCGGATCACGCCCGCGGTTTCCATCGCACGCAGGGTGGCCTGCACCGACGGGGTCGCGCCGAACTTGGTGGTCAGGTTGTTGCCGTCGACGAGGTTGTGGCCGAGCGCCGTGAACGGATTGGCGTTGGTGAAGCTGACGACCGAGGTGCCGTAGTTGAGGTTGGCCGTGAGGTCGATGCCGAGCTGCTTGACAATGCTGCGCGCGACTTCCGCGACCGTCACCTTCAACATGACCTGGTCGCGGCCGCGGACCACGATCGAGTTCACGACCTTCTCAGGGCCGCCCGCGAGGCGCGAGGCGAGATCGTTGGCCTGCTGGGCTTCGGCCGGGTTCGCCGCCGAGCCGGTCAGGATGATGCCGTCACCTAGCCCGTCGATCTGGATGTCTGAATTGGGCAGGACCTGCTTCAGCGCGGCGCGCACGCCGTTGAGGTCGCGCTTGACCGCGATGTCATAGGCCGCGATCTGCTGGCCGGCGGAATCGAAGAACACGATGTTGGTCTGGCCGATCGCGGCGCCGATGATGTAGGCGCGTTGCGCCGAGCGAACGACCGCATTGGCGATCTTGGGATCAGCGACCAGCACGTCCTTGATGTCGCGCGGCAGGTCGATCACGATCGACTTGCCGATGCCCAGCGAGAGGAAGCGCGCGTTCATCTGACCGTCGGCCGCGGCCTGCGCCGCAGGGCGATAGTCGGCAGCGACCGCGGGGGTCAGCACCGGGTTGAGCGCGAGCGCAACGGCAGCCGAAAACGACAGGGCGCGGACCATTGAGGTTCGCATCGTCGTCAAATCTGCCCTGCATTCCATATCGACAGTCCTCATCGTGCCTTCGCCGTCGAGCTTGGGATGCCATAGCGAATGATGGAAACGCCGTCGCGCTTCTGCGCGGATTCATCGAGCGTGATCTCACTCATCTTGACGTCGACGATGCTGCGCAGCGCCAGCGACAGCGTGCCGCTCTGGCGCGCGGCGGAGAGTGTCGCAGTCTGCGCGGGGTTGAGCTCGAGGGTGACGGTCTTGCCGACCACCGCGTTCTGACCGTCCTTCTCCTTGGGTGCCTGGTCGATGGCCAGGACGCGGACATTGGCCAGGATGATCTCGGACGTGACGACATCGGGCGCGCCGTTGTTCTGGTCCGGGTTCTTGAGACGGCGAGTCAGAAGCACGTCGACACGATCGTTGGGCAGGATGAAGCCGCCTGCGCCGGTCTCCGGCGAGATCTCGGTCGAGATTGCGCGCATGCCGGTGGGCAGGATTGCCGCCATGAAGCCGGAGCCTTCGGCCTTGACCAGCTTCTGGTCGCGCATCGGCTCACCCTGGATGAAGGGAGCGCGTGCGATCGAGCCGGTGACCTGGGTTACCGCCTCAGGGCGCTCATTGCGGCGGATAAAAGTGGCGCTGGCGGTCGCGGTCGGCCAGGTCTGCCACTGCACATCTTCCGGTTTGACGGTCTGGCCGAGGCCGATGTCGTTCTTGGCCACCAGGACGTCGACCGTCGGAAGCTGCGCGACCGGAGCCGGAGGCGGCGCAGAATTGTCCGTGCCGCTCGCCAAGTACGCGGCGACACCGCCGGCGCAAATGGCAACCGTCAGGACGACAATGCGTGCCCTATTCATACGCTTCACTTTCCACCAAACGCCGCGACGCTGCCGTCGCTGTAATCGGCAGTTGACCAGCTATTCGTCAAAGCATGGTTAATGAGGCGTATCTAAATCGCCTTGACGCCGGGTTTACCCGATGCGTTCAGCGCAATGCGAGGTGAGCGAGGTCGATTGCCTTCACCCATTCGGTCTCCGGGTAGATCACCAGCGCGCCGAGCGTGAGCGCGATGCCGTAAGGGATGCCGCTTTCCTTGTCGTGCAGCCGTGCCAGCCAGGCCTGGCCCGCCAGCCCGTAGGGCAATGGCCATTGGCGGAACTGGAGCAGGAGCAACGTCAGCGCTCCGCCGAACAGCGAAGCGTAGAGCAGAAAATCCATCAATTGCGCGAAGCCGAACCAGAGCGCGACCGACGCGGCGAGCTTGGCGTCGCCGCCGCCCATCCAGCCCATTGCAAAACAGGTGAAGGCCACGACCAGGAGAAGCGCGCCGGCGCCGACATGGTTCATTATCTCGTAAGGTGCCATGCCGCCGGCGAGAGCGAGCGCGAAAAAGCCGGCGACCAGCGCCAGCGACACGCGGTTCGAGATCGTCATCGTGAAGAGATCGCTCGCGGCGGCAAACGCCATCAGGGCAGGGAAGAGCAGAAGGCGCGCAAGGTCGAGGATCATGGCTGCGTCTTGAGGCCTGGGGTTTTGGCGCGGAGCTGGCGTCGCCGGAGGCTAGCCGGCAGTGCTAAACAAACCGACAACGACGGCCGC
Source organism: Bradyrhizobium sp. LB8.2 (assembly GCF_040548035.1). NCBI lineage: Bacteria > Pseudomonadati > Pseudomonadota > Alphaproteobacteria > Hyphomicrobiales > Nitrobacteraceae > Bradyrhizobium > Bradyrhizobium sp. LB8.2. Next base: position 289,496 of record NZ_JBEPQV010000003.1, on the reverse strand, counting down.
GCTCCCGAAGGGTGCAACCCGCCGAACGCGTGCTCACCAGAGACTGGCGATGCGCGCGGCGAGCGCGGTCGTCGCAAGCAGCAGCGCAAGGCAGATCCAATAGGCCGGCGAGCCGGTCTGCGGCGTCTCCGCCTCGTTCGCCGCGACCGCGGCATCGGTTCTGTACTTGCGCAACGCCACTGGAACTCACCGTCTTAGAAAACAAAGGCCCCGGAGGTCCGGGGCATTTGCCGTCGTTCGTCGGTCGCTTACTTCAGCGAGGTGCTGATCGAGGTGAACTTGGTGTTCAGCGTGCTGCCGAGATTGTTGACGACGGTGATGATGGCCAGCGCGATGCCGGCGGCGATCAGGCCGTATTCGATGGCGGTGGCGCCGGATTCATCCTTCGCGAAACGCGCAATCAGGTTCTTCATGAACATAACTCCATCTGGGGTGGGATCGCCTCGTTCGGCGTTGTGCTTGACTCGTTGACCATGAGATCCGAGCTCTTTCGGTAGAGTTAATTCGATCGGGCAAACCCGCTTCCCGCTGGCCAGAGTGAATTTCACCTTAAGGCGGCAGCTGCAATTCGTCCCGGAAGCGGATGTGCAGCAAGCGCAGTGCCGGCTTCACCGTCCCTTAAATTTAGGAGAGTACGCGTAGGCGGGACCAGCAATTCGCAAGAGAGACGACGATGTCGAGCCTGCCCATGCAAGTCGCCCTGATGCTCGGCGAGACCATCGCGAAAGTGGTCCCCACGACCTTCGCGCTGGCGGTGGTCTTCACCGTGCTCGAGTATTTCTGGGCCTGCAATCCCGGCGTGCCGTGGTGGCGCAAGCGGGAGATCGTTACGGATATCTGCTACTGGTTCTTCGTTCCGGTGTTCGCACGCGTCATGCGGATCGGACTTCTGATCGTCGGCGCCAGCTTCGTCTTCAACATCCACGATGCCGACGAGCTCATCGCCTTTTACGACAATGGCCACGGCCCGCTGTCGCTATTGCCGCTCTGGGTCCAGGCCGTGCTGTTCCTGGTCCTGTCCGATTTCATGCTGTACTGGCTGCACCGGTTGTTCCACGGCGGCGGGTTCTGGAAGTACCACGCGATCCATCACTCCTCGGAGGAGATAAGCTGGATTTCGGCGGCCCGCTTCCATCCCGTCAATCTCATGCTCGGCACGATCGGGGTCGACGTCGTGCTGCTGATGGCCGGCATTTCCCCGAACGTCATGATCTGGGTCGCCCCGTTCACGACCTTCCATTCGGCCTTCGTGCACGCCAACCTGAACTGGACCTTCGGGCCGTTCAAATATCTGCTGGCGACGCCGGTGTTCCACCGCTGGCATCACACCTCGCTCGAAGAGGGCGGCGACACCAATTTTGCCGGCACGTTCCCGATCTGGGACGTGCTGTTCGGCACCTTCCGCATGCCCGCGGGGGAACTGCCGCAGGATTACGGCAAGGACGAAGCCACCATGCCGAAGGAGATCGGAGGGCAGCTTGCCTATCCGTTCCGCCACTAGGGTCCTCGAGGGCCGCAAAACGCCAGTCCGTTCAAACAATAGTCGGCGAATTTGCGGAACGTTCACGAATTGAGGGCAGGTTAGCCGCGTCGGGCACCGGCTCCGCTGCTATCTGATCGCTTCTGCCGGTTTGTGACGTCCCGGGGGTAAGAGTATGCGTAAACAACTGCTGCGCCGTCATGCGCGCGTCTGTCTTCTGGTTGCGGCCGCGGTGCTGGCATCGCCGGCTGCTGGACTTGCCGAGCCGACCGCCGATACGATCGCCGTCAATGTCGACCAGGCCAAGCTGGTGCGGCTGCCCGGCAAGGTGGCGACCATCGTGGTCGGCAATCCCATGATCGCCGACGTCACGCTCCAGCCCGGCGGCATGATCGTCGTGACCGGAAAGGGCTATGGCGCCACCAATTTCATCGCGCTCGACCGGGGCGGCGAGATCCTGGTCGACCGCCAGATCCAGGTCGAAGGTCCGAGCGACCGGCTCGTCACCGTCTATCGCGGGATCGAGCGCGAGTCCTACAGCTGCGCGCCGCTTTGCCAGCGTCGCGTGACGCTCGGCGACAGCGACGTCTACTTCAACAACACGATGAGCCAGGCCGGTTCGTTGAGCAGCACGGCCAGCGGCAGTGCCGGTGCGGGCGCCAAGACAAACTAGCAAGACGAACTAGCAAGACCGATTGGCGGGTGTGCCCGGGCAGGATCGTCGTGCCCGGGACGCACGCGCGTGCGGGTGTTCCTCTCTCCGAGCCTCGGGTCGTTCGCGGTTAACGCACCTTTAACGGCCCGGGCCGCCGAGTGCGGATCGCCTGAACACTTAAACAATCAGTTTCCGCTACTGAATGGGGCAGATGATCGCCGCTGCTGGGGAATTTGATGCCATCGCCCGCGCCTAAGAGGTTCACGCTCCTCGCCGCATTACGCCGGTTTCGCGGCAGCCGCCGTGGCTCGGCAGCCGTCGAGTTCGCGCTCGTCGCGCCGGTTTTCTTCGCGCTGCTGTTCGCCATCATCGAGTCGGCGCTGATGTTCTTCGCGAGCCAGGTGCTCGAGACCGTCGCGCAGAATTCCGCGCGCGTGTTGCTGACCGGTCAGGCGCAATCCGGTTCAGTGACGGCCTGCGCGGTATCCGGCGTGAGCACACCCTGCTCGCAAACGACGTTCAAGACTTACGTTTGTAACCAGATCCCGGCGCTGTTCGATTGCGCCAAGCTCTACGTCGACGTCGTGAGCACGAACAGCTTCGGATCGCTGAGCCTCACCAGCTATGGCGATTCCTGCAGCTTCAACCCAACCGGTGTGCAGTACGGTGCCGGGACCGCCGGCCAGGTCGTCGTGGTGCGGCTGTTCTATCAGTGGCCGCTCTTCGTCACCGGGCTCGGCTTCAACATGGGCTGCAGCAACAAGCGGCTGCTGGTGGCGACAGCGGCCTTCAAGAATGAACCCTTCTGAGACAGATGGATCCGAGCGGACCGATGCAGATGATTGCGAATATCTGGAGAAAAGCCCGTAGCTGCGTGGGGGACTTCGTCGCCGACGGGCGCGCGGTTGCGGCGACTGAATTCGCGGTCATCGTGCCGCTGATGCTGGCGATGTTCTTCGGCACCGTCGAATTTTCATCGGCCGTGGCCATCAAAAGCAAAGTCACGATGATTGCACGGACTCTGTCCGATTTGACGTCGCAGTCAACGACGCTCGCCGATAGCAACATGCAGGACACGTTCACGGCAAGCATATCGGTGATCATGCCTTACGACGCTACGCTCGTGAAGGGCGCGATCTCGCAGATCCATATCGATAAGAACAGCATTGCCACGGTTGACTGGAGCACGGGCGGCACCATTGCGAGCGGTGCAACCCAGGCGACGCTGACGGTCTCGGCCCACAAGAAAGGCGACATTGTCACGTCGATGATCCCCCCGACGCTCTTGGTCCCGTCGACCTACCTCATTCTCAGCGAGGTGAGCTACCTTTACACACCTTCGGTGGGCTACGTGTTGAAGTCGGGCGTAACGCTGGCCGATGTCTCCTACACGCGGCCGCGCCAGGTCACCTGCGTTCCTTACAACGGTGTACCGTCGTCCTGCCTGTAATGAAAAAAAGGCCGGGCGTTGCGCCCGGCCTTTCCTTTACTTGTTCGCTTGAGCCGATCGGGCCCTAAGCGCTAGCTCAGCCGGCGGAGCGGAGGTTGTCCGCTGCCGACTTGCCGGAACGGCGGTCGGCCACGATCTCGTAGGAGATCTTCTGGCCTTCGTTCAGCGTGCCGAGGCCAGCGCGCTCGACGGCGCTGATGTGGACGAACACGTCCTGGCCGCCGTCGTCGGGCTGGATGAAGCCGAAGCCCTTGGTCGCGTTAAACCACTTCACGGTTCCCATGCTCATGGGGGTAGTCCCTTCTCAGATAACACAATGTAAGAGCCCGCTTGCGCGGACAGGTTAGATCGAATTTTGGAAGGGTCGTCAGCGTGTCTGAACCGGCTGTACCGGTGGATGCCAATGTCGTCCGGCCGAAAATCGATGAGCTGTTTTTACTGGAAACAAGGCCGCATAACAATCCTGCATGCACGTTTTTTTGATCCGCCGTGACGGTCACGGCGGATCAGCATACAGGTCGAGATTTTGGGTCCGCGCTCGCGCGCTGACCCCTGTTAGCGGCGGCGGAACTGGCCACCGCGCTGCCCGGGACGCGGAGGTCCGCCCATGCCGCTCGGGCGTTCGTCCTTGTGGCGGAAAATCAGCCGGCCCTTTTCGAGGTCATAGGGCGACATCTCCACCGTCACGCGGTCGCCCGCCAGCGTCTTGATGCGGTTTTTCTTCATCTTGCCGGCGGTGTAGGCGACGATCTCGTGTCCGGCGTCGAGTTGCACGCGGTAGCGTGCGTCGGGGAGGATTTCGGTGACCAGTCCTTCGAACTGGATCAGCTCTTCCTTAGCCATGAATTTCTCCAGGTCGTGGACGGCTAGTGCGAATGGGGTTTGCGGCTCGGTTGGCCGTTCGGCCGACTCTCGCGCCGCAAAAAGGCAACGCCTTGTATCCCATCAGACGCCCCGGCGCTATGCGCGGAACGCTGTTCAGGACGGCCGTTTGGCGAAGAATGCGCCTTGCCGCCGGAGCGGCCGTGACGAGATGGCTTCGAAGCCTTCGGGCCGCTGCCGGGCCGTCCGTCGCCCTGCTTGCCGGCACTGTGGTGGCGACCGTCAGCATGCCTTTCGTCGGCACGCCGCCCCTCGCCATGCCGTGCGCTTTGCGGACGCTGGCCTGGGCGGCTGGGCCGGCCCTGACGCTGCTGGGACGGGGGAGGACCCGCATCGCGGCGGCCCGCGTCGGTGCGGTGGTCTTCGCGCGGCAGCGTCACTTTGATCAACCGCTCGATGTCGCGGAGATAGGCGAGTTCCTCGCCGCCTGCGACCAGCGAGATCGCGGTGCCCTCCGCGCCGGCGCGCGCGGTGCGGCCGATGCGATGCACGTAGGTCTCGGGCACGTTGGGGAGGTCGAAATTGATGACGTGGGTGATGCCGTCGACGTCGATGCCGCGAGCGGCGATATCGGTGGCGACCAGCGTGCGGATTTCACCGGTGCGAAACTGGGCGAGCGTCCGTTCGCGATGGTTCTGCGACTTGTTACCATGGATGGCGCTCGCGGCGATGCCCGCCTTCTCGAGTGTCTTTACGACCTTGTCGGCGCCGTGCTTGGTGCGTGTGAAGACCAGGGCCCGGTTGACCGGCTCGTCCTTCAGCAGCTTGGCCAGTAAGGCGGGCTTGGAAGAGAAGTCGACCTGGATGATGCGCTGCTGGATGCGTTCCACCGTCGAGGAGACCGGGGTGACCGCAACGCGGGCCGGGTCCCGCAGCATGGCGTCCGCCAGCTCGGCGATGTCCTTCGGCATGGTGGCCGAGAAGAACAGCGTCTGCCGCTTGATCGGCAGCTTGGCGACGATTTTGCGGATGTCGTTGATGAAGCCCATGTCGAGCATGCGGTCGGCCTCGTCGAGCACGAGGAATTCGACGCTGCCGAGCTTCAGTCCGTTGCTCTGCACGAGGTCGAGCAAGCGGCCGGGAGTGGCGACCAGCACCTCGACGCCCTGCATCAGCGAGCGGACCTGACGGCCCATCGGCACGCCGCCGATGGCAAGCGTCGAAGACAGGCGGATGTGGCGGCCATAGGCGTTGAAGCTGTCGAGGATCTGGCCGGACAGCTCGCGGGTGGGCGAGAGCACCAGGACGCGGGTCGTCTTCGGCTGCGGCTTGATGCGGTTCTCGAGCAGGCGGTGCAGGATCGGCAGCGCGAAGGCCGCGGTCTTGCCGGTTCCCGTCTGGGCGATGCCGACCACGTCGCGGCCAGTCAGCGCGGTCGGGATCGTCTGGGCCTGGATGGGGGTGGGGGTGACGTAGTTCTCTTCGGTGAGGGCACGTGCGATGGGTTCGGCGAGGCCGAAATCCTGAAAGGAAGTCAAAAGAGGGGTTCTTTCCATGTCGAAAGCAGGCGCCCGGCGCAGTTAGCGGGGCACGCGCAATAGGGGTGTCAAATGGGACACCTGCGTGTTTGGGGTGTCGGATGGCTTGGTGAGATGGGGCAAGCCAGACGCCCGAAAGGGCTTAAGAACACGCGGCTCGCAACGGCCTCTTGATTCGCAAGACGCCTCGGCCACCATATGGAACATTGAGGGGGCGCTTTCAAGGCACGTGGGCCACAAATGGCCGATTGCGGTGCAGAAATAGTTATGCCGGAAATTTAGCCAGAGTGCGCAGCCTGCTCAGAAAGTAACCTGCCTGCCGCTTTCGCATACATTTGAATTGCCTAAAATTTGGGCTGGCGGATAGTGGCGATACTTCGTTTTCAGGCAAGTTTACAAACAAAAACAACGACTTGATCGGTGTCCAATCCATGGCACGGTTCTTGCGAATCCGTTAATCGCAGGCGGCCGTGGGGCCGTTTCGCAGCGTTTTTCACGTCTGCGTCAGGGAGATGAGACACTCATGCATAGCAAATCCACTCACGATATAGCGGCGTCATTTAGCCGCCGTGGCGTTCTCGCCGCGACCGCCGGACTGATGCTCGGTCTGGCTTCCATTTCCAGTGCGAAGGCCGCTGACGACACCATCAAGGTCGGCGTGCTTCACTCCCTCTCCGGCACCATGGCCATCAGCGAAACCACGCTGAAGGATACCATCCTCTTCCTGATCGACGAGCAGAACAAGAAGGGCGGCGTGAACGGCAAGAAGCTCGAAGCCGTCGTCGTCGATCCCGCTTCGAACTGGCCGCTGTTCGCCGAGAAGGCGCGCGAGCTGATCACCAAGGACAAGGTTGCGGTCGTGTTCGGCTGCTGGACCTCGGTGTCACGCAAGTCGGTGCTCCCGGTGTTCAAGGAGCTGAACAGCATCCTGCTCTACCCCGTCCAGTACGAGGGCGAGGAGAGCGAGCGCAACGTGTTCTACACCGGTGCTGCGCCGAACCAGCAGGCGATCCCCGCCGTCGACTATCTGATGAAGGACGAGAAGGTGAAGCGCTGGGTGCTCGCGGGCACCGACTATGTCTATCCGCGCACCACCAACAAGATCCTGGAAGCCTATCTGAAGTCCAAGGGTGTCGCCCAGGAAGACATCATGATCAACTACACGCCGTTCGGTCATTCCGACTGGCAGACGATCGTGGCTGACATCAAGAAGTTCGGCTCGGCCGGCAAGAAGACCGCGGTGGTGTCGACCATCAACGGCGACGCCAACGTTCCGTTCTACAAGGAGCTCGGCAACCAGGGCATCAAGGCAAAGGACATCCCGGTCGTCGCGTTCTCGGTGGGTGAGGAAGAACTCGCCGGCATCGACACCAAGCCGCTGCTCGGCCATCTCGCCGCCTGGAACTACTTCCAGTCCATCAAGTCGCCGGAGAACGAGAAGTTCATCAAGGCGTGGCAGACCTACACCAAGAATCCGAAGCGCGTGACCAACGATCCGATGGAGGCTCACGTCATTGGTTTCGACATGTGGGTCAAGGCGGTCGAGAAAGTGAAGTCAACCGATCCGGACAAGGTGATCGATGCGCTCCCGGGCATCGAAGCTAAGAACCTGACCGGCGGCACCTCCAAGATGCTTCCGAACCATCACATCACCAAGCCGGTGTTCATTGGCGAAATCAAAGCCAACGGCCAGTTCGACGTGGTGTGGAAAACCCCGGGTCTTGTCGCGGGCGATGCCTGGTCGAAGGAGCTCGACGGCTCCAAGGACCTGGTCGGCGACTGGGTCGGCAAGAAGTGCGGCAACTTCAACACCAAGACCAACAAGTGCCTCGGTTCGGGCTCCTGATCCGGATCTGACGCTCCATTGCACGATCGGAGAAGGCGGCGATCCCGCCGCCTTCTCCACCATTCTGCCGGGGTCTTTCACAGTGCCAGCCAATTTGTCCGCCCGTTTCTGTTCGCTCCTGCTCTCGTTGTTCCTGATCGCGTTCGCGCTGCCGGCCTTCGCCGGTCCGTTCGAGGATGCGGTCGCCAAATTCGCCAACGATGATTTTTCCGACACGGATGAAGCGATCGGCGTCGTCGCGAGCAGCGGCAACAAGCTGGCCTTTCCCATCATCAGCGCGCTCCAGGACGGCCGCCTCATGGCCGATCCTGATAGCAAGAAGGTTTACGTCACCGGCGCCGACGGCAAGTCGATCGACGCGGCGACCGGTGAATCCGTCGCCAGCGTTCCCGACAGCGCGAGCGCAGTGCGTCTCAACAACCGCCTGCGCCGCAGCGTCGACGCTGCGATCGGCACCCTGACGCTGCAGTCGCCGGATGCCGGAACGCGGCTCCAGGCTGCGCAATCCGTGTTCAAGTCGCACGACGAAACCGCGCTCGAGGCGGTCGATGGTGCGCTCGCCAAGGAAACTAACAAATCCGTCAAGGCTGCGCTCGGCGACGCCCGCGCCGGCATCCTGCTGTTCAAGCCTGATGCCGCCGAGGTCGAGAAGCTCGAAGCGGTCGCCACCCTCAAGGCGCGCGGCGACCAGGAGGCGCTGGCGCTGCTCACCGGCATGGGCGACCAGCCGGCCTCGGTGACCAAGGCCGCCGCGAGCGCGATCGGCTCGATCCAGAGCTCGCTGGCGGTCTGGTCCACCGTGCAGAATGCTTGGTACGGCCTCTCGCTCGGCTCGGTGCTGCTGCTCGCCGCGATCGGGCTCGCCATCACCTTCGGCGTGATGGGCGTCATCAACATGGCTCATGGCGAGATGGTGATGATCGGCGCCTACGTCACCTTCGTGGTGCAGGACGTGATCCGCACCCGCTATCCCGGCCTGTTCGACTATTCGCTGCTGATCGCCGTGCCGCTCGCCTTCGTCGTCGCCGGCGCCCTCGGCGTGCTGATCGAGCGCAGCATCATCCGCTTCCTCTATGGCCGTCCGCTGGAGACGCTGCTGGCGACCTGGGGCCTGTCGCTGGTGCTCCAGCAAGCGGTGCGCACCATGTTCGGTCCGACCAACCGCGAGGTCGGCAACCCCTCCTGGATGAGCGGTGCGTTCGAGCTCGGCCAGATCACCATCACCTATAACCGGCTCTGGATCCTAGTCTTCACGCTTGCGGTGTTCGTCATTCTGCTCGCGATGCTGCGCTACACGGCGCTCGGGCTCGAGATGCGCGCGGTGACGCAGAACCGCCGCATGGCGGCTTCGATGGGCATCGCCACCTCACGCGTCGACGCGCTGACCTTCGGTCTCGGCTCGGGCATCGCCGGCATCGCCGGCGTGGCGCTGTCGCAGATCGACAACGTCAGTCCCAATCTCGGCCAGAGCTACATCATCGACAGCTTCATGGTCGTGGTGTTCGGCGGTGTCGGCAATCTCTGGGGCACGCTGGTCGGCGCCTTCACGCTCGGCATCGCCAATAAGTTCCTGGAGCCGGTCGCCGGCGCCGTGCTCGGCAAGATCGCGATCCTCGTTCTCATCATCCTGTTCATTCAAAAGCGGCCGCGCGGCCTGTTCGCGCTCAAGGGCCGTGCGGTGGAAGCATGACCCCTCACATGCTGACGCGGTCGCTGGACCGCGGCGCGACGATCTTCCTTGCCGTCGTCGCGGCCTGCGGCATCCTCATCCCGCTCTCCAACCTGCTGCTGCCCGCGGGTTCGTTCCTGCAGGTGCCGACCTATCTCGTCGCGCTCTGGGGCAAATATGTCTGCTACGCAATTCTCGCACTCTCGATCGACCTGATCTGGGGTTATTGCGGCATCCTCTCGCTCGGTCACGGCGCCTTCTTCTCGCTCGGTGGCTATGCGATGGGCATGTACCTCATGCGCCAGATCGGCAGCCGCGGCGTCTATGGCAACCCGATCCTGCCGGACTTCATGGTGTTCCTGAACTATTCGAACCTGCCCTGGTACTGGCAAGGCTTCGACATGTTCTGGTTCGCAGCCCTGATGGTGCTGGTCGTGCCGGGACTGCTCGCCTTCTGTTTCGGCTGGCTCGCCTTCCGCTCGCGCGTCACCGGCGTGTATCTGTCGATCATCACGCAAGCCATGACCTACGCGCTGCTGCTCGCGTTCTTCCGCAACGATTTCGGCTTCGGCGGCAACAACGGTCTGACCGACTTCAAGGACATTCTGGGCTTCAACGTCCAGGCGGAAGGAACCCGCGCGGCGCTGTTCGCGCTGAGCTGCCTGGCGCTGATCGCGAGCTTCCTGATCTGCCGCTCCGTCGTGTCCTCCAAGCTCGGCAAGGTGCTGATCGCAATCCGCGACGCGGAATCGCGTAGCCGGTTTCTCGGCTACCGGGTCGAATCCTACAAGCTGTTCGTGTTCACGTTGTCGGCCTGCATGGCCGGCGTTGCTGGTGCGCTCTACGTGCCGCAGGTCGGCATCATCAACCCGTCCGAATTCGCGCCGGGCAATTCGATCGAGGCGGTGATCTGGGTCGCGGTCGGCGGCCGCGGCACGCTGGTCGGCGCGGCGCTCGGCGCCGTCGTCGTCAACTACGCCAAGACGGTCTTCACCTCGGGCATGCTCGCGCCCTACTGGCTCTTCATGCTGGGCGCGATGTTCATCCTGGTGACGCTGCTGCTGCCGAAGGGCATCGTCGGCACCTTCAATGCATGGTGGGACTCGTCGAAGGAAAAGCGCGCCGCTGCGACGACGGCGAGCGCCGCGGCCGAAGACGGCATCACCGAACCCAGGATGGCGGAGTAGCGCGATGAACGTCATGGACACCCGCGCCACTTCCGCAATGCTCTATCTCGACGGGGTGCACGTCTCTTTCGACGGCTTCCACGCCATCAATAACCTGTCGCTGACGCTCGAGCCCGGCGAGATGCGGGCGATCATCGGCCCGAACGGCGCCGGCAAGACCACGATGATGGACATCATCACCGGCAAGACCAAGCCCGACGAAGGCACGGTGCTGTTCGACGGGGTCACCGACCTGACGCGCCTGGACGAGACCCGCATCGCCGAACTCGGCATCGGCCGCAAATTCCAGAAGCCGACCGTGTTCGAGAGCCAGACCGTGCAGGACAACCTGCTGCTGGCGCTCAATGTCGACCACAGCGTCAAGGGCACGCTGTTCTGGCGTGGCAGCAAGGACGAGTCCGAGCGCATCGACAGGGTGCTGGAGACGATCCGCCTCACCGATGCCCGCAATCGTCTCGCCGGCAGCCTCAGCCACGGCCAGAAGCAGTGGCTCGAGATCGGCATGCTGCTCGCGCAGGATCCGAAGCTGCTGCTGGTCGACGAGCCGGTCGCCGGCATGACCGACGTCGAGACGCATCTCACCGCCGAACTGCTCAAGGAAATCAACAAGACCCACACAGTGATGGTGGTCGAGCACGATATGACGTTCGTGCGCGAGCTCGGCGTCAAGGTCACCTGCCTTCACGAGGGTACCGTGCTCGCCGAAGGCACCATCGACCAGGTCTCGGCCAACGAGCGGGTCATCGAAGTTTATCTGGGACGCTGAACGATGCTCGAGGTCAAGGATATCAACCTGTTCTACGGCGCGGCGCAGGCCCTGCGCGGTGTGTCGATCGCGGCCGAGCCCGGCAAGGTGACCTGCGTGCTCGGACGCAACGGCGTCGGCAAGACCTCGCTCTTGCGCGCCATGGTCGGCCAGTATCCGATCTCATCGGGCGCGATCGTGCTCGACGGCAGCGACATCACGGCCCTGAAGCCCTATGAGCGCGCGCGCAAAGGCATCGGCTTCGTGCCGCAGGGCCGCGAGATATTTCCGCTTCTGACGGTCGAGGAAAATCTCAAGACCGGCTTCGGCCCGCTCAGGCGCGAGGACAGGCACATTCCGGACGACGTGTACTCGCTATTCCCGGTGCTGCAATCCATGCTCGGCCGGCGCGGTGGCGATCTCTCCGGCGGCCAGCAGCAACAGCTCGCGATCGGCCGCGCACTGGTGATGCGGCCAAAGCTGCTGCTGCTCGACGAGCCGACCGAAGGCATCCAGCCCTCGATCATCAAGAACATCGGCCGCGCCATCTCGTACCTGCGCAACCTCGGCAACATCGCCATCGTGCTGGTCGAACAATACCTCGACTTTGCCTGCGAACTCGGCGACAGTTTTGCGGTGATGGATCGCGGCGCGGTGAAGTTCACCTGCGACCGCTCCAATCTCGACCCGGCCGAAATCAGCCGCCAGATGGCGCTGTAATCCCAAAATTTCTGCCGCGGCCGGCTGGGGAGACGGATGCGCAGCGACGTTTTAACGACATCTTCGGTGTTTGAAGCCAACCGCGCCCGTGGCGTAGTGCGCTTCGACGTCCACGCGCGCGACGGCGTGACGCGGCGAGGGATCTTGCATGAATCCGGCTCCCTGCGCGTCCGCTTTCCCTCTCCGGAAGGCGAGGGCCTCTCCGGCGTGTTCGTCAACACGGCCGGCGGCGTTGCCGGCGGGGACAATTTTGATATCGATATTGCCGCGGGCGAGGGTTCGCGCCTGACCTTGACCACGGCGGCGGCCGAGAAGGTCTATCGTGCCCCCGGAGCGGCGGCGCAGCTCAATATCGCCTTGAAGGTCGCCACGGGTGCGCATATCGGATGGCTGCCGCAAGAGACGATTCTGTTCGATCGCGCCCGCGTCCATCGTAGCTTCGACATCGCTCTCGATGAGACGGCCTCGCTCCTGCTTTGCGAGATCGTCGTGTTCGGCCGCACCGCCATGGGCGAGCGGGTGGAGCAGGGCGAATTCGTCGACCGTTGGCGGCTCTCCCGCGGCGGCAAGCTCGTGTTCGCGGAAACCGTCAGGCTCGACGGCAATATCGGCGCAAAACTCGCGCGATCCGCGATGGCCAAAAGCGGCGCGGCGATCGGCACGGCGCTGATCGTGCCCGGCGACGAGGCATTGATCGAGCGCATCCGGGAAGCGTCGGACTCATTCTCCGGCGAGGTCGGAATGTCCGCCTGGAATGGCTTTGCAATGGCGCGGTTCTGTGCCCAAGATGCGGCGCGCCTGCGTGCCGACATGATGGCCGTGCTGGCGCGCAGCGGTGCGGCGCTGCCGAGGCTCTGGCTGAACTGACCAGCTGAATTGATGCGTTGAACGGAAGAGATTTCGCATGAACCTGTCTCCCCGCGAAAAGGACAAGCTTCTGGTCTCGATGGCGGCCATCGTGGCCCGCCGCCGGCTGGATCGCGGCGTCAAGCTCAACCATCCCGAATCGATCGCGATCATTTCCGATTTCATCCTCGAAGGCGCGCGCGACGGGCGCACCGTCGCCGAGCTGATGCAATCCGGCGCGCAGGTCCTCACCCGTGAACAGGTGATGCCCGGCATCCCCGAGATGATCCACGACATCCAGGTCGAGGCGACGTTTCCGGATGGCACCAAGCTCGTCACCGTGCACGAGCCGATCAGGTAGGAGCGAGAGCATGATCCCCGGCGAACTCTTCATCAAGGACGGCGAGATCGAGCTCAATGCTGGCCGCAAGACCGTGACGCTGACGGTTGCCAATACCGGCGACCGCCCGATCCAGGTCGGCTCGCACTACCATTTCTTCGAGACCAACCCGGCACTGAAGTTCGACCGCAAGAAGGCCCGCGGCATGCGCCTTGACATCGCCGCCGGCACCGCCGTCCGGTTCGAGCCGGGCCAGACCCGCGACGTCCAACTCGTCGCGGTGGCCGGCAAGAAGACCATCTACGGCTTCCGCGGCGACGTGATGGGGAAGCTGTGAGCTCCACAGGAACGAGCGCGGCACGGCACGGTTGAGACGAAAACGGAGGTCTTTGCCATGCTGTCACCCGTCCGCCTCGTCTCCGAAGCCGCCGAGCTCGCCGCGCGCCGCCACAACGGGATGGCGCGCAAGGGCCGCGGTCATGAGCCTTACATCAACCACCTCGCCGAGGTCGCGAACCTGCTTGCGACCGCGACCGATGGCACCGACGCCGAACTCGTTGCGGCCGGCTGGCTGCATGATGCGATCGAGGACACCGACACCACGCGCGAGGAGCTCGCGCAAAAATTCTCCGACCGTGTCGCGTCACTCGTCGTCGAGTGCACCGACGACATGAGCCTGCCGAAGGCCGAACGACGGCGTCGGCAGGTGATCGAAGCACAGAAAAAGTCGGCCGGTGCCAGGCTGATCAAGATCGCCGACAAGATCAGCAACATCGGCGCGCGCATTCATTCCGATCCAGCCGCCGAAGAGCGTGACGACCTCACCGACTACGTCGGCTGGTCCGAGCAGGTGGTCGCGGGCTGCCGCGGCGACAACGCCTGGCTCGATACGACATTCGACGACATGGTGCTCACAGCGAGGGCCTCGCTGTGAGCACCAATCCGAAATTCAAACGCAAACGGGGCTTGTGATGTCCGTCAAAATAAAGCGTTCCGTCTATGCCGACATGTTCGGTCCGACCACCGGCGACAGGGTGCGGCTGGCCGACACCGACCTCATCATCGAGGTCGAGAAGGATTTCACCACCTACGGCGAGGAGGTGAAATTCGGCGGCGGCAAGGTGATCCGCGACGGCATGGGGCAATCACAGGTCACCAACAAGCAGGGCGCGGCTGACACCGTCATCACCAATGCGCTGATCGTCGATCACTGGGGAATCGTGAAAGCCGACGTCGCGATCAGGGACGGCATGATCGCCGGTATTGGCAAGGCCGGCAATCCCGACATCCAGCCGGGGGTCACCATCGTCATCGGTCCCGGCACCGACGTGATCGCGGGCGAGGGCAAGATCCTCACCGCCGGCGGATTCGACAGTCACATCCATTTCATCTGTCCGCAGCAGATCGAGCACGCGCTGATGTCTGGCGTGACCTCGATGCTCGGCGGCGGCACCGGCCCCTCGCACGGCACGTTCGCCACCACCTGCACGCCGGGGCCGTGGCACATGGGGCGGATGATCCAGTCGTTCGACGCCTTTCCGGTCAATCTCGGCATCTCCGGCAAGGGTAACGCCTCGCGGCCTGCCGCGCTGGTCGAGATGATCAAGGCCGGCGCCTGTGCGCTGAAGCTGCACGAAGATTGGGGCACGACGCCGGCTGCCATCGACAATTGCCTATCGGTGGCCGACGATTACGACATCCAGGTGATGATCCACACCGACACGCTGAACGAATCCGGCTTCGTCGAGGATACCATCAAGGCCTTCAAAGGTCGCACCATCCACGCCTTCCACACCGAGGGCGCCGGCGGCGGTCACGCCCCTGATATCATCAAGGTTGCCGGCTTGAAGAACGTGCTGCCGTCCTCGACCAATCCGACGCGCCCCTTCACGCGCAACACCATCGACGAGCATCTGGATATGCTGATGGTGTGTCACCATCTCGATCCCTCGATCGCGGAAGATCTGGCCTTCGCCGAGAGCCGTATCCGCAAGGAGACGATCGCCGCCGAAGACATCCTGCACGATCTCGGCGCGCTCTCGATGATGTCCTCGGACTCCCAGGCCATGGGCCGCCTTGGCGAAGTCATCATCCGCACCTGGCAGACAGCCGACAAGATGAAGAAGCAGCGCGGCTCGCTGCCGCAGGACAAGGGCAAGGACAACGACAATTTTCGCGTCAAGCGCTATATCGCCAAATACACCATCAATCCCGCGATCGCCCATGGCGTCTCGAAGCTGATTGGCTCGGTGGAGAAGGGCAAGCTCGCCGATCTCGTGCTGTGGTCGCCGGCCTTCTTCGGCGTCAAGCCGGACTGCATCGTCAAGGGCGGCATGATCGTCGCAGCGCCCATGGGCGATCCCAACGCCTCGATCCCGACGCCGCAGCCGGTGCACTACCAGCCGATGTTCGGTGCCTTCGGCAAGGCGCGGACCGCGTCCTCCGTGGTGTTCACCTCGAAGGCCGCGATCACCGGCGGCCTCGCGCGAAAACTCGGAATCGACAAGAAGCTCTATGCGGTCCAGAACACCCGCGGAAAAATCTCGAAGAAGAGCATGATCCACAACGACGCCACGCCCAATATCGAGGTCGATCCGGAGACCTATGAGGTGCGCGCCGACGGCGAGCTTCTCACTTGCGCGCCGGCCGAAGTGCTGCCGATGGCGCAGCGATATTTCATGTACTGAAATAGCGCCTCGACACATGCCCCCGGCGCGCCCCCGGGGGAGCGGATTTACGGTGTTGCGTTCGATCCCGCCTGGTCTAATGTCCCGCCCGGTATCTTGAACCCAAAAGAAAAGCCGGGAGGATTTCTCGTGATCTACGTCGTTGCCACCCTGACCATCAAGCCCGAAACGCGCGCCGAATTCATTGCAGCTGCCACTGCCTGCATCAAGGAGACCCGGAAAGAGCCCGGCAATATCGCCTATGATTTGCACGAGAGTGTCACCGATCCCGCCAAGATGGTGTTCGTCGAACAGTGGGAGAATGCCGAGGCGCTGGTGCCGCATCGCGGCCAGGAGCACATGAAGACGTTCGGCCGCGTCGCGGTGAAGTGCTTCACGGCACCGCCGAAGATCGAAGTGATCACGCCCGAGAAGGTCGACATACGCTAACAAGAACAACAGGGAATAACCCTCATGATCTATGTCATCGCCACCACGCCCATGAAGCCGGAAAACAAGGACGACTTCATCAAGGGGCACAAGGCCTGCACCGTCGAGACGCTCAAGGAGAAGGGCTGCCTCTCCTACGACGGTAGTGTCAGTGTCAATAACCCCAATCAATACGTGGTGGTCGAACGCTGGGAGACCCGCGACGATCTCACGGCGCATGCCAAGGCGCCGCACATGAAGGTGTGGCGCGAATATTCCGCGCAGATGAAGACGGCGCCGACGGTGATCGAGATCATCAGCGACGGCAAGGTCGAGAAGCTCTGAGGTAGCAGCGCATGATCCGGGCGACGCAGGTCAAGGGACAACACCGCTTCACAGAAGCGCCAGCGGATACAGTCGTGCTCGATTTCGACGATCGGCACCGCCGCCGCATGGCGATGATGGGGACGCGGGGGCTCGCCTTCCTGCTCGACCTGGAGAATGCCGTTGCGCTGCGCGGCGGCGATGCGCTGGTGCTGGAGGACGGTCGGCTGGTCGAGGTGGTCGCCGCGCCCGAGCCGCTGCTGGAGATCCGCGGCCAGGATCCGCACCACCTCATCCGCGTCGGCTGGCATCTCGGCAATCGCCATCTGCCGACGCAGATCATGGCCAAGGGGCTGCGCATTCGCCGCGACCACGTCATCGAAGCCATGGTGAAGGGCCTCGGTGCGCGCGTGATCGAGATCGAGGCGCCGTTCGATCCCGAAGGCGGCGCCTATGCCGATGCCGGTCACGCACGTGGACACGACAACCACGCGCATGACCATGTTGCGCATGACCATGGTCACAGCCACGATCATCATCACCACGACGAGCATTGCGATCACCCCGATCATCACCACGGCCACAAGCATGCTCACGACCACAAATGAGCCGGTCGGCGCCGGCGATCTCGCGGAGCGCGAGGCGGCGGCGCTGTACCGGCTGATGACCTGGCTGTCGCCGGCGTTTCCCGTCGGCGGCTTTTCCTACTCCAGCGGCATCGAATGGGCGGTCGAAGCCGGAGACATCGCAGACACAGCGACGCTGGCGGACTGGCTCGACGCAATGCTCCGCGACGGCTCGGGCTTCTGCGATGCGACGTTTTTGGTCCACGCCTATCGCGCCACTGAAGCGGACGAGGGCGCCACCTTGAGCGATATCGCCGAGCTCGCCGCGGCCTTTGTGCCGTCGCGCGAGCGACAGCTGGAGACGACGTCGCAGGGCCGCGCCTTCATCGACATCGCCCGCGCCGCTTGGGATGCCGACGGATTGAATGCCATGGTTGGGGCATGCCGAACGCCGCTGGTCTATCCCGTCGCCGTCGGCGTCGTCGCTGCCGTGCATGGCGTGCCGCTGGCGCCGACCTTGCACGGCTTCCTGCATGCGCTGGTCTCGAACTGGATTTCCGCGGCCAGCCGGCTCATCCCGCTCGGCCAGACCGACAGCCAGCGCGTGTTGGTGAAGCTGGAAGCCGCGGTTGCCGCGACGGCCAATCGTGCGCTGAATGCGACGTTGGACGATCTCGGCAGCGCGACGTTTCGCGCCGACCTCGCCAGCCTGCGGCACGAAACGCAATATACGCGGCTGTTCAGATCATGATTGCGGGCCAGTACATTCCGCAATCGCCAGGACGACGATAGGAAAGAAACGATGGCTACGTCTCACGGCCCCTTGCGTGTCGGCATCGGCGGCCCGGTCGGATCGGGCAAGACCGCGCTGATGGACCTGCTCTGCAAGACCATGCGCGAGCGCTACGACATCGCCGCGATCACCAACGACATCTACACCAAATGGGATGCGGAATTCCTCGTGCGCTCGGGCTCGCTGACGCCGGATCGCATTGCAGGGGTCGAGACCGGCGGCTGCCCGCATACCGCGATCCGAGAGGATGCCTCGATGAATCTCGCCGCGGTGGCGGACATGCGCGCCAAGTTTCCCGGGCTCGATCTCGTGCTGATCGAATCCGGCGGTGATAATCTCGCTGCCACTTTTTCCCCGGAGCTCGCCGACCTCACCATTTACGTCATCGACGTCGCGGCCGGCGACAAGATCCCGTCCAAGGGCGGCCCCGGCATCACCCGGTCCGACCTCCTTGTCATCAACAAGATCGACCTGGCGCCCCATGTCGGCGCCTCGCTGGAAAAGATGGAGACGGACGCCAGGCGGATGCGCGGCGAGCGTCCGTTCGTCATGACCAACCTGAAGAAGAGCCAGGGGCTCGACCGCATCATCGGCTTTATCGAGGCCAAAGGCGGCTTGAAACGGGACAGCTGACCGACGCGACGACTTAACGCAGGCGTTTCTATCCGTTAACGCCCAGTGGGCGGAGCCATCCGCGGAACCAATTTCGGACAGGGCGATTATCTACCTCCGGTGCCCGGGAGCCGAACCATCCCGGCCGGACCATCGGCCGAGCGGATTATGCTTTTCAGGCGACCCAAGTTGCGTACTGATGCCTCCTCCTTCATTATCTCGGCCACCGGGGTTCACCCTGTTTCGGCACATGGCCGTTCGAGCGGCGTTCATATGTTCCTTGTTTATTGCCGACCTCCCGCTTTCGCCTGAGTAGTCGCGTGGTCCGGCTGGGTTTCATCATCGGCTTCATCGCCCTGCTCGGAGCCTTGCTCTCCGGGCTTGCGGCCTATCGCGTCCACGACCAGGAGCTGGCGCTGGACCGGATCGCGCTGGCGCGCGCGATCGACGTCCATGCGAGCCTGGTCCAGGACCGGCTCACCGAGCGCGAACTGCTTGCGCGGGTTGCCTCCGGCCTGTTCCGGACGCCGTCGGTGCTCAAACCGAACATGCTCGAGCCGCTGCGCTCGGCGATCTACGCCTTCAAGACCGATTTCGTGGTGGCCGGCTGGGTCGCCCGCCTGAAGCCGGACGAGCTTGCCGCAGCGCAGGCCGCCATCGCCAGCGCCGGCTTCCCCAATCCGCAGATCCGCAGCTATGACGACAAGCCGATCGATCCGGCGCGTGTCACTCAGCCGATCGACGTGCTGATGGACCTCGAACCGCGCAGCAATGAGACCAAGGCGCTGCCCGGCCGCAGCTATGACCAGGATCAGGTGCGCAGCGCCATGCTGACACGTGCCAGAGTGGAGAAGAGGTCGGTTGCCTCCGAGCCGGTTCCTCTCCTGCGCGGCGACGGACCGGTCGGCATCATCGTGGCCGCTCCGGTCATCCCCGAGGGCGCCACGGAGCCGGTGGGCTTCATCACATTTTCCTACGAGCTCGCCTCCTTGATGCTGACCAATGACGACATGTCGCTGTTCGCGGTCGCGCTGAAGGATCCGCGCAGGGAGGGTGGCGAGCTTGTCGCCAACGATCAAGGCGTGGTCTCGGCCCGCACGACGGCGGCGGATGGGCCGGCGCCATCGGCGACGCGAACGGTGAGCTTCGGCGGTCGCGACTGGCAGCTCGGCTATTACGCCAAGACCAACTCGGCGCGCCGCGCCGAGCAGACTGCGATCATCGTGGCGGCGATCGGCTTTGCGATCACCGCGATGGTGTGTGGCCTGTTCGGCTATGTCGCCTACAACAATCTGCGGCTCAGCCGGGAAATCCAGGTCAGAATCGGCTTCGAGCGTCGGCTGACGGCCGTCATCGACGAGCTCAACCACCGGGTCAAGAACATCCTGGCGGTGATCCAGTCGATCGTGACGCGCACGCTGCGCCATGGCTCCGACATCGATGTCGCGCGTGAACTCCTGATTGGCCGCATTCACGCCATGTCCAACGTCGTCTCGCTGCTCAGCGAGAGCCAGTGGCAGGGCGTCAAGCTGAAGGGCCTGTTCGAGGCGCGCGCCATCCCGCACGCCGACCGCATCGCCGTCACCGGTCCGGACATCGCAGTCAGCGCGCGCGCGGCGCAGAGCCTGTCGCTGCTGTTCTTCGAACTGGCCTCGCACTCCGACGAGGGCCTGTCGCTGGTCGGCAAGCATCCGCACATCACCGCCAATTGGACGGTGACGAGCGAGGGGACTGGCGAGGTTTTTCATTTCCGCTGGGAGGAGTTCAACACCAGCGAGGCGACGCGCCGCCCCGATTCCGATTTCGGCCTGATCCTGCTCGACCGGGTCGCGCCCGAGGCGCTCGGCGGCGCCGCCAAGCGCTATTTCACCGACGTCTCCTATGTCTACGAGCTGACCGCGCCGATGGACACGGTCGAGGACATGACCGAGCGCGACCGCACTGACAAGCTTTCAGCACCGATCCGGCCGGCGCGGTAATGCGAGGCTAGCTCTTCGGCCGGAGCACGAGGTCAACCAGATTGCGCGCGTAGGCCGGCGTGATCGGCGCAATGCGGAAGACGTAGCGGTAGAACAGGCCGCCATAGATCGCGTCGTAGAGATCCTCCGGCGGTGCTTCCGCCAGAATGCTGCCGTCGTTCTGGCCGGCGGCGATCATCTCGACCAGGGCGTCGCGGCGGAATTGCAGATAACGGGCGTAGAACAGCTCGGCTGAGCCGGTCTTGGAAATGCATTCGGAGATCACGGCGAGCTGGACCTTGCCGAACTCGCCCTGGAGCGCTTCGGCATAGGCCGCGGCGTGGCGGCGTGCGCGCGCGGCGGCACTGCCGGAGCTTGCAGGCGGTAGCGGCAGCATCTGCGCGGCATGCTGGAGGAAGGCGTCGATCAGCAACGCCTCGCGAGACGGCCACCATTTGTAGATCGTCATCTTGGAGACGCTGGAACGCCGCGCGACCGCGTCGATGGTGGTGGCGGCAAGGCCGGTCGTGGCCATCAGCGCATAGGCGCTCTGGAGAATGGCGTTGGTGGTCTCGATCGACCTTGGCCGGCCGCGCCGGGGCGCGCTGTCGGCTCCCTCACCCCCGCCTTTCGCCATCGCCACGCCCGGCCTCCTCGCGCAATCCGCTCCCGCTCCGCATAGCGCAGCCGTGATGGTCGGCCTAGCGGAATCGGAAGGTGCCGGGCTAGGCCTGCTGGCGTAAGGCCGCGGGCAGGTCCTGCCGCTTCGACCAAGCGATGTAATACGCGACCGCGGCCATCGCCGCGAAGCCGGCCAGACTCACGGAGATCTGCATCACCACCAGATTGGCGCCGGTGATCAGGATGAGATGTCCGGCAAAGGACAGGAACACGCCGACGCAGAACACGGCGAGCCATTCCTCGCCGCATCTGATGACCGCCTGGAGCGGCCTCAATTGCAGACCGGGGTGATCGGCCGGGACCAGATGGGTCGCGAGGAAAGCGAGCGCGAGGAAGTGGACCACGCGATAGGGTGCGAGGTTTTCCTTGTCGGTCGGCGTGATATTGTTGAGCACGATATCCGGCAAGTAGACGGCCAGCGTCGGCGAGTGGCGCATCAGCGTGATCGCCATCGCGAATACGAGATAAGCGCCTGCAAGGACGCGCAGCCAGGTCAGGCCGTGCAGGGCGCGGCCCGACGTACCGGTGACGGCGAACCAGCCGCCCAGCACCATCAGCATCTGCCAGCAGAACGGGTTGAAGGTCCACTCCTGGTCCGGATAGACCCGGAAATTCCAATCGAACCAGCGCGCCGCGAAGTACAGGGCGACCGATGCCGCCAGCGTCAGGTTCGGACGCCGCAACAGCCCCCACAGCGCGAACGGAAGAAACGCCATCAGCGGGATCATCAGTTGCAGGAGATCGAGGTTCAGCGGCTCTTCCTGCAGCACCAGTCCGCGTACCAGGATGCGCAGCGGATGCTCGATGATCCCGGAAATGTTGTATTCGTGGATGATCTCTGGCGCCATCGATTGCGAGGCGACATAGGCGATGGTGTCGATGTAGATCACGAACAGAACGACATAAGCGGCGTAGAGCCGCCAAACGCGCTGGAAGATGCGCGTCGCTGCGACGACGTAACCACGCTCCAGCGCCATCTTGCCATGAATGATGGCCATGCCATAGCCCGCCACGAACACGAACAGGTCTGCGGCGCCGCTGAAGCCGAAGTTTCGCAGCGTCAGCAAGTTGACGACATTGTTCGGGATGTGGTCGACGAAGATCGACCAGTTGGCGATGCCGAGCGTCAAATAGAGCCGGGCGTCGTGATTGAATGCGGCGAGGTTCGCCTTGACGGACGGTTTCATCGAAAAAAATAGCTTTTGGAATCAGGGGCGCTGCTTGTAGCGGCAACCTCCTGCCTATCCGAGTAGCGATTGCGTGATGAAGGGGGCATTGGTGCCAAATGGCGCAAAATTGCGCGGCGGCGTCCGTGCCCAATTCCGATAAATGCGCTCGTGAGACTTACGACGAAATTTTCTAACCCGCTTGAGCCGTCACTCGGCAGGTTCAGCCGACGTCTCGTCGGGCACGCCGGCGCGGCTCGCCATGATTCCGAGGGCGACGCCGCCGATCGCCAGGATCGGCAACAGCCGCTTGATCCCGATGGCGCGAACGATCTGGAGTCCCGTGGCGAGCAGCATGGGGTCCGCGAGCATGCTCGCGGCCGTCGACTTCGCGGCGCGCTCGGCCGCGATATGGGCTTGCTTGCGCAACTGCCGCTTGTAGGCCCAATAGCTCACTGCAGCAGTCAGGGTCAGCAGAAAGAAAACGCCGGCACCGGCGAGGCAAGCCTGCACCGGACCATATTTTTCCAGCACCGAGATGAATGCCGCCGCGCACAGGAAGCATGTCGTGATGAAGAGCGCGAGCGCCGCGCCCGCCGCCAACGAGGTCAGCCGCACAGTCGTGCCGGTGGATGCGCTGATCCCGTCGATGATGCGCTGAAACATGGCCTTGCTCCTCAAACCCCCACGAGCCGAATCGTCACATGCCGGCACCGACGGCGCCGCAGCGCCGCCATTTCAAAACCCGTTCACGACCTCAGCGGCGCCAGGCGGCACCGATCAGGAAGCCGATGCCGAGCGCGATGCCCACGGTCGCGAGCGGTCGCTGCGTGATCGCGTCTTCCAGCCTCTCCTCGATCGAGCCGTAGGCATCTTGCGCTGCGCCCATCATGGCGCTGCCGCGCTCCGACATGTCGTCGAAGGTCGAATCCACGTTTTCGCGCGCTTGGCGGTAGCCGCGGCGGGCTTGCTTGCCGGCAGAATTGGCAAAGACGTTGAGCGCGTCGGTGATCTGGTCGGTGAGGGCGGCGATATCGTTTTTCACGGCTGCTACATCCTTCTCGAGGCGTTCTGCGGTGGCCTTATCAGTCCAGTCTCTCATCCTGGCTTCGCCGTCGGACGTTGACATCGGGAGCTCCGAACTGTTGGCGGTTGAGATGGGCGGAGAACGTTTCGTCGTGACGGAAGTTCCGTCATCGAAACCTCTCAACCTTGTGGGAGCTGCGGCGAATCCGTCGGCAGCAGATGCTCCTTCAGGACCAGCGCGACGATCAGAAGCGGCGACGACAGGAACGCGCCCATCGGGCCCCACAGCCATGTCCAGAATGCCAGCGCCAGCAGCACGGCGAGCGCATTGAGCTCCAGCCGCCGGCCGATGATGGTTGGTGTGACGAAGTGCCCCTCCAGGAAGGTGAGGCCGCCAAAGGCAAGCGCCGCCATCAGGCCACCTCCAATGGTCGGAAAAGTGACCAGTCCGACCACGACCAGAATGGCGAACATCGCAACCGGCCCGATGATCGGGATAAAGTTGAGGGTGGCCGCGAGGGCTCCGAGGCCGGCGGGATTGGGCATGCCGATGAGCGCGCAGACCATGCCCGCGCCGACGCCGACGCCGATATTGATGACAGTCACGGTCAGAAGATAGTTGCCGAGATGGACCTCGATCTCGTTGAGGATTCGAAGCGTGCGCAGCCGTGCGTCGCGATCGCCGAAGGTCATGATCATCGCGCGGCGCAGGTCGCGCCAGCTCGCGATGAACAGGATAAGGGTGACGAAGAACAGCAGGAATTCGGTGAAGGTTGGCGACAAAAATTCCAGCGTCGGCTGCACCCACTCGAATTTCGGCATCTGGAAGCTGTGCAAGCCGTCCGAGCCGCCGCCGACCATCGTCTGCAGCTCCTGCCACAGCGCCAGCGGCCGGTCGAACACGTGCAGCTTGTCCTTCAATTGCGCGCCGAGTTCGGGCAGGCGCGAGCTCCATTCCATCAGCGGTGAGGCGATCAGCGCGACCATGAAGCCGACCACGGCGGTCACCGCGATCACGATCGACGCGGCCGCGAGCCCGCGCGGCACCTTCCGCTCCTCCAGGAAGGTTGCCGCCGGCGACAGCATCGTGCCGGTGACGAACGCCATCACGACAGGCAGGAAGAACGCCTTTCCGACATAGAGAACGGCGATCACCGCGATCAGCAGCAGCCCCGCAAGCGCGAATGCGACGAATTCGGTGCGCCGGATCACTGGCGGAAGTTCGCCGTGGCGCTCGGGGAGCGGTGTGCCTTCGCTGTTGCCGGGAATTATACGTTCACTGGGAAGGACGCGCACAATACCTCTCCGGCACGGAAGGCTTCGGTCCGCGTGCCCTATGAAATGAGAAACGTACCAACGCGCCACCGGTTCCATCGCCGCTTCGTGAAGAGACGCTCGCTTGACTGTGACTTGGAGGCCGCATCCTGCCGCGGAACTTATAGCGGCTCGACTGCGTTTATCGGATCACCGCATCACCCTGATGCAGGCATCCAACGGGGCAGCACATGACCAAGTTCTCTGCAGTCCGACGCCGCTTTTCGCCGCGCCGCATCGCCGCTTTCGCCTTCACAACCGCTTTGCTGGCAGTGCCGTTCGGCGCCGCGAGCGCGCAGACGCTGGGTTATACGTACCCGCAGGAGCAGGCCTATCCGCAGGATCAGGGTTATTCGCAGGGCTATGCCAGGCCGGGTTATGCGAGTCAGGAGTCGCAGACCTCCGACGAGGATGCCGCATTGCCCGATCGCCTGCGCAAGCAGATCGTCAGTTTCGACCGGAGCGAGCCGGCCGGTACAATCGTCATCGATACCAACAACACCTATCTTTATTATGTGCTCGGCCAGGGCCGCGCCATCCGGTATGGCGTCGGCGTCGGCCGCGAGGGCTTCACCTGGTCGGGCGTGCAGAGCGTCAGCCGCAAAGCGGAATGGCCGGACTGGCACCCGCCGGCGGAGATGATCGCACGCCAGCCCTATCTGCCGCGCTTCGTCGCTGGCGGTCCCGGCAATCCGCTCGGCGCGCGCGCGATGTATCTCGGTTCGAGCGAA
Source organism: Bradyrhizobium sp. LB8.2 (assembly GCF_040548035.1). Lineage (NCBI taxonomy): Bacteria > Pseudomonadati > Pseudomonadota > Alphaproteobacteria > Hyphomicrobiales > Nitrobacteraceae > Bradyrhizobium > Bradyrhizobium sp. LB8.2. Next base: position 263,932 of record NZ_JBEPQV010000003.1, on the reverse strand, counting down.
TACCGCATCCACGGCACCAACGATCCCACCACGATCGGCAAGTTCGTTTCGTCCGGCTGCATCCGCCTGACCAACGAGGACGTCACCGACCTGTTTAGCCGCGTCAATGTCGGCGCCAAGGTCGTGGTGCTGCCGAAGAACGCGCCGCTGATGGCGAGAGGCGGAGATTCCCTGCGCAAGCGCCCGGCACCGACGACGTTGCCTTCAGGCAGGCAGGCGCTGAACATTTCGACGTCGGCCGTGAATTAGAGTTGAGCGAGGTTACATGAAGAGACGTTCGATCGGCAAACTGGCAGGTGGCGCGGCGGCGTTCTTCGCCGTCGCCTCCTTCGGCCTCGCGCTGACGCCGTCGGCGCACGCGGAGGACTTTTTCTCGGCGCTGTTCGGCGGCTTCCGCGGGCGGCCGGCGCCGGAGATCCGCATGCCGTTCCCCGGCGATGACATGCCGCGATACGACGCGCCGCGCCAGCGGGCCTCCTATGGCGGCGGCACGGCCTATTGCGTGCGCGGCTGCGACGGTCGCTATTTCCCGGCGCAGGGAAACGATGCCGAGAGCAAGGCGCAGTCCTGCAAGAGCTTCTGCCCGGCCTCGGAGACTTCGCTGGTCTATGGCGGCAATATCGACGACGCCACGACGGACAAGGGAAAATCCTATTCCGAGCTGCCGAACGCCTTCCGGTACCGCAACGAGATCGTGACGGGCTGCACCTGCAATGGCAAGGATCCGGCCGGGCTCGCTCAGGTCAAGGTCGACGACGATCCCACCTTGCGCAAGGGCGACATCGTCGCGGGCGCGGACGGCCTGGTGGTCGCCAGCCGCAATGCCAACGACCGTCGCGGCGTCGCGATGAACTTCTCTCCGCTGCCGGACTCGGTGCGCGCAAGATTCCGCCAGGTGCCGGTGGTGGCGAAGGAGTAGGGGGAGCTCTTTCCACGTCGTCCTGGCTTTCTCCAGGATGACTGTGAGCGGATAGCGCCCGCAGCCCTACGCCGCCCGGATCTTGCCCAGGAAGTCGCTGACCTGATGACCGAGCTGGCGACTCTGCGTTTCCAGCGTTTCGGAGGCTTGCTTGACGTTCTCGGCGGCCCCGGCTGCGGTATCTGCGTCGGCCTTTACGCCGGAAATATTCTCCGAAACGTTCTTGGTGCCCTGCGCCGCGTATTGCGTGCTGCGGGTGATCTCCTGGGTCGCCGCGCCCTGCTCCTGTACGGCGGCGGCGATGGCGGTAGCGACTTCATTGACCTCGCCGATGATGCCGCCGATCGCCTGGATCGCGTTGATGGCATCGCCGGCGACCTTCTGGATGTCGGCGATCTGCTCCGAAATCTCCTCGGTTGCCTTGGCGGTCTGGCTTGCCAGTGACTTCACCTCGGATGCCACAACCGCAAACCCGCGCCCCGCTTCGCCGGCGCGCGCGGCCTCGATCGTGGCGTTCAGCGCCAGCAGATTGGTCTGTGCCGCGATGGTGTTGATGAGGCCTACGACCTCGCCGATGCGTCCCGCGGATTGTGCTAGCCCCTGAACGGTGCTGTCGGTTTCGCGGGCCTGGTTGACGGCGCGGCTGGCAATGCCTGCGGCGTGTGCGGCCTGCTGGCTGATGTCGTTGATCGATGCAGAAAGCTCCTCGGCGGCGGCAGCGACGCTGTCGACGCTCATCGAGGCGTCGTTGGAGGCCTTGCCGGCGATTTGCACGCGGTCGTTGGTCTGGCGCGACACCGCGGACAGATCGCCCGAGGTCTTGCGCATTTCGCCGGAGGCTTCGCTCAATTCGCCGAGCGTCTTGCGCACCGCGCCCTCGAACTCGCCGACATAGGCCTCGACCGCGCGCTGGCGCGCGGTGGCGCCCACATTGCGCTCGCGCTCGTGCGCCTCGATCTTGAGCTTCTCGTTGGCCTGCTGCTTGAAGGTCTCCAGTGCGCCGGCAAGCGCGCCGATCTCGTCCTGGCGATCGAGATAGCCGCTGTCCACCGCGAGGTCGCCGCCGGCGACCTTCAGCATGGCATCGCGGATGGTGTTGAGCGGAGTGATGACGCGGCGGCTGACCAGCATGATCGCGCCGACGGCAAGCCCCATGGCTAGCGCTAGCAGCGTGAGCTGCACGATCAGGGCGCGCTGCGCGCCACTGCGCTGCTCCAGCGTATGCGTCCTGGCGGCGTCGAGTGCGGCTTCCGCTACCGCGACCGCGCTTGCCATGCGGCCGACCGTGAGCGGGCTCCACTGGTTGGCGGTCATCTCGGGCTTCTCGCTCTTTACCAGCGCGTCCGCAAGGCGGTCGCGCAAGCCCAAATATTGCGGCTCGAAATAGGCGGTCTTGGCAGCAGCCACGGCAGAGGTCAGCGCCGGTGCCAGTTGCATGCCAAACGTCGACAATTCCAGCGCCTTCCACATCGCCGCCGTGCCGCCGACATATTGGGTGTAGTTGTAGCGGCCCTCTGGCGTGATCTTCCCCGCCGCCAGGCCGGTCGAGACGATCAGCGAGGCTTCGCCTGCGGTGTTGCGCAGCAGCCAGGCGTTCTGCTTGATCGACAGCAATTGGTCGATCGTGGCGTCCTGGTGGTTGACAGTGCCGGCTAGCGTGTTCGACAGCCTGTCGAGCACATCGAGCAGGCCTTGGGTCGTCTCCATGTATTCCTTGGTCAGGCCGGCCCGGCGTTGATCCTTGGCCTTGGCGACGTCGTCCCAGAACTGCGTTTGCTCCTCGATCAGCAGCTTGTAGAGGCGAGCCAGCTCCGGCACCATCGTGCCCGATTGCGGAAAGTCGATGCTAGGCAGCAGCTTGAGCGCGCGAGCCATCGCCGGCATCTGCGCATCGCGCAGGCTCCGCAGATATTTCTCGATTTCGGGGTCCATCGACTCGGTCGCATTCAGCAGCCGTGACGTGGTCGACCGGTCGGTGCGCAGATTGTGCATCGCTTTGAACAAATCGGCGGAGGCGTCGGCGATCTGCGAGATGCGGTTGGCGGTCCTGAGGCGATCCCACGACTCGTAGGCAGTAAGCGAGAGCGAGATCACCACACAGACCGACGTGATCGCGATCACCGCCTTCAGCAGCGCGGATACGGTCAGACGATTCAGCATCGAAGTCCCCAATTCCCGTTGCAAAGTTCGTGACGTCGCCCCGGGCAACATCGGAAAAGAGGGGCACGCAAGAATCGGCAATCGCATGCCGTTTGCGGCTCAGGACCCAAACGGTTTCTGCATCTGAAAGGAAAAGGGTAAAGTTTTAGGCAGGCCGGCGGATCGTAGAAGTACGTATTTACTAGAAGTTGCAGAGGGTTGCGGCGATGGAACCGGTGCGGGAGTTGCGCGTTGTGAAACCGTCAGCAACTTTGCCTAAAGGGGGGTCCCAGCGATGCTGGTCGCGTACTCGTCACCTTTCTCGTCGTCATTCTCGTGCTTTACCTCATCAACATGTTGCCGATGGATGGCCGAGCCAAGCAGATCGCGCGCGTTGTCGTCATCATCATCGGTATCGTGTCGCTGCTGAAATATCTCGCAGTGTTCTAGCGGACGGTGCTACCGCAAACAAGAAAGCCCCGGCGCGAGCCGGGGCTTTGGCATGAGACCGATCGGGCTCAGCCGTTGGCCTTGGCCTCGCGGCGGCGGGCGGTGAGAATGTATTCGGTGTAGCCGTTCGGCTGCTCGCGGCCCTTGAAGACGAGGTCGCAGGCGGCCTTGAAGGCTGAGCCGTCGAACGCCGGCGCCATCGGCTTGTAGATGGCATCGCCGGCATTCTGCTTGTCGACCACGACCGCCATGCGCTTGAGTGACTCCATCACCTGCGCTTCGGTGATGACGCCCTGGTGCAGCCAGTTGGCGAGGTGCTGGCTGGAGATGCGCAAGGTGGCGCGGTCTTCCATCAGGCCGACGTCGTGGATGTCGGGCACCTTGGAGCAGCCGACGCCCTGGTCGATCCAGCGCACGACATAGCCCAGAATACCCTGGCAGTTGTTGTCGATCTCCTGCTTGACGTCGTCGGGCGCCCAGTTCGACTTCGACACCGGAATAGTGAGGATGTCGGAGAGTTTTGCGCGCGGGCCGCCCTTGGTGAGCTCCTGCTGGCGCGCGGCGACGTTGACCTGGTGGTAGTGCAGCGCGTGCAGGGTCGCGGCGGTCGGCGAGGGCACCCAGGCGGTGGTGGCACCGGCCTGCGGATGGGCGAGCTTCTGCGCCAGCATGTCCGCCATCTTGTCCGGCGCGGCCCACATGCCCTTGCCGATCTGGGCGTGGCCGGGCAGGCCACAGGTCAGGCCCATATCCACGTTCCAGTCCTCATAGGCCTTGATCCAGGGCTGCGCCTTCATCTCGTTCTTGCGGATCATCGGACCCGCTTCCATCGAGGTGTGGATCTCGTCGCCGGTGCGATCGAGGAAGCCGGTGTTGATGAACATGATGCGCTTGGAGGCGCGCTGGATGCAGGCCTTGAGGTTGACGGTGGTGCGCCGCTCCTCGTCCATGATGCCGACCTTGAGCGTGTTCTCGGGCAGCGACAGCATCTTCTCGACGCGGTCGAAGATCTCGCAGGTCAGCGACACCTCGTCGGGGCCGTGCATCTTCGGCTTGACGATATAGGCAGATCCCGTGCGGCTGTTCTTGACCTTGGAGTTGCCCTTGAGGTCGTGAACGGCAAGAAGCCCGGACACGGCGGCATCGAGCAGGCCTTCGGGAATCTCCTCGCCCTTTTTGTCCACCACCGCGTCGGTGAACATGTGGTGACCGCAATTGCGCATCAGCAGCAGGCTGCGGCCGTGCAGCTTGACCTCGCCCTTGCCATCCGGCGTCTTGTAGCTGCGGTCGGCATTGAGCGAGCGCGTCAGCGTCTTGCCGCCCTTCTCGAAATCGGCCGTCAGCGTGCCGTTCATCAGGCCGAGCGTGTTGCGATAGACCAGCACCTTGTCCTCGGCATCGACCGCGGCGACCGAATCCTCCATGTCGAGGATGGTGGAGACCGCGGACTCCATGATCATATCGGCGACGCCGGCCGGATCGTCCTTGCCGATCGTGCTGCCGCGGTCGATCTTCACCTCGACATGCATGCCGTTGTTGACGAGCAGCACCGCGCTCGGTGCGGCAGCATCGCCCTGGAAGCCCGCGAATTGCGCGGCGTTCTTCAGCGCGGTCGCGTTGCCGCTCTTCAGCTTCACCGCGAGCTGGCCCGCGACGACGCTATAGGCGGTGATGTCGGTGTGGCTGCCGGTCGCCAGCGGCACGGCGGCATCGAGGAACGCTTTTGCTTTCGCGATTACCTTGTCGCCGCGCGCCTTGTTGTAGCCCTTGCCGCTCTCGGAAGGATCGTGCGGGATCGCATCGGTGCCGTAGAAGGCGTCATAGAGCGAGCCCCAGCGCGCATTCGCCGCGTTCAGCGCATAGCGCGCATTGGTCAGGGGCACGACGAGCTGCGGGCCGCAGATCTTGCCGATCTCCTCGTCCACATTGGTCGTCTCGACCTTCTGCGTCACCGGCTCAGGGACGAGATAGCCGATCTCCTTGAGGAAAGCGGTATAGGCATTGAGGTCGAACGCCTTGCCCTTGTTGGCGCGGTGCCAGTCGTCGATCTTGGCCTGCAGCGTGTCGCGCAGCGCCAGCAATGCGCGGTTCTTCGGCCCCAGCTCCTTGATGATGGCGGCGAGCCCGGCCCAGAACGCATCCGGCGCGATTCCCGTCTTCGGGGCCGCTTCCTTGGCGATGAAATCGAACAGGACGGGAGCGATCTTCAATCCGTGGGCGTCGACGCGTTCCATGATGGGCTTTCTCGTTGGAAATCGATGTTTTTGGCTGCTTTTGACCAGACAGCAGCAAAATGCGCCCCAAGGGAGCAGCTTTCGGGGCCTTATTAGCCCCAAAATCGGGGCCGTGAGAAGGCCCCCGACGTCTGTCAAAATGTCAAGGCGCGGTGGGCGGCCCACGCACCGGCGTCATTCCCCGCGAAGGCGGGAATCCAGTACGCCGCGGCCTCTGGCTGAATCACTGCTGTCGGTGGAATACTGGGTCGCCGGGTCAAGCCGGGCGACGACAGCGGAGCAGCAGCCCGGCTTCAAATATTCGCGGCGAGGTCCACGACTTCGTCGAACAGCACGCCGGTCGTCTTCAGCATCTGCTCGATCTCGTCGGCCGCCTCGGCGACCGTCCGCGTCGAGGTGTCGATCACGAGCTCGGCGGCCTGCGGTGTCTCGTAATCGTTGCCGATGCCGGTGAACGACGCGAGCGCGCCGGCGCGGGCCTTCTTGTAGTGGCCCTTGGGATCGCGCTCTTCGCACACGCCGGCCGGGGTCGCGACATGTATCTCGCGGAACGAAGTGTCGGCGATGCGGCGCGCGGTGGCGCGGTCCTCGCGGGCGGGCGAGACCGCGGCGACGATGGCGATGTGGCCGTTGCGCGCGAGATGCGTCGCCACTTCGGCGAGCCGGCGGATGTTCTCGCTGCGATCGGCGGCCGAGAAGCCGAGATCGCTGTTGAGCCCGGCGCGCAGCGTGTCGCCGTCGAGCAGGATCGGCGAGCCGCCATTCGAAAACAGCCGCCGCTCCAGCGCCTTGGCCAGCGTCGATTTGCCGGACGCCGGCAGGCCCGTAAGCCAGACCACGGCGCCGTTGTGCTGATAGCGCGCAGACCGTTCGTCGGGCCGCAGCGCGGATTCCACCGGCACGATGTCCACGGGCAGGGCGCGCTGGCCGGCATCGACCGACAGCACGAGGCCGCCGCCCGCGATGCGCCCAGACACCTCGATCACGATGCGGCCGGTGCGCGGGTTTTCGGTGTAGGGGTCGGTGGCAATCGAATTCGAAAGAGAGATGTCGATCTCGCCGACATGGTTACGGCCGATCGCCTTGTTCTCGACGCTCGACAGTTCGCCCGGATCGACGGCTTTCTCGATCGCGACGACGGTGGCGCGGCTTTCCTTCGGTCCGCAGCGCACCAGGAGCTGGTCGCCCTTGGCCAGCGGCTTGTCGTGCAGCCAGAAGATCCGCGCGCGCAATCGCCGCGTCTCACGCGGGGCGCTGTTGGCATGCGCGATGATATCGCCGCGCTCGACGAACAGCTCGCGGTCGAGCGTGATGCCGACCGATCGGCCCGCACCCTGGCGTCCCGCGACCGGCGTCACCGGCCAGCTCTCGACCGTCTTGATCCTGGCGATCTTGCCGGCCGGCATGATCACGATCTCGTCGCCGGCGATGAGGCTGCCGGATTCGATACGGCCAGCCACAATGCGGCGGTCGTCGAATTTGTAGATCGCCTGCACCGGCAGCCGCAGCGCCAGCGCTTCCAGCGGCCGCGCCGGCTCGAGCCTGTCCAGCGCCTCGACCACGGTCGGGCCCTTGTACCAGCCGATCCGGTCGGTGCGCTCGGCGACGCCGTCGCCGTCGCGGGCGGAAATCGGAATCACGGCCGTGGGCTTCACGCCGAGGCCCAGCAGATGCGCCGAGATCTCGTCGCTGATTTCGTTGAAGCGCTCGGCGGAGAAGTCGACGCGGTCCATCTTGTTGACGACGATCGCGACCTGCTTCACGCCGAGCAGATGCAGGAGGTAGCCGTGCCGCCGGGTCTGGTCACGCACGCCTTCGAGCGCGTCGATGATCAGCACCGCGCCGTCGGCCTGCGAGGCGCCGGTGATCATGTTGCGCAGGAATTCGGCGTGGCCGGGCGCGTCGATCAGCACGATGTCGCGCGAATTGGTGCGGAAGCGGATCTGCGTGGTGTCGATGGTGATGCCCTGGTCGCGCTCGGTCTGGAGCGCATCGAGCAGGAACGACCATTCGAACGGCATGCCGCGCCGCGCGCTGACGGCCTTGAGCATCTCGAGCTTGCCGTCGGGCAGGCTGCCGGTCTCGTGCAGCAGGCGGCCGACCAGCGTCGACTTGCCGTGGTCGACATGGCCGACGATGACGATGCGGACTTGGGGCCGCGTGGTGCCGTTCGGCGTGGCGGGCGAAGCGGGGGTGACGATCATGTTCATACGGCGCTCGCGTCCTTGATCAGAGATAGCCGGCGACACGGAGGCGTTCGAAAGCGTCCTCGGTCTCGTGGTCGAGCGCGCGGCCGGCACGTTCCGGCACCTTGGTCTGCTCGAGCTCGACCAGGATCTCGTCGATGTTCGACGCCGTCGAAGCGACTGGATTGGTGATGTCCTGATCGCCCAGCGAGCGGTAGCGCTTGCCGTTTTGCGAGAGATACAGCGGAATGATCGGGATGTTCTCGCGCTTGGTGTAGGCCCAGATGTCGGACTCGGTCCAATGCAGGATCGGGTGAATGCGCAGATGCGCGCCTTGCGGCGGCGAGGCGTTGAAATGATCCCAGAACTCCGGCGGCTGGTCGCGCACGTCCCAATTGCCCTCCAGACCGCGCGGCGAGAACACGCGCTCCTTGGCGCGCGTCGCCTCCTCGTCGCGTCGGATGCCGGCAATCAGGCCGTCAAAACCGTATTTGCCGAGCGCCATCTTGAGACCCTCGGTCTTGCGCGCGGCGGAACGGGCGGCGGGGGGCAGCGTTGGGTCGACGGCATCGATGGGCGGGCAGGGCTCGACGCGCAGATCCAGCTCCCACTCCTTGCCGTAGTGATCGCGGAAGCGATACATCTCCGGAAACTTCTTGCCGGTGTCGACATGGAGGGCCGGGAACGGCAGGCGGCCGAAGAACGCCTTGCGCGCCAGCCAGATCATGACATTGGAGTCCTTGCCGAGCGACCACAGCAGGGCAATCTTCTTGAGGCGACCGAAGGCTTCGCGGAAGATATAGATACTCTGGGCTTCGAGCTGGTCGAGATGGTCCATGCTCGGGGCAAGGTCAGCAAAAAATTCTTTCGCGGGCGCGCGCACGATGAATGCGGGGCTGCTCAGTCCGTTTGCTGCGGAATCGTCCTTGAGAAGATGCATCTCTGCCACTTTGCGTTTGGAGGCGAAAATTCTATAGTTGCGGTGCGGGAGAGAAGAAAAAATTTTCTCTTTGCTCGCTCGAAACGACACATATATAGAAAATAATTCCAGTCAACCCCGGATGTGGGGGAAGCGAGTATCGCATGCGGTTCTTGCCGGTGTTTCTCGATCTCAAGGCCGGCCCGGTGGTCCTCATCGGCGCGGGTGAGCTTTTGCGCGCCAAGTTGCGCGTGCTCGCCGCTGCCGGTGCGCGCATTCGCGTGCATACGATCGACGGCAATCAGGACTTGGGTTTGAGCCCTGCGGACGCGGTGCGTATCGAAGTTGTGGCCGGCGATCCGCTCGCCGCCGATCTCGCCGGCGTCATCGCCATCGTTTGCGCAGGCGCGGAGGATATCGGTGTGGCGATGTCGGCCCGCGCCAAGGCGCTCGGCCTGCCCGTCAACGTCATGGACGATCTCGAACATTCCAGCTTCATCTTCCCTGCGATCGTCGATCGCGGCGATGTCGTGGTCGCTGTCGGTACCGGCGGAACGTCGCCGGTCGTCGCGCGGCGCGTGCGCGAAAAGATCGAGGCGTTGCTGCCGGCGCGGATCGGCGAGCTTGCCGAGTTCATCGGCGGCTTCCGCAAATCCATCAACGAACGTATTGCCGAGTTTCCGCTGCGCCGCCGCTTCTGGGAGCGCGTCATCGACGGCCCGATCGGCGCCGCCGTTCTGGCCGGCCGCAAGGGCGAGGCTGGAGCGGCGCTGAACAGGATCACCGATCCGTCCGCGTTCGCGCGCGCCGACAAGCCGGAAGGCTCCGTTGCACTGGTCGGCGCCGGACCCGGCGATCCGGATTTGCTCACCATCAAGGCGCTGCGCGCATTGCAGGACGCCGATACCGTCTTCCATGACGAACTGGTTTCGCCCGAAATTCTCGACCGCATCCGCCGCGACACCACGCGCGTGCCGGTCGGCCGCCGCGTCGGCAAGCCCGGCATCGGGCAGGACGCGATCAACAAGCGCATGATCGAGGCCGCGCAATCCGGCCAGCGCGTGGTGCGGCTGAAGGGCGGCGATCCCTTCGTGTTCGGCCGCGGTGGCGAAGAAGTCGAAGCCCTGCGTGCAGCCGGCGTTGCCTATTCGATCATTCCCGGCATCACCGCAGGGCTCGGCGGCGCCGCCGATTTCGAGGTGCCGCTCACCTACCGTCATGAAGCGACCCGCATCACCTTCCTCACCGCGCACAAGGCGCGCGACGCGGAGACGGTGGACTGGTCGACGTTGACCGACGCAAAGATGACCGTCGTGGTCTACATGGGCATGACGGCTGCCCCCGCGATCCGCGCCGGCCTGTTTGCCGCCGGCCGTTCGCCGGAGACGCCGGTCGGCGTGTTCGCCCGCGTCACGCGTCCCGATGCGCAAGGCGCGATCGGCACGCTGCGCGACCTGCCCGAACTGGTGCGGCGGACCAACGGCGGCCCCGCCATTCTCATCATCGGCGATGTGGTCCGGCATGCCGGCTCGCTTCGCCGCCAAACCCCAAAGCAAATCATCTCTGACCTATTGGATGCAGCCGAATGACCTCCCCGCTTGAACAGAAGAAGATCAAAATCGCCGGCCCCTCGGTCGTAACCGCCAACCGTACCTGGGACGGCATCGTCGTTTACCGCACCGCCGCCATGAGCTGGTCCGCGGACCTGTCGGAAGCCGCGATCGTGCGCAACTCCGACGAGGCGAAAGCGTTGCTTGCGGAGTCCGTTGCCGATGATGTCGGCGCGATCGGTCCCTATATCGCACCAGTACAGGTCGGTGCGGACGGCAAGATCGAACCCGGAAATCTGCGCGAACAGATCCGCCGCACCGGCGTGACCATCGGACAGCCGGTACAGGTTTAAGGCGTTTTCTTATGTATGCTTACGATGAAATCGACCGCACGCTCGTCAACGAGCGCGTCTCGGAGTTCCGCGACCAGGTGAAGCGCCGCCTCTCCGGCGAGCTCACCGAGGACGAGTTCAAGATCCTGCGGCTTCAGAACGGCGTCTACCTGCAACTGCACGCCTACATGTTCCGCGTCGCGATCCCCTACGGGACGCTGGCATCGAACCAGTTGCGGGCGCTCGCCCATGTCGCGCGCAAATACGACCGCGGCTACGGCCATTTCACCACGCGGCAGAACATCCAGTTCAACTGGATCAAGCTCGCCGAATTGCCGGATGCGCTGGCTGATCTCGCCGAGGTCGGCATCCATGCGATGCAGACCTCCGGCAACAACATGCGTAACGTCACCTCGGACCAGTGGGCCGGCGTCGCGCCCGGCGAGATCGAAGACCCCCGCATCTGGTCGGAGTTGATCCGCCAGCACACCACGCTGCATCCGGAATTCTCGTTCCTGCCGCGCAAGTTCAAGATCGCAATCACCGCGTCGGACCATGACCGCGCGGCGATCAAGATCCACGATATCGGCCTGCGCCTGATCAAGAACGAGAAGGGCGAGACCGGCTTCGAGGTGCTGGTCGGTGGCGGGCTCGGCCGCACGCCGTTCATCGCCAAGACCATCAAGCACTTCGTGCATGGCCGCGACATCCTCAGCTATATCGAAGCGATCCTGCGCGTCTACAATCAGTACGGCCGCCGCGACAACATCTACAAGGCGCGCATCAAGATCCTGGTGCACGAGCTCGGCATCGAGAAATTCTCGCGCGAGGTCGAGGAAGAGTGGCAGCACATCCGCAACTCCTCGCTCCAGATCGACGACGAGGTGATCGAGGACATCCGCTCGCGCTTCGCCTATCCGTCCTACGAGAAGCTGCCGCACATGCCGGACCAGCTGCGCCAGGCCGCGGCCGATCCTGATTTCGAGGCGTGGCGCAAGAACTCGGTCGCCCCGCACAAGGTCCAGGGCTATTCCATCGTCACGATCTCGCTGAAGCCGATCGGCGCGCCTCCGGGCGATGCCACCGCAGAGCAGATGGATGCACTGGCCGATCTCGCCGACAAATACTCATTCGGTGAGATCCGCGTCGGCCACGAGCAGAACCTTGCTCTGCCGCACGTCGCCAAGCGCGACCTGCCGGCCTTGTGGAAGGCGCTGGACAAGCTCGGGCTGGCGACACCGAACGTCAATCTGATCACCGACATCATCGCCTGCCCGGGGCTCGACTATTGCTCGCTGGCGAATGCGCGCTCGATCCCGATCGCGCAGGAATTGACGCGGCGCTTCGCCAATCACGAGCTCGCCAATCTGATCGGCCGTCTCCACATCAACATCTCCGGCTGCATCAATGCATGCGGCCATCACCATGTCGGCCATATCGGCATTCTCGGCGTCGAGAAGAACGGCGAGGAAGTCTACCAGATCACCATCGGCGGCCGCGCCGACGAGAGCGCCGCACTCGGCAATCTGATCGGTCCTGGCGTCAAGTTCGACGAGGTCGCCGACGTCGTCGAGGACATCGTGGAGGCCTATCTGGCGCTGCGCGAGCGGCCGGAAGAGCTGTTCATGGACACCGTAAAGCGCCTCGGCGTCGAACCCTTCAAGGAGCGCGTTTATGCCACTCGTTAACGGCGGAAAGATCGTCGACGACAGCTTCGTCAAGCTCGCCGTCGACACGCCGCTGCCCGAGGGCGGCGACATCCTGGTGCCGGCCGAGCGCTTCGTCGGCGAGGCGGATGCGTTGCTCAAGCGGACCGGCAAGGTCGGCGTGATCTGGCCGAACAACCGCGACATCGCCGAATTGGTGCCGTATCTCGGCAAGATCGCCGTCGTCGCGCTGGTGTTCCCGACCTTCCGCGACGGACGTGCCTACAGTCAGGCGCGGCTGCTGCGCGAGCGCTACAATTATCGCGGCGACCTGCGTGCCACCGGCCAGATCCTGCGCGACCAGTTCGTGTTCATGCTCCGCGCCGGCTTCGATTCCTTCGACGTCAAGAAGCAGACCGACGCGGAAGCCTTCATGCAGACCGCGAAGCGCTATTCGGTATTCTACCAGCCGACCGGCGACGGCCGGATCACGGCGCTGCACCGGCGCATGCAGCTGCGTCACTCCGAGGGTGTCGGCACGTGAACGCAATCGCGCCTCAGGTTCCGTCGATGTCCGTCTCTGCGCTGTCCTCAGCGGAGGAGCTCGATCATGCCCTACGCGATGCCTCGCCCGCTGAAATCATTGCCGCTGCGCTGAAGACGGTCGGGCGCGAGAAGCTGGCGCTGGTGTCATCCTTCGGCACGGAATCGGCGACGCTGCTGAAAGTCATGGCTGACGTCGATCCGGCGATCCCCGTGATCTTCCTCGATACAGGCTGGTTGTTCGAGGAGACGCTGGCCTATCGCGACACGCTGATCGCGACGCTGGGCCTGACGGACGTCCGCTCGATCAAACCTGCCGAAGAGACGCTGTCGCGCGAAGATCCCGACCGCGACCTCTGGTTCTCGGATCCCGACGCTTGCTGCCGTATCCGCAAGGTCGAGCCGCTGGCGCGTGCGCTGAAACCGTTCGATGCGTGGCTCAACGGCCGCAAGCGCTTCCAGGGCAGCACGCGCGCCGACATTCCGGTGGTCGAGGACGACGGCGCGCGGTTGAAGTTCAATCCCTTCGCCAATGTCTCGCGCGAGGAACTCGAGGCAATTTTCGCCCGCGCCAAATTGCCGCGCCATCCTCTGGCGGAGTCCGGTTTCCTGTCGGTTGGGTGTATGCCTTGCACGAGCAGAACGGCTGAAGGCGAAGACGAACGCGCCGGTCGGTGGCGCGGCCGGGCCAAGACAGAATGCGGCATCCACACGATGAAGATTTCGTAGCACAGTCGCGCTGCCCGGCTACGAACAAGAAAATCCGGTTCCGTTGACTTAAGCCCGTTTGGGTCCGAGTTATGCCTGCAGGTCTTCGCTGACACCGACGTCATCGAAGTGAATGGAGATGGACATGATGCGCCGTATCGTTCCGCTCGCTGCAGGACTTCTCGTTACTGGCTTGCTGGCAAGCTCGGCTCTCGCCGCTGACATCAATCTGCTGAACGTATCGTACGATCCGACGCGCGAGCTCTATGCCGAGTTCAACAAGGCGTTCGCGAATGCCTATCAGAAGGAAACCGGCAAGAGCGTCGAGATCAAGCAGTCGCATGGCGGCAGCGGTTCGCAGGCGCGCGCTGTGATCGACGGATTGCAGGCCGACGTGGTGACGCTTGCGCTCGCCTACGACATCGACGCTATCGCGGGCAAAGGCCTCACGGCGGCCGACTGGCAGAAGCGGTTGCCGCAAAATTCATCGCCATACACCTCGACCATCGTGTTTCTGGTCCGCAAGGGCAATCCCAAAGGCATCAAGGACTGGGACGATCTGCTCAAGTCGGGTGTCGCGGTGATCACGCCGAACCCGAAGACGTCGGGCGGTGCGCGCTGGAATTATCTCGCGGCTTGGGGTTTTGCGCAGAAGAAATACGGTTCAGTCGACAAAGCCAAGGACTTCATAGGCAAATTGTATCAGCAGGTGCCGGTGCTCGACACCGGCGCGCGCGGCGCGACCGTGACCTTCGTCGAGCGCGGCGTCGGCGACGTGCTGCTCGCCTGGGAGAACGAGGCTTATCTGGCGCTGAAGGAGTTCGGTCCGGAGAAATTCGAGATCGTGGCGCCGCCGCTCTCGATCCTGGCGGAACCGCCGGTGACCATCGTCGACAAGGTTGCCGATAAAAAAGGCACCCGCAACGCCGCCGACGCCTACCTTCAATATTGGTATACCAAGGAAGGTCAGGAAATCGCGGCACGCAATTTCTATCGTCCGCGCGATCCCGAGATCGCCAAAAAATATGAAAACTCCTTCGCAAAGGTCGAGCTGTTCACGATCGACGATGTGTTCGGCGGCTGGACCAAGGCGCAGAAGGAACATTTTGCCGACGGCGGCGTCTTTGATCAGATCTACAAGAACTGATCGGGCGCTGTCGGAGGGGCTTTAGGGGGCCTGGTGAGCGCATTAGCAGCACGACGCCGGACATTGCCGGGCTTCGGTCTCACGATGGGGCTGACGCTTTCCTGGCTGTCGATCATCATCCTGATTCCGCTCGCCGGCCTGTTCCTGAAATCGCTCGAGCTCAGTCCCGAGCAGTTCTGGAACATCCTCTCCAGCCGCCGTACCCTGAACGCGCTTCGCGTGTCCTTCGGGCTCGCGTTTGCGGCGGCCTGCGTCAATCTGGTGATGGGCAGCATCATCGTCTGGGCGCTGGTGCGCTACCGCTTCCCCGGAAGGCGGCTGTTCGATGCCATCGTCGACGTGCCCTTCGCGTTGCCGACGGCGGTCGCCGGCGTCGCGCTGACCGCGTTGTTCGCCGAGAAGGGTTGGCTCGGCGCGCCACTTGCGGCGGCCGGCATCAAGGTGGCGTTCACGCCGCTCGGCATCTTCGTCGCGATGATCTTCATCGGCATCCCGTTCGTGGTGCGCACCGTGCAGCCGGTGCTCCAGGATCTCGACCCCGAGATCGAGGAGGCCGCGGGAAGTCTTGGCGCGAGCCGCTGGCAGACCATCATTCGCGTGATCCTGCCCTCGCTCGGGCCGGCGCTGCTCACCGGGCTCGCGCTCGCCTTCGCCCGCGCCGTCGGCGAATACGGCTCGGTGATCTTCATCGCCGGCAATCTGCCGAACGTGTCCGAGATCGCGCCACTCCTGATCGTGATCCGCCTCTCTGAATTTCGCTACGCCGATGCGACCGCCATCGCTGTGGTCATGCTCGTCGTGTCTTTCGTCATCATCTTCGCCGTCAACCGGCTCCAGCGCTGGGCGCGGAGCCGGATCCCGGCGCGCTGAGGGCGGATCATGACGATGCAGATCGCTGATTCCGTATCACTCTCGGCCCCCGACGCCAAGGCACGCGCGCATGCGGCAGCTGCGCGGAACAGCCTTCGCACCGAACCACGCGCGGTCCGCATCATTATCATCGCGCTGGCGATGATCTTTCTCTCTGTCTTCGTTGTGCTGCCGCTGGTGGTCGTGTTCGCGCAGGCCTTCTCGAAGGGAATCCTCGCTTATCTCGCCGCGCTGGCCGACCCGGAGGCGTTGTCCGCGATCAAGCTGACACTGGTGGTAGCCGCGATCTCAGTCGGCCTCAACCTCGTGTTCGGTCTCGTCGCGGCCTGGGCCATCGCGAAGTTCGAGTTTAGGGGCAAGACCTTTCTGATCACGCTGATCGACCTGCCGTTCTCGGTGAGCCCGGTGATCTCGGGCCTCGTCTTCGTGCTGCTGTTCGGCGCGCAGGGCTATTTCGGGAGCTGGCTGCGCGATCACGACATCCAGATCCTGTTCGCCGTGCCCGGCATTGCGCTCGCGACCACCTTCGTCACCTTCCCCTTCGTCGCACGTGCGCTGATTCCGCTGATGCAGGAGCAGGGCACGCAGGAGGAGGAGGCCGCGATCTCGCTCGGCGCCTCGGGCCTGCAGACCTTCTTCCGTGTCACGCTGCCCAATATCAAATGGGGCGTGCTCTATGGCGTCCTGCTCTGCAACGCGCGCGCGATGGGCGAGTTCGGCGCAGTGTCCGTCGTCTCCGGCCATATCCGCGGCGAGACCAACACCATGCCGCTCCTGGTCGAGATTCTCTACAACGAATACCAGTTCGTCGCGGCGTTCGCGATCGCATCGCTACTGGCGATGCTGGCGCTGATCACGCTGATCGCGAAAACCGTTCTCGAACATCATCTCGACGAAGGACACGACGCAAGTGAGCATTGAAGTCAGGAATCTCGTCAAGAAGTTCGACAGCTTCAAAGCCCTCGATGGCGTCGACCTCAAGGTCGACAACGGCGAGCTGCTGGCGCTGCTCGGCCCGTCCGGTTCCGGCAAGACCACGCTGCTGCGCATCATCGCCGGCCTCGATTGGCCTGATTCAGGTGACGTCGCCTTCAACGGCGAGGACGCGCTGGCGCAGGGCGCGCGCGAACGCCACGTCGGCTTCGTATTCCAGCACTATGCGCTGTTCCGCCACATGACGGTGTTCGAGAACGTCGCCTTCGGCCTCCGCGTGCAGCCGCGCGCCATCCGCAAGGATGAGTCTACCATTCGTGCACGCGTCAAGGAGCTGCTTGATCTTGTGCAGCTCGACTGGCTCGCCGACCGCTATCCGAGCCAGCTTTCGGGTGGCCAGCGCCAGCGCATCGCACTCGCCCGCGCGCTCGCTATCGAGCCGCGCATCCTGCTGCTCGACGAACCCTTCGGCGCGCTCGACGCCAAAGTGCGGAAAGAGCTGCGCAGATGGCTGCGGTCGCTGCACCACGAGATCAACGTCACATCGATCTTCGTCACCCATGACCAGGAGGAGGCGCTGGAAGTCGCCAACCGTGTCGTGGTGATGGACAAGGGCAGGATCGAGCAGATCGGTTCGCCCGACGACGTCTACGAAACTCCGGCGACGGCCTTCGTCCACGGCTTCATCGGTGAATCCATCGAGCTGCCGGTCAAGATCGAAGGTGGCGTCATCAGGCTCGGCGATCGGCCGCTGCGGCTCGCGGCAGACGGCCTTGCGCCTGGCGCGTCAAGACTGTTCGTGCGGCGACATGACATGCTGGTCGGGCCGCCCGGCAGCGGCGCTTTCGAGGGCGCGGTTCAGCACGTTCGGAATTTCGGCCCCGTGCAGCGGGCCGAGGTCGCCCTGTCAGGCGGTGAGAGCATCGAGATCGACGCCCCCCGCGACAGGGAACTGCGCGCCGGTGACACGATTGGCCTGGAGCCTCGCCGCTACCGGATATTTGCGGGCGCCTGAGCCGGCTCAAGGGGTCAATTTTTCTTCAATATTCACCTTTCAGCCACGGTTGATATGCAACAACGGCCCCTGATTTTGGGGGCTTCTGTTCATGCGCGCCGCGGCCGCGATACTCATCACTGTGCTGCTCGCCGGCTGCGCCGGCAACGAAGCGCCGGTCCAGCAGCCGTCCATGTATGCCGATATGTCCGTCCCCGGCACCAAGCTCGATGCGCAGGCGGCTGCGATCATGATCTCGCAATACCGCCAGAATAACGGGCTCGGCACCGTCGTGATCGACCCCGATCTGATGCGGCTCGCCGAATCCCAGTCACAGGCCATGGCGGCGGCCAACAAGATGGACCATGACGTCCGCGCGCCGCTGGCCAAGCGCCTCAGCGCCGGCAGCTATCCGGCGAATGTTGCGGTTGAGAACGTCTCGGCCGGCTATCATACGCTGGCGGAAGCGTTTTCCGGCTGGCGCGACTCGCCCCCGCACCGCGCCAACATGCTCAAGAGCGGTGTCACAAAATTGGGCATAGCGGCGGGTTATGCTCCCGGCACCAAATACAAGGTGTTCTGGACCATGATCCTGGCCTCGACCGACCCCCGATAAGCCAGACTTGATCCCGGGATGCATTGACGCCGCGGCGAAACTGTCGCCACGGTGGCTCGCCTTTTGCTACTGTTCCCACATGACAGATCATAGCCCGGAAATCGCAACAGTTCCCGCGAATGCGCAACGCGTCCTGGTCCTCCAGGGCGGCGGCGCGCTCGGCTCCTATCAGGCCGGCGCCTATCAGTCGCTCTGCCATGCCGGCTTCGAGCCGGAATGGGTGGCCGGCATCTCGATCGGCGCGATCAACGCCGCGATCATTGCCGGCAACGAAGGGCAGACGCGGGTCAGGCGGCTCAAGGAATTCTGGGAGATGGTCTCCGCGCCGGTGCCGTGGAAGCCGATCGGCAAGAGCGATCACAGCCGCGAGCTGTTCAACTCCAGCAGCGCCGCGCTCATTGCAACGTTCGGCGTGCCCGGCTTCTTCGTGCCTCGTCTGCCTCCCGCGCTGCTCTGGCCCCCGGGCAGCCCACAGGCGCAGAGCTACTACGACACCGCGCCACTGAAGAAGACACTGGAGCGCCTTGTCGATTTCGACCGCATCAATGACTTGAAGACACGGCTGTCGGTCGGTGCGGTCGGCGTCACCTCCGGCAACTTCAAGTATTTCGACAATTACGAATTCAAGAAGCGTGGCAAGAAAATCGGCCCGGAGCACATCATGGCCTCCGGCGCGTTGCCGCCGGGCTTTCCGTCCGTCGTGATCGACGGCGAGCATTATTGGGACGGCGGCATCGCCTCCAACACGCCGCTCGACTACGTGCTGGACGCCGAGGTCGACCGCGACCTCCTGATCTTCCAGATCGACCTGTTCAGCGCCCGCGGCGATCTGCCGACCTCGCTGCTCGAGGCCACCGAGCGCGAGAAGGACATCCGCTTCTCCAGCCGCACGCGGATGAACACCGACAAGAACAAGCAGGTGCATAACGCCCGCAGGGCCGTGCGCGACCTGATTTCCAAATTGCCCGATTATCTCAAGAACGACCCTTCCGTGGAATTCCTTGCGAAGGTATCGCGCGAAAGCACTGTTACTGTGGTGCACCTGATCTACCGCAGCAAGAACTACGAATCCTCGTCCAAGGATTACGATTTCTCGCATGTCGCCATGGTCGAGCATTGGGAAGCCGGCGTGCGCGACGTGCATCTGTCGATGCGCCACAAGGACTGGCTCGAGCGGCCGCAATCCGGCGAGACCATGGTGACCTACGATCTCACGGGGGACGTCACCGCGCCCCCGCCAAAAAGGAGCGAATGAATATGGGTAGTCTGTCAGGCAAGAATGCCGTCGTGACCGGATCGACCAGCGGCATCGGGCTCGCTTATGCGCGCGCCTTCGCCGCCGCCGGCGCCAATGTCGTCATCAACGGGTTCGGCTCGCCGGAGGACATCGAGAAGGAGCGCGCCAAGATCGAATGCGATTTCGGCGTCAAGGCGGTCTATTCGCCCGCCGACATGACCAAGCCGGCGGAAATCGCCGGGATGATCGCGCTCGGCGAGAAGAGTTTCGGTTCGGTCGACATCCTCGTCAACAATGCCGGCATCCAGTTCGTCTCGCCGATCGAGGAATTCCCGCCGGAGAAGTGGGACCAGATCATCGCGATCAACCTGTCCTCGGCCTTCCATGCCATTCGCGCCGCCGTGCCCGGCATGAAGAAGAAGGGCTGGGGCCGCATCATCAATACCGCTTCCGCGCACTCGCTGGTCGCCTCGCCCTTCAAGTCGGCCTATGTGTCGGCCAAGCACGGCATCGCCGGCCTGACCAAGACCGTGGCTCTGGAGGTCGCGACCAGCAAGATCACCTGCAACTGCATCAGCCCCGGCTATGTCTGGACGCCGCTGGTAGAGAAGCAGATTCCCGACACGATGAAGGCGCGCAACCTTACGCGCGAGCAGGTGATCAACGACGTGCTGCTCGATGCGCAGCCGACCAAGGAGTTCGTCACCTCCGAGCAGGTCGCGGCACTCGCGCTGTTCCTGTGCGGCGACGATGCCGCGCAGATCACCGGCACCAACCTCTCGATCGACGGCGGCTGGACCGCGGAGTAGGGGACTACGGCTGGCGAATGGCGGAGCCGAGCTCCGCCATTTTCGTTCAGTGTGTCCAGGCCAGCGCCGTCACGAATGCCGAGGACAGGTTCAGCTCGGCGAACATGATCTTGCCGGCGACCACGAACAGCACGCTGGCAAGTGTCAGGCGCAGTACCGTCTCGGGCACGCGCGTCGCGCTGAAGCTGCCGACGATGATGCCGGGCAGCGAGCCCATCAGCAGCACGCCCATCAGCGCCCAATCCACGTCGCCAAGCGCCCAGTGCCCGATTCCGGCGATCAGCGTCAGCGGGACCGCATGGGCGATGTCGGAGCCGACGATGGTCGCCATCGGCAGGCGCGGATAGAGCAGCAGCAGGACGGTGACGCCGACCGCGCCGGCGCCGACCGATGAAATCGAGACCAGCACACCGAGCACGATTCCGGTGATGACCGTCGCGATCGCCGTGGTGCGGTCATCGACCTGCTCCAGGCGTCGACGATAACGCTCCATGATCGCCTTGCGGAAGATCAGCGAGGTCGCGGTCAGCAGCAGCGCAAAGCACAACACCAGATTGACCAGGCTGCGCTCGGAATCGCTCTTGAGGTCGAGCTCCCACAGCACGAGCAGCGTCAGCGCGCTCGCCGGAAGGCTGCCGCAGGCGAGCCGCAGCACCGCCGGCCAGTGCACGCTGCGCGACCAGCCATGCACCACGCTGCCGCCGGTCTTGGTGGCGGCCGCATAGAGCAGGTCGGTGCCGACCGCGGTCGATGGATGAATGCCGAACAGCAGGATCAGCAGCGGCGTCATCAACGAACCGCCGCCGACGCCGGTCATCCCGACCAGCAGGCCGACGCCGAAACCGGAGGCGACGTAGAGTGGATCGATCATGTCCAGGGAAGCTTAGGTTTATCTCGTCAGTTGGGCAATATGACGTAGAATAAAATTTCCCTACGGCGCAACCGATTGGGAGCAATAAGAAAAATCGTGCTGCATGCCGACGATAAGTAGGCATTTCTCTTTGTTCCCGGGCCTGCTGCGAAACAGCCGTTCCCCGAGGGCAGCATGCGAGGGCAGGTGTGAAGCGCCTATTTACCGAACGCCAGCACGTGCAGGCCGAGGCGCTGTCGCACGATCCAGAACAGCAGCACCGTCTCGAAGCAGAGCGAGATCGAGGTCGCGGCCGCGGCGCCATGGCCGCCGTAGCGCGGCACCAGCGCGATGCAGAGTACCAGGTTCATCACAAAGGCCAGCGCATAGGCCAGCGCGCAGATCTTCTGCTGCCCGAGCATGTTGAGCAGGCGTTCGACCGGGCCGATCGCGGAGCGCACCACGAGCCCGATCGCGGCGATGAACATGATGTCGTAGCCGACCACGAATTGCGGCCCGAACAGCCAGAGCAGCGGCTTGCCGAGCGCGAGCAGCACGATGGTCGCCGCCAGCGACGGCCAGAACGTCCAGTTGATGGCATGCGCCACGTAACCCGACAGCCGCACCTTGTCGCCAGCTGCGTTGTATTCAGCGAAGCGATGCGCGGTGGTCGCCGACATCGCGTAGTGGATGAAGGAGACCAGCGCCAGCGTCTTCACCACGGCGAAATAGACGCCGACCTCGTCGGAGGGGCGGAACTGCTGAAGCACCAGCACGTCGGTATAGGACAAGAGCAAGTAGAAGCTTTCGACCAGCAGGATCGGCAGCGAGACGGCGAGCCAGCCGCCGATATCATAAGCCTTGGGGCCCGGCTCGATGTGATTGGCAAGCTTGCGGTTCAGCACCATCATCTGCCCGGTCATCGCGATCCACACCGCGCCGGCGCTCGCGACCATCGCGGCGACCGCGCCGAGATGATACCCGAGCAGGAAGGCGCAGGCCGTGATGCCGATGATCAGCGCCTGGCGGATGATGAATTGCGGCATCAGGCCGAGCTGCATCCAGTCATGCGAGCGCGCGATGCCGTCCTGGGTGTTGGCGACGACGAAAGCGGGCAGCGTCATGCAGCCGATATAGAGCGGCAGCACCTCGGCCGGATCGATCCAGGGCGACAGCAATTTGACGATGCCGGCAAGGCCGAGCGACGCAAGCGCGGAGACGGCAAAGGTCAGCCAGCGGCTGCCGGAGAGAAAGCCGCGCAGCAGCGCCTGCTCGCCGCTGGTGCGGTACTCCGGAATGATTTTTTGTGCGGAGGCCGAGATGCCAAAATCCATCATGCTGCCGAGCAGCAGCACCCAGGTCCAGACATAGACGTAGACGCCGTAGTCGGACGTGCCCATCCAGCGCGCGAGCAGGACCTGCGAGAAATATGCAAGGCCCGCGCTGATCACCCGGATGATGAAGATGGTGCCCGCCAGCCGCCGCGTCAGCGACGCCTCGCTCGATCCGCCCGTCAATTTTTCGCGCAGCCGCGCGATCAGGCCGGCAGGTCCGGTCGTTGCGGGTTCTGCATCCATCACGGCCAATTCGAAGGATCCCCGGGGCGCACGCGCATGCTGCGGCAGCCTTGCTGCAGTAGCCTTGGGGATTAGCAACCATTCGTTAAGATTCGGTTGGGTGTTTCCGTCGTCTCCCCCGTGCGCAATTGCGCACGGGGAGGACGACGACTACTCCAAATTCGTATTGAACTCGTACGACTTCTGCGGCCCGACCAGCGTGAACTTCAGCGCGGCGCCGTCGGGCTTGGCGCCCGGTGGCAGTCCGTCGAGCTCGAAAGAAAATCGCTTCACGCCCGGCGGGCTGGGCTCGACCGGCGCGGGGATCGGCAACGACCAATCCGGCGTCGGGCCTTCCACGAACAAATTGACGTTGCCCGCATCCGGCGTCACCACGTCGACCACCACATTCTTGGGCCCGTCACGCTTGACGTCGCGGATGGTGATCGGGTTGGGATCGCCGATATTGGCGGGCTTGGGCACGGTGTCGAGCGCTGCACGCAGATTGGCGTCCTCGGTCGACGCGACGCTGTTGAAGCCAAGCTCGGCCTTGGCCTCGACCGGAATGCAAAGCTTTTCGCACACGGCGTAATTGATCTCGGCGCGCAGCGTCACCGGCTTGTCGGCCGCCTTGGCGATGATGCGCAGCGGCAGCACGATCTGGTCGTGATAGCCGATCGAATGGCCGCCGGCGCCGTCGTCGAACTTCAGCGGCGCCGGCCACATCACCGTCACCGCTTCGACATTGTCAGACTTCGAGAAATCGAAGCGCGGCGGAACGCCGGAATCGCCCGGCATGCGCCAATAGGTTTTCCAGCCGGGCTGGATCTGGAAGGCGATACCGCCGAGCAGGACGGCGCCGCTGCGCGATCCCGCGAGCAACCGCACCGCGGAATGTCCGTCGCGCTGCCACGGCGATGCGTCGTCGGCATGGGCCGCAAGCGCTAGCGATAACACAAGCAGGGTTGTCGCGACGCCAATCGCCGCATGCAGGGGAACTCTTGTCAGCATGATACGTCTTTACAGGGTCACCCCGGGGCAAACCATTGAATTGCTTGTGATGACTTGAATCAAGTCCTGCAAGTCTTGACCTTGCAAGCCTTGATTTGACAGCGGACCGGCCCGACATCAGGATAGGAATTGAAACCGGAGTGCTTCACCGATGGCTCCCACAGGAAAGAGGATGGGCGAAAGCACCCGCAAGCCCGGCCCCGCGCTCCCCAGTTCGGCGGGTTACCTCGACGGCCGCCTCCTCATCGCGATGCCGGTGATGGGCGATGAACGCTTCGAGCGCTCCGTGATCTACCTCTGCGCTCACTCCGCCGAAGGCGCCATGGGCATCATCGTCAACCATCCGGCCGGCAGCATCGACTTCCCAGAGCTGTTGCAACAGCTCGGCATCATCAAGAAGGGCGAGCACATCAAGCTGCCGGAGAACGCCGAAAGCATGAAGGTGCTGCGCGGCGGTCCGGTTGATACCGGCCGCGGCTTTGTGCTGCACTCCAGCGATTTCTACATCGAGAACGCGACGCTCCGGATCGACGACGGCGTCTGCCTCACCGCGACCGTCGACATCCTGCGCGCGATCGCCGACGGCTCCGGCCCCAAGCACGCCATCCTCGCGCTCGGCTATGCCGGCTGGGCACCGGGCCAGCTCGAGACCGAAATCCAGAGCAATGGCTGGCTGCATTGCGACGCCGATTCGGATTTGATCTTCGGCGATGACGTCGATGAAAAATACGGCCGCGCGCTGCGCAAGATCGGCATCGATCCCGGCATGCTCTCGAACGAGGCGGGCCACGCGTAGCTGTTGGTATCGCAACACCCTCCGGTGTCGTCCCGGCGAAGGCCGGGACCCATACCCACAGGAAGTGATTGTTGAAGCGAGCTGACGCCACTAGCCTTCGTCAAACTACATTCAGTGGTTATGGATCCCGGCCTTCGCCGGGACGACGGTGGAATGTGTGGCTGTATCCCTACTCCGCCGCCTGCTGCTGCACCGTCGGCTCGGTCCCCGCCACGGTCGCGCGGCGCATGTCGCGGGGCTGGGACTGGTCGTAGCGGCGGACGCGGTGCATAGTCTGGCGGTTGTCCCACATCACGAGATCATGCAGCTTCCATTTGTGGACGTAGACGAACTCCGCGCTGGTCGCGTGCTCGTTAAGATCGCGCAGCAGTACCCGGCCCTCCGGCACGTTCATGCTGACAATCTTGCCGGCATGCGATGAGAGATAAAGCGACTTGCGACGATGCACGGGATGGGTGCGCACGAGACGTTGCAGCACCGGTTTGAACATCTTCTTCTCGTCGTCGGTGTATTCGGTGAAGCCGAGCGATCCCCGCGAATACATCAGCGAGTGCTCGCACACGAGGTCCTCGATCTCCGCCTTGGTGTCGTCGTCGAGCGCGTCATAGGCCGCGCGCATATCGGCGAATTCGGTGTTGCCGCCCTTCGGGTTGAGCACGCGGGCCGACAGCAGCGAGAATTTTGCCGGGATCGGGCGGAACGAGCTGTCGGAATGCCACAGGCAGTTGCCCAGATTGAACAGATGCGCCCGACTGTCTTTCGCCAGCGGCTTGCCGTCCTTGCCGAGATTGGAGACGTCGTTCAGTCCGGACTGGAGCCGGTAGTCCTTCTCCTTCGTCACCGTGCCGCCGCGCGCGTCTTCGCGCTGGCCGAAATTCAGCGCAAAAGCCATCTGTTGCTCGTCGGTGATGTCCTGGTCGTGGAAGACCAGCACCGCATATTTGTCCATGGCAGCCTCGACCTCGCGCGCCTGGTCCTGTGTGAGAGGCTGTCTCAGGTCGAGGCCCGAGACCTCGCCGACAAAATGCTTCTGAAGCTGCCGGATGGCGATCGTCATGACGTTTTCTCCCGCGAGCCGCGAGCGGTTGGTCCCGCTCTGTCGCTGAAAAAACTACTCCCGTAACCGGCGTTGTCAACGCTCGCTACGCATAGCTGCCCGTAGCCCTGATTGCGCTGCGCTCCATCCGGGCCACAGCTCTTACGCGTTGCGCGCCATCAGGCCGCCGTCGACGGGGATGACCGCGCCGGTGAGGAAGGACGCTGCCGGCAGGCACAGGCTCAGCGTCATGTGCGCGACCTCTTCGGGATCGCCGTAGCGGCCCAGTGCGGTGCGGCGCTTGGCGTAGATCGTCTTGTGCTCTTCCGATATCCGGTCGGTGATGGCTGTGCGGATCGGACCCGGGCAGATGCAGTTGACGGTAATGCCTTCGCGGCCGAGCTCCACCGCGAGCGAGCGGGTGAGGCTGGCGACGCCGCCCTTCGCCGCCGAATAAGGGCTGTGCAACGCGGTGGCGCCGAGCGCCTCGGTGGAAGCGATGTTGACGATCCGCGGGCTGTTCGACTTGCGCAAGTGAGGCAGCGCGGCGCGGACGATGCGCGGATGCGCCGTCAGCATCACCGCGATGCCCCTGGCCCAGGCGTCTTCATAGGCCTCGTCGTCGATCGCGACGCGCACGGAAATGCCGGCATTGTTGACGATGATGTCGAGCCCGCCGAAATGCGCGGCGACGTCGCCAACCACGCGCTTGATCTCGGCGCCGTCGGCAACGTCGAGCTTCCAGGCTTTCGCCGATCCGCCGGCTGTCGCGATGTCCCTCGCGACGGCTTGCGCGCCTTGCTCGTCATAATCGGTGACGGCGACGTTCGCGCCCTCAGTGGCGAACACACGCGCCGTCGCGCGCCCCATGCCGCTGGCCGCGCCGGTGACGAGAACGGTCAGACCCTTCACGGACCGGCTGAGCTGTTTGAAATCGGACATGCTGTTTCCTCGCGCCTGCTTGTTCTTGTTATGATTGACAAGGCTGGCATCGATCCGCAGACAGGTCAAACAAGCAAAGCAAAAGGGGAGGTGGCGATGACGAACGAACTCGATTTCTCAGGCAAGCAGGTGCTGGTCATCGGCGGCTCCAGCGGCATCGGCAACGGCATCGCGCAAGCCTTTCGCGTCAGGGGCGCGCAAGTTGCGGTCTGCGGTACGCGTGCTCACGCCAAGGAATATTCGCAGGAGGAAGGCTCGGATCTCGCCGGTCTCTCCTACGCGCAGCTCGACGTCGGCAATACCGGAGCGGTCGAAGCCTTCAAGCCGTCGTTCGACAGGCTCGACGTGCTGGTGCTCGCGCAAGGCGCGGTGCTCTATCGCCGCGGTGAGTTCGAGATGGCCGGCTTCCGCAAGGTCGTCGAGGTCAATCTGATGAGCCTGATGGCCTGCGCCACGCGGTTTCATTCCATGCTGCAGGACTCGCAAGGGTCGCTGATCATGGTGTCCTCGACCGCGGCCTATCATTCCACGATGGGCAATCCCGCTTACAACGCGTCGAAGACCGGCGCGGTCGGATTGACGCGGACGCTGGGCGAGGCCTGGGCCGAGGACGGCATCCGCGTCAACGGCATCGCGCCCGGTCTCGTCGACACCAAGATGACCAAGGTGACGACCGACAATCCCAAGCGGCTCGAAGGTGCACTTTCACGCATTCCGCTGCGGCGATTGGGTACCCCGGCTGACATGGCGGGCGCGGCGCTGTTTTTGGCGTCGCCGCTGTCGTCCTACATCATCGGCCAAACATTGGTCGTCGACGGCGGGCTTATTCTCTAGCGCGAAGGAACCGTGCCGCTCCTGATCGGTTACTTGGGCTGACCCCCGAGGAGGAGCATCATGGATAAGGATCGGATTGTCGGATCGGCCAAGGAATTCGCCGGACGCGCGGAAGGCGCTGTCGGTGATCTCGCAGGCGATGCGCAGACACAGGCGTCGGGCAACGCGCGGGAAGCCGCAGGCACCGTGCAAAATCTCTACGGCCAAGCCAAGGATGCCGTCCGTGACGCTGGCGAAACGGCGGCGGGTTATGCCAAGGATGCCTACGAGAACAGCGGCGACACATTCCGCGATGGTTCGCAGGCGATTGCCCAGAAGGTGCAGGACAACCCGCTCGGCGCGCTGCTGGTCGCCGGCGGCATCGGCTTTGCACTCGCGCTGTTGATGGCGCGGCCTTCGCGCCGCCCGCCGCCGCGCTGGCGCTATTAGGGCTCAGCTAAACGCCATCCAACGTGCCCCGGACGCAATGCGGCGTGAAGCGCCACATTGCGTCCGGGGTCCATTTTTGTGAGTCAAGAGCTGGGTCCCGGCTCTGCGCAGCAGCGTTACACGCTGCAACGCGTCCGGGACACGAGGGCTCAGCTCGGTAAACTACCGAGCCACTTCCGCCGACCGCCCGACGTTGCCCGGCGGCCGCGGGATCGCGGCGGGGTTCTGATTGGGATTGCGCGGCCCTGGCGCGGGCGTCAATTGACGCGGCGGTGCTTGCGGAGAGCCGAAGCCGAAGAAATCACGAATTGACGGCGTTGCCTGTGCCGGCTGCTGCGGCACCGACGGCTTTTTCGGCGCGAGCTTTTGCGGCGCGATCGCTGCGGCGGCGCCGGGTGAACCCGGAGCAGCATTGCCCTCGGGCGACGTCGCGGCCATCGGCGTATCGCCTTTGGCCTGCTCGCGGCCGACTTCGCGGCGCGGCCAGGCATAATCGTCGGCACGGCCCGCGGGCGCAGCCAATGGCTCGCCCTTCACCATTGTCCTCGCAGCGAGCGCATCGACGGCGGCAGGACGCGAGCCCGGTCCGCCCAGCAATTGATCGGTCGAGATCGAGGCCGCAACCAGCGGCACGATCGGGCCGGCCAGCGGCCGCGGCGCGGGCTTGCCGGGTTCGGCACTGGTATCGGGCGTTGCGGGTTCGCTCGGCAGCGCGATCGGGCCGGAGCGCCCGGCGAGCAGGCGCGTGATCTCGCGTTCGACATAGTGAGCGAGCTTGCGCGCGCCGGGTTTTGTGAAATAGACGCCGTCATAGCTGCGGAGCTGACGGATCTGGCCTTCGAAGTCCGGGCCCTTCTGGAGGAAACGGCCGGCCTCGTCGACAAAGCCGTCCCAGACGTCGACGTAAGTTATGCCGGCCTTGGCCGCGCCTTCGCGATAGAGCGAATCCAGGAACAGCATGTCCGCGGTGCCCTTGGGGCCGCGGATCGCGGGCAGGCCGACCCAGAGCACCGGCACGCCCTTGCTCTTGAGCACGTTGGCGAGCTCCTCGATCTTCTTGCCGTAGAGCTCGACCCAGCGCTCGTCGCGGAATTCGTAGAGGCCGTTCGGGTTGCGTGCGCTCTTCTCGGGCGTTGCGACCGCCGGTGTGTCAGCGTTGTCGGCATCATCCTGCGGCAGGTCGGCGTCGTCCGGCTTGGCCGCGCTGTCGTTGGGCTTGGCATCGCCGGGCTTGGCCGGTGGTTTGCCACGCGCGCCCTTGTCGTTCTTCTTGTCCTTGTCCGTCGCCTTGTCCGACTTATCGGGGGCTGCTGCCTCGCGGATGGCGATGCGGTCGTTGAGGCCGAGCATGACCACGATCACGTCGGGCTTTTCGGTTTCGAGGATGCCCTTCGCGGCTGCCGCCCAGTCCGAAGGCTCACCCTTGGGCTGGTACTTGATCAGGCCGGACGTGGTTTTGTGCTTGCGGATCACGCCCATGTCGGGCTGCTCGGTGTAGGCGTCTTCGAGGCCGTAGGCGAGCCAGTCGGCCATGGCGTCGCCGATCACCAGCACGTTCTTGTCAGGCGTCGTGTCGTGCTTGGCCGGCGCCGGTGCGCGCGAAAAATCCTGGCGCGGCGCCTGCTGCTGCGGTTGCTGCTGGAACGGCGCGAAGAAGTCGCCGCCGAACCATCCGCCACGTTCACCGCCGCTTCGTGGTGGCGGGGCCTGGCGTTGCGGCGGGCCGCCGAAGCCAGGGAAATTGAAGAATTGCGCCGAGGCCGGCCCCGCGATCAAGACCAGAATCGCAAGCGCCGTCCCCAGCGCGATCAGCGGGCCGGTCTCGGTCAGCGCCTTGAACAGGGACTTCTTCGACATGCGATCTCGGGCACGCGCAATGGGGATCGGGACTAGTTCAATATAATAACGGAATCAGGCGCCAAACGGGCAGATTCTCTTTTCAGATTCTCTTCAGATTCTCTTGGCCCATATTCTCTTGGCCCATACACGGGGAACAGCCGCCCCCGTCAAGGCTACCTGCCAGAATCCCTGTTCAGGGTTACTTTCGGCGCGATTTTACCGCCCGCGCAGCCGGTCCAGCGCGTCGGAGGAGGCAAATCCGTCCGCGGGGACCCCGATCGAGGCCTGGAAGTTGCGCAGGGCTTCCCGGGTCTGGCCGCCGAACTGGCCGTCGGGGGTGCCCTTGTAGAAGCCGCGCTGGGCCAGCAGCTGCTGGAGTTCCAGCCGCTCGGTGCGGGACAGCTCGCGTTCCTGCCGCGGCCAGGGCTGCACGAAGGGCTGGCCGCCGCGCAGGCGGTCGGCGAAATGGCCGATCGCCATCGCATAGGCCTCGGCAGGGTTGTACTTCATGATGACCCGGAAGTTCTGCAGCATCAGGAAGCCCGGCCCCTGCGCGCCGGCGGGCGCCAGCAGATAGGCTTTCTCCGCCGGGTGCGGCAACGGCTGGTTGGCCGGGCGCTTGAGGCCGAGCTTCTCCCATTGCGCCATCGTCATCGCCTTGGCGCGATCGGCCAGCATGTAGTTGAATCCCTCCGGCACCACGACCTCGTAGCCCCAGGTCTGGCCGGCCTGCCAACCGTCCTTCTTCAGATTGTTGGCGGTCGAGGCGATCAGGTCGGAGGGATTGTCGACGACGTCGCGCCGTCCGTCACCGTCGCCGTCCACGGCAAAGCGCTTGAACGCGGTCGGCATGAATTGGGTCGGGCCGAAGGCGCCGGCCCAGGAGCCGCGCAACTGTTCGGGCCTGAGGTCGCCGCGGTTCAGGATCTCCAGTGCCGAGAGGAACTCGTCCTTGAAATAGGCCTGGCGGCGGCCGATGCAGGCGAGCGTTGCGGTCGATTGCAGCACGCTGCGGTCGCCCATCTGGGTCGAGTAGTTGGACTCGATGCCCCAGATCGACGCGATGATATAGCGATCTACGCCGGTAGCCTTTTCGGTGGCGTCGAACTGCGCCTTGTATTTGGCGACGACCTCGCGGCCCTTGGCGAGGCGGTTGTCGTTCACGAGGATGTCGAGATAGTCCCAGATCGACTTGGTGAACTCCGGCTGCGAGTCCATGAGGTCCATGATGCGCAGGTCGGGCGCAAGGCCTGCTGTGAAGCGCTGGAAATTTTCCTGCGTGATGTTGCGCCGTGCGGCATCGGGCCACATGCCTGCGACGCAATTGTTGAAGTTACCCGCGGCCTCGCGGATCGCGGCGGCCGTCATCAGCGGATGACCGGAGGCGCCGTCCTCGCCGCTCCAAGGTTGAGCTCCCGTTTGAGCGCCCCCGGGGCCGGGCGTTGCTTGCGAGGGCGCCGGGTTCGGACCGGAAAAAATGCCGCCGAACAGATTTGACAGACCGTTCTGAGTCTGCGCGCCGGCGGGGAGCGGGAACAGCAGGACGGTCGCAATCGTCATCGCACCGGTCACGGACCCGCCCCGTTTTGCCAGCCCTGCCATTGATTGCATCATGTCCTCACCTGTCCGGCCAAATCCGCCCTCAGGAGGCCTGGTTACGGTTGCCAACTGCTTAACAAAGGTGAAATTTTGATGGTGGCCTTTTTCTTAACTCTGTGAGGACGAGGCCCCACATCCGCCTTTGTTGGCGGCTGCAAACAAGCTAGCAAGATGCCATTGCTTCCTTCACGTGTTCCTCAGGTATTCGATCAATCCCATGAAAATCCGCAAAGCCGTATTTCCCGTTGCCGGCCTCGGCACCCGCGTCCTGCCCGCCACCAAGGCGATGCCGAAGGAAATGCTGACGATCGTCGACAAGCCGCTGATCCAGTATGTCTATGACGAGGCCAGGGAAGCCGGCATCGAGCACTTCATCTTCGTCACCGGCCGCAACAAAAGTGTCATCGAAGATCATTTCGACCGGATGTTCGAGCTCGATGCGACGCTGGCCGCGCGCGGCAAGAAGACCGAGCAGGACGTTCTGGCGCAGAACCAGCCCGAAGCCGGCGCCGTCAGCTTCACCCGCCAGCAGGCGCCGCTCGGCCTCGGTCATGCGGTCTGGTGCGCGCGCGACATCGTCGGCAACGAACCGTTCGCGGTCGTGCTGCCCGACGAACTCGTGCTCAATTCGCCCGGCTGCCTGAAGCAGATGATCGAGACCGCCAGCAAGCTCGGCGAAAAATCCAACATCATCGCGGTCGAGGCGGTGCCCGACCATCTCACCCATCAATACGGCATCTGCGGCGTCGGCAAGCGCACCGGCAAGATGTTCGAGGTCGACGGCATGATCGAGAAGCCGGCCAAGGGCACCGCGCCCTCCAACCTCTCGATCACCGGCCGCTACATCCTCCAGCCGGAGATCTTCAAGATCCTGGAGACCCAGGAGCGCGGCGCCGGCGGCGAGATCCAGCTCACCGACGCCATGATCGGGCTCGCCAAATCGCAAAAATTCTACGGCGTCGAATTCGAGGGCGAGCGCCACGATTGCGGCTCCAAGCCCGGCTTCCTCCGCGCCAACATCGCCTACGGCCTGAAGCGGCCCGAACTGCGCGATGGCCTGATCGCGGAAATGAAGAAGTATCTGGGGGAATAGACGTCGGTTTCTACTCGTCACGGCGAGCGAAGCGAAGCGATCCGGAATGCTTCGTCGCAAGAGCTTTCCGCAATGACGGCGGTAAGCAGCGTAGCCCTCACGCCACCAGCGACAGCTTCGGCAAGCTCGCGACCACCGACTGGTTGCGGCCGCCGGCTTTCGCGGCATAGAGGGCCTTGTCGGCGGCGGCGACCAGGATCGGCCAGTCCATGCCGGTGGTGGGAACGAAGCTCGCGATGCCGCAGGATACCGTCGAGGCTGTCTGGTCGTCGGACCAGCCCTGCACCTTGATGCGGATCGCCTCGGCGACCTCCAAGGCGTCGGTGACCGAGGTGCCCGGCAGCAGCACGGCGAATTCCTCGCCGCCATAGCGCGCGGCGCAGTCGCCGGCGCGGCTCACCGAGTCGGAAATGCAGATGGCGATGCCGACCAGCACCTGGTCGCCGGCCTGATGGCCGAACGTGTCGTTGTAGGCCTTGAAGTGATCGGCATCGATCATCAGCAGCGCGACCGGCGTCTTCTGGCGCATGGCACGGCGCCATTCGACGTCGATGACCTGGTCGAACTTGCGGCGGTTCCTCAGGCCGGTGAGCGCATCCGTCGTCGCCATCTCCTCGAGCTTGCGCTCGGCTTCGGCGCGCCGGCCGATCTCGCGCGCGAGCACCAGCGTCGAGGCCAGCATGAACAGGATCAGCGCCAGGACCACGGCGCCGATGCGGTAGGCTTCCTTCTGCCAGAGCTCGAACACGGCGTTCAGCGGCTTGCCTGCCACCACGAACAGCGGACCGCTGTCGGTGCTGCGTACATAGAGCCGCGGCGTCGGATCGACCGGGCCCTGGCCTGCATAGGAGGCGCCGGCCCGGAGATTGTCGGCGCTCCAGGTCCGGCGATCATTCAGGTTCGTGCCGATCACGTCGAGGTCGAACGGCCGCCGCATCATGATGGTGCGGTCGCGCTTGAGCACGGTGATGGTGTCATCGGGGTTGAGGTTCAGCCGCTCGAACAATTCGTGGAAATAGCTGAAGCGGATCGAGCCGGCGACGACGCCGAGAAAGCCGCCGTCAGTGTCGCTGATGCGCCGGCTCAGCACGATCGCGTAGGCGCCGCGGAACAGCATGGGACGGCTGATGTAGAGCCCGGCTCCAGGATTGTCGCGATGAATCCTGAAGTAGTCCTCCTCGCTGCGGTTCTCCGGCAGGGGATCGAGCGTGGAGGCATCGATGGTCAGCCTGCCCTCGGCATCGAACACCTGGATCGCGCCGAAATGCCTCGCCGTGGTCGCATGGTCGAACAGGATCAGGTGCCGGATCGGCCTTGAGACCGTCGCGATCTCCGGCAGCAGCATGTTGCCGGCGACCGCCTTCAGAGACAAATCGTAGATCTCGATGTTGCGGGTGACGTCGGACTCGATGGTCGTTGCGAGGTTTTCCAGCGTCTGGCGGGCGAGCGCCTCCTCGCCGCGGCG
The DNA here is from genome assembly GCF_040548035.1 of Bradyrhizobium sp. LB8.2. Taxonomy (NCBI): domain Bacteria; kingdom Pseudomonadati; phylum Pseudomonadota; class Alphaproteobacteria; order Hyphomicrobiales; family Nitrobacteraceae; genus Bradyrhizobium; species Bradyrhizobium sp. LB8.2. The sequence continues at coordinate 230,250 of NZ_JBEPQV010000003.1, read as the reverse complement.
CATATCCAGCATGACGTTGACGCAAATGGCGGAAAAGCCGATCACCGTCACCACGGACGAGATGATCAGCAGCTTCGCCGAAAGCCGCCACGGCCGGCGGGCCGTGACTTCGCGCCATCCAGACAACATCATTCGCTCCCGACATCAGTGAATGCGCCCGAAAGCTTGAGTAGTGTTTAAGCCGGGACGGCGCTGCCGTAATGAGTTAAAAATTGGTTTCCGCGGCTGACGTTTTTTGGCAAAGCGGGGCTTCGACCAGCGAAGAGGACAGCGGTGAACGATTACGACGCGTTGCGCGATTATCTGATGCGGCACAAGCAGGCGGAATTCGTGCTGACCTATGAACAGATCGAGGAGATCATCGGCGCGGCCCTGCCGCGCGCCGCGAATCGTGCCTCATGGTGGGACAGCCTGCGCAGCCCCGACCTCAAGATGCCGCAGCGCGAAGCCTGCCTCGCCGCGGGCTTCGTGGCAATGCGAATGCCGGATGGCCAGAGCGTGCGGTTCACGAAGCGGAAGAGCGACCGGCGGCGGTAGCGGCGTGCGCGTTCTTCTCTTCTCGCCTTGCGGGAGAAGGTGGCGCGAAGCGCCGGATGAGGGGTTGCATCCGCAATTGAGAGAGTAGCGTTCGGGGAGAGATACCCCTCACCCCGCTCGCTTTACGAGCGGACCGTCTCGCACAAGGGGAGAGGGAAAGAGGAGCTAGCTGGCCGCTTCCAGCCGCACTTCCGTGAGCAGCCGCATCGCGGCGTCGGCGTCCATGGGTTCGCCGAAGGCGAAGCCCTGCGCGTATTCGCAGCCCATCTGGTAGAGCTCGACCGCGTCGGAATCGGTCTCGGCGCCTTCGGCGACCACGTCCATGCCGAGGTCGTGCGCAAGCGCGATGATCGACTTCAGGATCACCGGCCGCGTGCCGCGATTGGTGGTGCGCACGAACGACTGGTCGATCTTGATGGTGTCGAACGGGAAGCGCTGGAGATAGGCCAGCGACGAATGGCCGGTGCCGAAATCGTCGAGCGAGAGCCCGGTGCCGAGCTCGCGGATGCGCGTCAGCATCTGCGCCGCGTGCTCCGGATTTTCCATCACCATCGATTCCGTCAATTCCAGCTTGAGCGTGCCGCGCGCGACAGAGGAGCGCGACAGCACGGTGCGGATGTCGTGGATGAGGTCGTGGCGCAGCAATTGCCGCGAGGAGACGTTGACGGAGGCGAAGATCGGTTCGCGCGAGCGCATCGCACGCTGCCAGATCGAGAGCTGCTTGGCGGTCTGGTCGAGCACGAACATGCCGAGGTCGATGATGAGGCCGGTCTCTTCCGCGATGGCGATGAATTCCGACGGCGCCATGCGCCCGAGCTTCGGATGATCCCAGCGCACCAGCGCCTCGAAACCGGCGATCGAACGATCCTCCAGCCGCACGATCGGCTGGTACAGGATCGTCAGCTCCTGCCGCTCGATGGCGCGGCGCAGCTCGCTCTCCAGCGTCAGCCGGTCGGTTTTTCGCGCGCGCATCGCGGGCTTGTAGACGTCGATGCGGTCGCCGCCGATGCGCTTGGAATGATACATCGCAAGCTCGGCGTCCTTGATGATCTCGTCCGTGAGCTGCACTTGCGGATCGGACAAGGCGAGACCGATCGAGGCGGTGAGAAAAATCTCGCGTTCGTTGAAGGCGATCGGCGCGCGGATGGTCTTGCGGATGGTCTCCGCGAAGGCGGTGATGCGCGCGGGGTCTTGCTCCGATAGCAGGATCAGGCCGAACTGATCGCCGGCAAGCCGCGCCAGCGTGTCCTGCGGTTTCAGGATGCGGGTGAGGCGGCGGGCGAGCGTCAGCAGAATCGAGTCGCCGACCGCGATGCCGACGGAATCGTTGACCTGTTTGAAGCGGTCGAGATCGATCACCATCAGCGTCGGCCGCAGCGTCGGCATGGTCTTGGCGAAATGCGCGACCGCGCCGAGCCGGTCCATGAACAATTTGCGGTTGGGCAGGCCGGTGAGGTTGTCATGCACGGAATCGTGCAGCAGGCGCTCCTCGGCATTGCGCAGCTCGGTGACGTCGGTGAGGGTGCCGACGACGCGCGAGACCTCGCCGTCGGAGCCGACCACCGGGCGCGCCTTCAGCGCAAACCACATGAAGTGACCGTCCGGCGTGCGCAGACGGAAATCCTGCACCAGGCGGCCGCGGCGCTGATCCAGCACGCTGTCGAGCGCGGCGCGGAAGCGGTCCTGGTCGAGCGGGTGCAGCACTTCCAGCCAGGACGCGGCCGGGCCTTCCAGCGTGCCGCGTTTGAGACCGAGCAGGGCTTCGGTCTCCGGGCTGGTGAACACCTTGTCGGCGGAAACGTCCCAGTCCCAGATCAGATCGCCGGAGCCGGCCAGTGCCAGCGCGCGCCGCTCGATGTCGGAGACCACGCCGGTGGTGGCGCCGCCGCCCGCGAACGCGTGCTGCATCACCGTGAAGCCGATCAGCATCACGATCAGCACGAGACCGCCGAGCAGCGCCGGGCCGACGATGTCGTTGGTGACGGAGCCCGCGACCGCCATGCCGGCCGCGATCACCCAGATCACCAGCAGGAACCAGGTCGGGATCAATAGCACCGCGCGGTCGAAGCCGTGGGTGGAGAGATAGACGATCAGCGCGAAGCCGGCGAAAGCGATCAGCACCAGCGAGATGCGCGCGATGCCGGAGGCGACCGCAGGGTCGAACAGAGCGAGCGCAACCAGCGAGCCCAGGAACGCGAGCCAGCCCACCGTAATGTGCGAATAGCGCACGTGCCATCGACTGAGGTTGAGATAGGCGAACAGGAACACCAGCAGCGTTGCCGCCAAAATCGCCTCACCCGCCGCGCGCCAGATGCGTTCGGCGTTGTTCGACATGTCCAGCACCTTGCCCCAGAAGCCGAAATCGACGCCGATATAGACCAGCACCGCCCAGGCCAGCGCCGCGGCGGCCGGGAACATGATGCTGCCCTTGACCACGAACAGGATGGTCAGCACCAGCGCGAGCAAGCCGGAGATGCCGATCACGATGCCCTGGTACAGCGTGAAGGAGTTGACCTTGTCCTTGTAGGCTTCCGGCTCCCACAGATAGAGCTGCGGCAGCTTGTCGGTGCGCAGCTCCGCGACGAAGGTGACGACGGCGCCGGGGTCGAGGGTGACGCGGAAGACGTCGGCGGTCGGGCTCTCCTGCCGCTCCGGCCGGTCGCCGGTCGAGGGGGTGATGGTTGCGATGCGCGACAGCCCGAGGTCGGGCCACAACAGCCCCGAGGAGACGATGCGGTAATGCGGGGCGACGATCAGGCGGTCGAGCTGGTCGTCGGTGTTGTTGGCGAGCGCGAACACCACCCAGTTCTGGCCGCCTTCGCGGGCGCGCACCTCGATGCGGCGGACGATGCCGTCGGTTCCGGGCGCGGTAGAGACCTGAATGCGGTCGGCGTCGCTGCGCTGATGCTCGAGCACGCCGGTGAGGTCGATCGCGGGCGCGTCACCGCGGACGCTGACAGCGTCCAGCGCGCGCGCCGGGAACGCGCAGACGAGAATCATGAGGCCCAGCGCTATGGGCGCGAGGCGCCTGATCAGACGCAAGGTCAGTTCTCCGCGTTCGACGCAAACTCTTCAGTGCAGGCTCTTCGGTGCACGGCGTTTTCCGAACGGAACAAGATAGTTCGGTGCGTCGCGATAGATGCCACGAAAGCGAGGAAAATCAAAGGGTTTCCGGCCCGCCTGTGGGTCGCTGGCCTAGACCTCCAACACAATTTTGCCAATATGTGCCGAGGTTTCCATCCGCCGGTGTGCATCGGATGCCTTTTCCAGCGGGAAAGTGCTGTCCATCAGCGGCTTGACCCGGCCTTCGCGCAAAAGCGGCATCACTTTCGCCTCGATCGCGGCCACCATCGCCGCCTTGTCCGCATTACTACGGGGGCGCAGCGTCGAGCCGGTATGGGTGAGGCGCTTGACCATCACTTTGGCGATGTTGACGGTGACCTTGGGCCCGTTGAGGGTCGCGATCTGCACGATGCGTCCGTCGACCGCGGCGGCATCATAATTGCGGTCGACATAGTCGCCGGCGACCATGTCGAGGATCAGATTGGCGCCGGTATTGTTCGTCTCCGCCTTGATCACGGCGACGAAGTCTTCGTCCTTGTAGTTGATGGCCCGATCCGCGCCGAGCTTGAGGCAGGCGTCGATCTTGTCCTGCGATCCCACGGTGACGATCACCTTCGCGCCGAACGCTTTCGCGAGTTGGATCGCCATGGTGCCGATGCCGGACGAGCCGCCATGGATCAGCAGCGTCTCCCCGGTCTTGAGGCCGCCGCGCTCGAACACATTGTGCCAGACCGTCATCAGGGTTTCCGGCAGCGCGCCGGCTTCCTTCATCGACAGCGACGGCGGCACGCTCATCGCCTGGGCGTCCTGGGCGATGCAGTACTGCGCATAACCGCCACCGGCGACCAGCGACATCACCTTGTCGCCGATCTTGTGCCGCTTGGCGTTGCTGCCGACGGCGACCACTTCGCCCGCGATCTCGAGGCCGGGCAGGTCGCTCGCGCCGGGCGGCGGCGGATAGGCGCCGGAGCGCTGCGCGACGTCGGGCCGGTTGACGCCCGCGGCCTGCACCTTGACCAGGATCTCGTCGGGGCCGGGCTGCGGCAGCGCCCGCTGTTCCGGCACCAGCACTTCCGGTCCGCCGGGTTTGGAGATGGCGACCACCGTCATTTGCGCGGGCAGCTTGTCCATGATGTGTCCTTGAGCAAAGGTGCGGGATGGAAACGAGGCCATTGCTTAGCCAGCGCGGTCCACGCTGGCAACCTCGGCTTGGCTCGCCGTGCGAACGCAGGAGGAACAAGGATGGCGATGGAAGACGACGACCGTCCGCGCAAGAAGATCAGCCACGAGATCGGACAGGATCTCTCACTGTTGTCAGTCGAGGAACTGACCGAGCGCATCGCGCTGCTCAAGGGCGAGATCACAAGGCTGGAGGAAGCCGCCACCAAAAAACGCGCCTCGCGCGATGCGGCGAATAGCGTTTTCAAGTCATAGTGAGATCTCGTGTCCCGGACGCGGTGCGGCACGCAGTGACGCTCCGCAGAGCCGGGACCCATGCCTCCGAATACGTCGAGCTCAAGAGAAGGGCCCCGGCTCAGCAGTGCAGCACTTCGTGCCGCACTGCGTCCGGGGCACGGTGGCCCCTCGGCCACTGACCGACATGGCTAATGAACCCTCAAAATAATCGCTCGTTTACTCCACATTAAGCTTTCGAGTTTATGACTGGAACTGTCCTCGTTTGGACACCGAGTGGCTCCTGTCCACTCTGTTTGACGCCTCCCTGTTATCAACTTTCAAGCCGCCGGTTTTCCGGCGGCTCTTTTTTTGCTTCGAAAGCGTTTTCGAGCGAAGTGGGTACCGGTTCGCGTGAAGAAAACGCGTCAAAAAAGAGACTGGTTTCGGTTGAATTCCGAGGAAAGACCCGCGGAAACCATATCCGCGCTTGTCGCTGGACTCGGCGTCCCGCCCGCGCAATGATTTATTCATCATAAGCCGGCGCCAAGCCGGGCAGTCAGACAGTTGCGTAAGGGGCGTTAACCATGGAACGTTTGCAAGCCGACGGCGCTCTCGTTCAACTCAGCGAGCGGTTCACCAATTCTGCGGCGTTCGGCGTCCTGTTCCGGGAGGGTATGGATCTGGTCGAGGAGACCGCCGCCTATCTCGACGGCGCCGGCCGCACCGAGGCCAAGGCGCTCGATCGCGCCGCCAGCCTCACCTACGCGACCGAGAGCATGCGCCTCACCACCCGCCTGATGCAGCTCGCCTCGTGGCTGCTGCTGCACCGCGCGGTCAAGGAAGGCGAGATGACGCTGGGCCAGGCCAGCCGCGAGAAGACGAAGGTGAAGCTCTCGGCCGCCGATCCCGGCCCCACCGATACCGTCGAGAAGCTGCCCTCGCAGCTCCAGGACCTGATCCATCGCTCGATGAGCCTCCAGACCCGCGTGCGCCGCCTGGACACCACCATCCACACCCCGCCGGTCGATCATCCCTCGATCGGCAACCCGCTGGTGCCGCACCTCAACGCGCTGAAAGCGGCGTTCGAGCGGTAAGGTCCAGCTGGCAGCTACGCGACAGACCCCCACAAACAAAAACGCCCCCGGCTCTCCGGGGGCGTTTTTCATCTCCAGCCTCGAGGGCCGGATCAATCCTTCTTGAGGAAGCCCGAAAACTTCTTCTGGAAGCGCGAGACGCGGCCGCCGCGATCCATCAGCTGGGCGTTGCCGCCGGTCCAGGCCGGATGCGACTTGGGGTCGATGTCGAGGTTCAGCGTGTCGCCTTCCTTGCCCCAGGTCGAGCGGGTCTGATACTCGGTTCCGTCGGTCATCACGACCTTAATCGTATGATAATCCGGATGAATTTCGGCTTTCATGGCAATTCCTAGGGCGCCCCGGCGCCTCGCTTGAGTGGCTATCGAATGACGGATTTGGCCGGGTCTATACCCCACGAGCCCCTGTAAAACAAGCCACCGGACCGCTTTGGGAGCGCTTTCGCGGTGCCTGAAGGACCGGCGGTCCTCCTAAGGGACATCCCGGATTTGCCACTCCGGCTCGCCCGGCCTATTTGGAGCGTACTCCTCTCTTTTTGGTCAGATCTCATGAGCGCAGTAGAACGGCTTGAAACCGGGCCCGCAGAAGCCCCGTCGATCGAAGCCGAATTGATGGAGGCGCCGGCGAAGAGCCGCGCGAAGCTGCGGCCGCTGCTGGCGCTCGCGCCCTATGTGGCCCGCTACCGCGGCCGGGCGGCGCTCGCTTTCGTCGCGCTGACGGTTGCGGCGTTGACCACGCTGCTGGTGCCGGTGGCCGTGCGCCGGATGATCGATTTCGGCCTGACGCCCGAGGGCATCGCGCTGATCAACAGCTACTTCTCGGTGATGATCGCGGTGGTCGCCGTGCTCGCGCTCGCAAGCGCCGCGCGCTACTACCTCGTGATGACGATCGGCGAGCGCATCGTCACCGATCTCAGGCGCGACGTCTTCGCCCATCTCTTGTCGCTCTCGCCGGCCTTCTTCGATTCCGCGCGCAGTGGCGAACTGGTGTCGCGTCTCACGGCGGATACCACCCAGATCAAATCCGCCGTCGGTGCTTCCGTCTCGATCGCGCTGCGCAATCTGATGATGTTCTTCGGCGCCGCCGCTATGATGGTGTTCACCAGCCCGCGGCTATCGGGCTTCGTGCTGCTTGCCATTCCCCTGATCGTGTTGCCGCTGGTCGCCTTCGGGCGCTGGGTGCGGCGTCTGTCGCGCAACGCGCAGGACACGCTGGCCGAGGCCTCTGCCTATGCGGGCGAACTGATCGGTGCGATCCGTACCGTGCAGGCCTATACCAGCGAAGGGCTGGCTGCGAAGCGCTTCGGCGGCGAGGTCGAGCAGGCCTATGAAGCTGCGCGCACCTCGACCCAGGCCCGCGCCGTGCTGACCGCCATCATCATCTTCATCGTGTTCGCAAGCGTGGTCGCGATCCTCTGGATCGGCTCGCACGACGTGCTGACCGGCGCCATCTCGCCGGGCCGGCTCGGCCAGTTCGTGCTCTATGCGGCCTTCGCAGCGGCGGGCCTCGGCCAGCTCAGCGAGGTCTGGGGCGAGGTTTCGGCAGCGTCCGGCGCTGCCGAGCGGCTGTTTGAGATCCTGCATGTGCAGCCTGACATCAAGGCGCCCGCGGCGCCGCGCGCGCTGCCGGTGCCGGCACGCGGCGAAGTCGGTTTCGACCAGGTCAGCTTCGCCTATCCGGCGCGGCGCGACGTCAATGTGCTCGATGCCGTGTCGTTCACCGTGCGCCCCGGCGAGAAGGTCGCGATCGTCGGTCCGTCCGGCGCCGGCAAGAGCACGATCTTTCATCTGCTGCTGCGCTTCTACGATCCGCGCAGCGGCGCGATCTCGCTCGACGGCGTGCCGGTCAAATCCGCCGATCCGCGCGATTTCCGCTCCCGCATCGCGCTGGTGCCGCAGGAATCGAACGTGTTCGCGACAAGCGCCCGCGACAACATCCGCTTCGGCCGGCCCGATGCGACCGACGCCGAGGTCGAGCGCGCCGCCGAGCTCGCGCACGCCGCCGAGTTCATCCGCCGCCTGCCCGAAGGTTTCGAGACGCCGCTCGGCGAGCGCGGCGTGACGCTATCAGGCGGCCAGCGTCAACGCATCGCGATCGCCCGCGCGATCCTGCGCGATGCGCCGCTCCTGCTGCTGGATGAGGCCACCTCCGCGCTCGATGCCGAAAGCGAAACGCTGGTGCAGACCGCGCTGGAAGAGCTGATGCGCCACCGCACCACGCTCGTCATCGCGCATCGCCTCGCCACCGTGCTGTCCTGCGACCGCATCCTGGTGATGGACCAGGGCAAGATCGTCGAGCAGGGCACACATGCCGAGCTCGTCGCTGCGAACGGACTCTATGCGAGGCTGGCGAGATTGCAGTTCGAGGGGGCGTGAGGCCGAGTAGGTCGGGCTGCCGCTTCATGTGTCATCGCCCGCGCACCGCTGAAGTCCGTAAGGGCTTATCGGACATCAGCGCCGGACCGCAAAATCACCGCAAGTGGACCCGAAGCTGACCTGGGCGCATGAACTGCTTCTCGAGACCGAGCGCTCGTCCAAGCTTTCCTTCCAAGTCACCTGAGAACTTCAGCCTCGGATCGCACCAGAGCTTTGGTTGAAGGCGGCATGACCCTTACGGTTGAATTTATTTGGATTCGCTTTTCGTTTGGACGTTCTGAGCGGCTCCGTCCACCGGATTCCACTGCACCCGACCATCCAAAGCGGAGAGGTTTAGACCACCGCCGGTCCCGAAGAGAACCATGTGACCCGAGCTGGCGGCGTCGACGGCGAGCGTCGCACGGGGAAGTTTTGCAGCATTGAACATCGTCAAGGACGCATCCTGATGATCGTTCAGAGACAGCACTGCCCGCTGACCTTGCTCCGTGTCGAGGAGCGACACCGAAGGTGCGCCATCCTGGCGAAGCCCGATGCTGAGACGCACCTTCTGGCGGCTATCGAATAGCGAAATATGCGGCGTTCCGTCGGAAGTGGATGAGATCAAGGCGACGATTTTGCCGGTGTCATTGCGCAAGGCTATTGTTTCAACAGACAGGGTCTTGGCCTTGACGGTACCGGCATTAACGGTCGCGTGCCATTGGGATGCAATGATCGCCGCAGCCGCCATGATTGTAGCCCCTAGAACGCTCCATCTCATGGCCTTCAGCGATCGCTCCTGCCGCTGGATATGCGATGCCAGATTTTCAAGCGTGGGTTCGACCTTGAGCATAACTGCTCCTTTGCCTTCGAGTAGGCTTCAAATCCGAACGTGCGCTGGGTGCGAATTTTGCGCACCCAGCAGTGGATGCCGGCAACACACCGTCGAGACAGTCACCTCAGCGGCCGCCCGGAAGGTAGTTGCGCTTACAGCTTTCGATGTTCTTGTTTCGGTTCGGGTAGTCGGCACCGAAGGCCCCCACGTATTTCAGGCAGTCCATGTATGGCTTGTTTCCCATCCACCCGTATTGCGAGCCGAAGCCTGCTGCAGCAGGTGAATAGTGTGCGGATCCGAGCAGAGAGCCGAGCCCAACGAGGGCAGCGAAGAGAGCAAAGCGAGCGGTTTTCATGTGAGGTCCTCCTGTTTTGGCCGACGGGTTGCGACCACGATGCACAGTGCTGCAACTGCTTTGAACCTTCAGTGACCCACATCACGGGCGCTGCGACTCGCGTTTACCCTTGTGCAGCCTACTCACCACGGCGGGATCGATCGGCTATGATCCTTGGCGTTGGGTAACCCGTGTCACGTCGGCTGCAAGCCGAAGGCTGCGGCCTTGCGGGGTGGAAAGCGGCCCTGCTTGTTGTCGCAGGCACAGGCTCGATCGCCCTGAGAGTTTCGGCTTGCTCTTCGTAGGCTTCCGGAACTTCGGATAGGGCAGCTCGTCCGCTCCGGAGTATCGGCGGCTGGATCTGGCAGGCTGCGCTATTTCTCGACCACACCCTTGCTGGCCGTCCCGATCATTTGCACTTCGGCGAGAGCGCCGGCACGTTCGGCCAGAACCAGTTCTTCCAGCTACCGTCCTCTTCGACGCAGGCCGATGGCGCGGGCCCGTTCGCCGGAGCACTCGTCGTCTTGACCGGCATGGCGAAGCGCTGGTCGACATAATTCGTCGAGACATATCCGGCGACGATGACGCCCAGCAGGACCGAACACCCCTTGGCCAGATCGCTCAGTTTCATCGGCCATCTCCATCCGCTTGCCGGCCCAACTTTCGGGCACAACGAATAGGTGACGTCCTGGGATCCCGAGGTGACGGGGGTCACGCCCGCCAAAATCAAGGCCGCCAGAATCAAACCCGCCATGCCATCTTCAGCACCGGCCGGCCCGAGGTCGGGTTCAGCTCGTCGCCGGCATGGGCAAAGCCGTTGCGTTCGTAGAAGCGGATGGCGCGGGTGTTGTCCTTGTTGACGAGCAGCGTCACGCCCGCCGGCGACAGGCGCTTGGCCTCATCCACCAGCAGCCTTGCGGCGTCCGAGCCCCAGTGACCGGGATCGACCACGAGCTGGTCGAGATAGCCGTCGCCGTCGATGGTGACGAAGCCGGTCAGCGCGCCATCCTGCTCCGCCACCACGATCGAGGCTTTCGGCACCAGATCCGTGCGCCAGCGCTCGCGCCACCATTCCAGGCGGGCGGCGAAGTCGATCTGCGGATAGGCCTGCTGCCAGGTGCGATGCCAGAGCTCGATCGAGGCTGCCTCGTCCTCGGGACGGTAAGGGCGGAGGTGGACGGCGCTCACTACCGCTCCGTCAGCTTCAGCTCGATGCGGCGGTTGCGCTTATAGGCTTCTTCCGTGTTGGCGGTGTCGAGCGGCTGGAATTCGCCGAAGCCGGCGGCGACCAGGCGCTGGGCGGGCACGCCGAGCGAGATCAGATACTGCACCACCGAGATGGAGCGGGCGGCCGAGAGGTCCCAGTTCGACTTGAAGTTCGGCCCGTTGACCGGACGCACGTCGGTATGGCCGTCGACGCGCAGCACCCAGGGGATCTCGTTCGGGATCTTCTTGTCGAGGTCGATCAGCGCGGTCGCCAGGGTGTCGAGCTCGGCGCGGCCTTCAGGCAACAGCACCGCCTGTCCGGTGTCGAAGAACACTTCGGACTGGAACACGAAGCGGTCGCCGACGATGCGGATGTCGGGGCGGTTGCCGAGGATGGCGCGCAGGCGGCCGAAGAATTCCGAGCGGTAGCGCGACAATTCCTGCACGCGCTGCGCCAGGGCAACATTCAGGCGAGACCCCAGATCGGCAATTCGATTTTGCGATTCCTTGTCGCGCTTCTCGGAGACGTCGAGCGCTTCTTCCAGCGCCGCCAATTGCCGCCGCAGCGCGCTGATCTGCTGGTTCAGCACCTCGATCTGCGCCAGCGCCCGCGCCGAAACCGCCTTCTCCGAGTCCAGCGCCTTGCCGAGTTCGGAGGACTTGCCTTGCGCGTCGTTGCCGGCGGCGGCTAAGCCCTCATAGAGGCCCTTGATGCGGTCGCGCTCGGACTCGGCCGAAGCAAGGCCGGCTTTCAGTGACGAGACCTGGTCGTCGAGCGTGAGCTTGCCGAGCTTTTCCAGCGACAGCAGCTCGTTGAGCTGCGCGATCTTGGCGTTGAGCAGCTCCAGCGCCTTGTCCTTGCCGGTGACCTCCTGCGACAGGAAGAATTGCACGACCAGGAATACCGACAGCAGGAACACGATCGACAGCACCAGCGTCGACAGCGCGTCGACGAAGCCGGGCCAATAGTTGAAAGAGGTGTCGCCGCGACGGCCGCGCGCCAGAGCCATGTTGCTAGCCCTTCTCGGGTTGACGCGCGATGCGCTCCAGCAGGCGCCGGATCTCGCGGTTCTGCTCGCCCTGGCCGTCGGCCCATTCGCGGATCATCTGCTGCTCGGTCCGCATATGGGAGACCAGCGCCTGGATGGCTTCGGCAAGGCCTGCCATTGACGCGGTGGTGCTGCGGCTGGCCGTGCCCTCCTCGAGCACGATGCGCAGCCGCTCGACCGCGGCCTGAAGTTCGCCGCTGGCAACACCGCCGCCGCCGGAGGCCGCCGCGACCTCACCGCTTCCGTACTCGCGCACGGTGGTGGCGAGCCAGTCTTCGAGGTCGGTGTAGAAGCGGTTCTGCGCCTGGCTCGATTGCAGGTCGAGAAAGCCGAGGATCAGCGAGCCGGCGAGGCCGAACAGCGAGCTCGAGAACGAGATGCCCATGCCGCCGAGCGGCGCGGCGAGACCCTCCTTCAGCGTGTCGAACAGGGCGCCGGAATCGCCACCGACCTTGAGCCCGTCGATAACCTTGCCGACCGAGCCGACCGTCTCGATCAGGCCCCAGAAGGTGCCGAGCAGGCCGAGGAACACGAGAAGGCCGGTCATGTAGCGGGAGATGTCGCGGGCCTCGTCGAGGCGGGTCGCGATCGAATCGAGCAGGTGTCGCATGGTGGTCTGGGTGATCGACATCCGCCCGGAGCGCTCGCCGCCGAGGATCATCGCCATCGGCGCCAGCAGCTTGGGGTGGCGGGCGGGCGCCAGGCCGGGATCGGCGATGCGGAAATTGTTGACCCAGGAGACTTCAGGATAGAGCCGGATCACCTGGCGGAAGGCCAGGATGATGCCGATGAACATCACGCCGCCGATCAGCGCATTGAGGCCGGGATTGGCGAAGAAGGCCTGGATGATCTGCTTGTAGAGCACCACGCCGACCAGGGTGCAGAGCACCAGGAAGACCAGCATCCGCACCAGGAAAACGCTGGGCGAGGAGAGCTTGGTGTATTCGATGTCGATGGGGGAGCGAGGCGAGGCGCCTGACGGCATGGTCGGTATCATCCGTTACGAAACTTGCTTGCGGGCGCACTATGGCACAGCGCCAGCCCAAAAAAAGCGCCGGATGCGGCGATTTCGGGGAGGGTTGTGGAACCCAATGCCGAAACGGGGCTTTGATACCCGCGCATCTTGCAGAACTTCGGTATTCCACAGGCTTAGCTCGGATTTTTGGCCCCCTGCCGCCCAGAGACGGAGTGATCGCATGAGCGTCGTTTCCGCGATCATCGGGACTGCCGAACGGGTGCCGCTGCCCGATGTCGTGATCCGCGCGGCGATCCAGCGCCTGTGTTCGCGCACGGCGACGCGCCTGTCCGCGCTGGGCGCGGCCGACGATGCCGCCTTCGCAGGAAGGATGATGCTGCGGCCGATCGCCGAGGACGCGGATGCCGGGCATGACGAGATGCCCGCTTCGTTCCTTGCGAAGGTGCTCGGTCCCAACCGCAAATACTCGTCCTGCTTCTACAAGACCGGCGCGACCACCTTGCGGGAGGCCGAGGAGGAGGCGCTGCGCCAGACCGTCGAGCATGCCGCTCTCGCCGACGGTCAGACCATCCTCGAACTCGGCTGCGGCGGGGGTTCGCTGTCGTTGTGGATGGCGCGTCAGTTTCCGCACGCGAAGGTGACGGCGGTGTCGAGCACGCAGGCGCAGCGCGCCTATGTCGAGGAAGAGGCGCGGCTGCGCGGTCTCCTCAACCTGTGCGTGGTCACTGCGGACATGAACGTGTTCGCGCCCGACGGGCAATTCGACCGCATCGTCTCGGTCGAGACGTTCGAGCACGTGATGAACTGGCGCAAGCTGATGACGCGCCTGCGCGCGTGGCTCGCGCCGGAGGGGCGGTTCTTCATGCACATCGTCGCCCATCGCTCCGGCTCTCACCGGTTCGACCGGGCCAATCGCCAAGACTGGATCGCGCAGCATGTCTTCACGGGCGGGCTGATGCCGAGCCATCACCTCGTCAGGCAATTCGGCGACATCTTCACGATTGAGAAGGAATGGTGCTGGAGCGGCACGCATTATCAGCGCACCGCCAGCGACTGGCTCGCCAATTTCGACGCGCATCGCGGTTCCATCGAGACGGCCTTGCGCAACATCCATGGCGAGGAGACCGGCCTGTGGCTGCGACGCTGGCGCTGGCTCTTCGTCGCGACGTCGGGCCTGTTCGGCCACGCCGATGGAACCGAGTGGGGTGTCAGCCACTACCGGATGAAGGCCGCCGGGTAATTGCGATCTTCTGTCGCAGCACGCCGCGATGGAACCCGATTCACAATCGGGTGAGGCGTGAAAAACGCCCTGACCTCAGCATGATAGGCCGTGTGACATTGAGCCGCCGCAACGTGCGTTGCGTCGCAGCAAGTCCCCTCTATGTTGACGACATCGGCCGCGCGGAATCGCCCAGAACAGGCCCCGCGGAGCGTGATCGGTTTCAACAATATCGGGGCACCCCACTTCATGTCAGGACTTCGCGCGCGATCGGCATGCGTTGCAATGATGCTCGCGGCCTTTACGCCGCTGTTGGCAGGCTGCGACGAATCCAGCTCTGCCATATCAGCCGCCCAGCCCAACGACCCCGACGTCAGCATTGTCATCGTCAAGCCGCAGCCGCGCGCCGTGGTGCGCGAACTGCCGGGCCGCATTGCGCCGACGCGCGTGTCCGACGTGCGGCCGCGCGTCTCCGGCATCGTGGTCGAGCGCCTGTTCCGACAGGGCAGCGAGGTGAAGGCGGGCGATGCACTGTACCGCATCGATCCGCGTCCGTTCGAGGTCGAAGTGATGGCCAACGACGCCGCGCTCGCCAAGGCCGAGGCTGCGTTGATGCAGACCCAGCAGCAGGCGCGCCGCATCGCCACGCTCACCGCCCAGCGCGCCGCGCCCGAAGCCGAGAACGAGAAGGCGATCGCGGCCGAGCGCCAGGCCCATGCCGAGGTCGAGGGTCGCAAGGCCGACCTCGCGCGCGCAAAGCTCAATCTCGACTATGCCACCGTGCGCGCGCCGATCGACGGCGTCGTCGGTGCTGCCCTGGTCAGCGAGGGCGCGCTCGCGGTCCAGAACGAGACCAACCTTGCCACGATCCAGCAGCTCGATCCGATCTATGCCGACTTCACCCAGTCGGTGAACGAGCTCAACCAGCTCCGCCGCGCCTTCGAGAGCGGCGACCTCGAGCGCATCGCGCCTGATGCGGCCAAGGTGCATCTCGTGCTCGACGACAACACCCTCTACTCGCTCGACGGCAAGTTGCTGTTCTCGGACGCCAAGGTCGATGCCAACACCGGTCAGGTGACCTTGCGCGGTGAGTTCCGCAATCCCAAGCGCGAGCTGTTGCCGGGCATGTATGTCCGGGTCCGCATCGACCAGGGCCTCGATAGCGACGCGATCGCGGTGCCGCAACAGGCGATCCAGCGCAACGGCGGCGGCGGCAGCGAGGTGTTCGTCGTCAAGGACGACAACCACATCGCGGTGCAGCCGGTGCGTACCGGCTCGGCACAGGACGGAATCTGGTTCGTTACCGACGGCCTGAAGGCGGGCGACAAGGTCGTGGTCGAAGGTTTCCAGAAATTCGCCGCCGGCGACAGGGTCAAGCCGCAATCCTGGTCGGAAGCGGATGCAACCGCGGACAATCGGCACGCCCAGAAGCTCACGCGGTAATAGGCCATGGCGAGCTTCTTCATCGACAGGCCGATCTTCGCCTGGGTGGTCGCGCTGTTCATCTGTCTGGTCGGCGCAATTTCGATTCCGCTGTTGCCGATCGCGCAGTATCCGATCATCGCCCCGCCCTCGATCTCGATCTCGACCAGCTATCCCGGCGCCTCGCCCGAAAACCTCTACAACAGCGTCACGCGGCTGATTGAGGAGGAGCTCAACGGCGCTTCCGGCATCCTCAATTTCGAATCCACCAGCGACTCGCTCGGCCAGGTCGAGATCATCGCCAATTTCCAGCCGGGCACCGACACCAGCGCCGCCTCGGTCGAGGTGCAGAACCGCATCAAGCGCGTCGAGGCGCGGCTGCCGCGCGCGGTGATGCAGCAAGGCATCCTGATCGAGGAAGCATCCAGCGCGGTGCTCCAGATCATCACGCTGAACTCGACCGACGGCAGCCTCGACGAGGTGGGCCTGGGCGACTTCATGATCCGCAACGTGCTCGGCGAGATCCGCCGCATCCCCGGCGTCGGCCGCGCCACGCTTTACTCGACCGAGCGTTCTTTGCGCGTCTGGGTCGATCCGGCAAAGCTGGTCGGCTATGGGCTGACGGCGGACGACGTCAACAAGGCGATCACCGCGCAGAACGCGCAGGTGGCATCGGGCAGCATCGGCGCCGAGCCGTCGACGTCGAGCCAGCGCACCTCCGCGCTGGTGCTGGTCAAGGGCCAGCTCTCGTCACCGGACGAATTCGGTTCCATCATCCTGCGCGCCAATGCCGATGGCTCGACCGTGCGTCTGCGCGACGTCGCGCGCATCGAGGTCGGCGGTCTCAGCTATCAGTTCAACACGCGTCTCGACGGCAAGCCGACCGCCGGTCTCTCGGTGCTGATGTCGCCGACCGGCAATGCGCTGGCGACTGCGAGCGCCGTCGAAGAGAAGATGAAGGAGCTGTCGCGCTTCTTCCCGGCCAATATCTCCTACGAGATTCCCTACAACATCACGCCGGTGGTCGAGGCCTCGATCAAGAAGGTGCTGACAACGCTGGTCGAAGCCATCGTGCTGGTGTTCGTGGTGATGTTCGTGTTCCTGCAGAACATCCGCTACACCATTATTCCGACCATCGTGGTGCCGGTGGCGTTGCTGGGCGCCTGTACCACGCTGCTGCTCGCCGGCTACTCGATCAACATGCTCTCGATGTTCGGCATGGTGCTCGCGGTCGGCATCCTCGTCGACGACGCCATCGTCGTGGTCGAGAACGTCGAGCGCATCATGGCCGAGGAAGGGTTGCCGCCGAAGGAGGCGACGCGGAAAGCGATGTCGCAGATCACCGGCGCCATCATCGGCATCACGCTGGTGCTGATGGCGGTGTTCGTGCCGATGGCGTTTTTCCCGGGCTCGGTCGGCATCATCTACCGCCAGTTCTCGGTGACCATGGTCGCCGCGATCGGCTTCTCCGCCTTTCTGGCGCTGTCGCTGACGCCGGCGCTGTGCGCGACGCTGCTCAAGCCCGTCGCGGCCGGCCACGGTCACGCCAAGAAGGGCGTGTTCGGCTGGTTCAACCGCATGCTCGACGGCAGCAAGGAGGGCTATTCGCGCACTGTCGGCTTCTCGCTCAAGCGCACCGGCCGCTTGATGCTGGTTTACGTCGCGCTGCTCGCCGGCCTGTCCTGGGCCTTCGTCAACCTGCCCGGCGGCTTCCTGCCCGTCGACGACCAGGGCTTCGTCACCACCGACGTGCAGACACCGTCGGATTCGTCCTATGCCCGCACCGAGGCGGTGATCGAGAAGGTGGAGAAATATCTGGCGGAGCGGCCGGGCGTCGACAACGTCACCTTCCTCACCGGCTTCAGCTTCTCCGGCCAGGGCATGAACACCGCGCAGGCCTTCATTACCCTGAAGGACTGGTCGGAGCGCGGGCCGAAGGATTCGGCAGCGGCGATCGTCGCGGACATCAACCGCGATCTGTCGTCGTCAATCCGCGACGCGAAGATCGCCGCGCTGCAGCCACCGCCGATCGACAATCTCGGCAACTCCTCGGGCTTCTCGTTCCGCCTTCAGGACCGTGGCCAGAAGGGCTATCCGGCCCTGATGCGTGCCGCCGACCAGTTGATCGCGGAGGCCAATGCCAGCTCTGTGCTGCAGAAGGTCTATGTCGAGGGCCTGCCCGAGGCCGGCGTGGTCAATCTCGTGGTCGACCGCGAAAAGGCCGGCGCCTTCGGCGTCACCTTCGAGGACATCAACAACACGATCTCGACCAATCTCGGCTCGAACTACATCAACGACTTCCCGAACCGCGGCCGCATGCAGCGCGTCGTGGTGCAGGCCGATGCCCGCGACCGCATGCGGACCGAGGACATCCTCAACTACAACGTCAAGAACAGCCGCGGCCAGCTCGTGCCGTTCTCGTCCTTTACCACCGTGGAATGGGCACGCGGACCAACCCAGATCGCCGGCTTCAATTATTATCCGGCGGTGCGCATCTCGGGCGAGGCCAAGCCCGGCTTCACCTCGGGCGACGCCATCGCCGAGATGGAGCGGCTTTCCGGCAAGCTGCCGCGCGGCTTCGGCTATGAATGGACCGGACAATCGCTGCAGGAAAAGCTGTCCGGCTCGCAGGCGCCGTTCCTGCTGGCGCTGTCGGTGTTCGTGGTGTTCCTGTGCCTGGCCGCGCTGTACGAGAGCTGGACCATTCCGCTCGCGGTGCTGCTCACCGTGCCGCTCGGTATCGTCGGCGCCGTGATCGCGGCGATGCTGCGCGGCCTGCCGAACGACGTCTATTTCACCGTCGGCCTGATCACCATCATCGGACTAGCGGCAAAGGACGCGATCCTGATCATCGAATTCGCCAAGGATCTGCGGAAGGAAGGCAAGCCGCTGGTGGACGCCACCATCGAGGCCTGCCGCCTGCGCTTCCGCCCGATCCTGATGACCGGCCTCGCTTTCATCTGCGGCGTGCTGCCGATGGCCATCGCCCACGGCGCCGGCGGCGCCAGCCAGCAATCGCTCGGCTCCATCGTGATGGGCGGCATGATCGCGGTGGTGATCCTGGCGCTGCTGATGGTGCCGGTGTTCTTCGTCTCCGTGCAGCGCGTGCTGGGCGGGGATCGGGAGAAGGTGGCGGAGGAGGCCGAGATGTATGGGCCGCCCGCGCCGGCAAGGGCCGGCCACTGAACGCCAGATCGGTTTTGCCTTCGGCTTGCTTTCTTGGGAGCGTCAATCCAGACTGCATCCCTGGATTGAAAAAAAGGGCATTCGCGCTGCACCGCGAATGCACGGTAGCCTGCCGATTGAGAGCATGCGATGCGTCCGATTGAAATTGCGATCTCGAACTATCGCTCCATTCGGCGGCTCTCCATACCCATCCACCCCTTATCCGTGTTTGTGGGCGAGAATGGTGTCGGCAAATCCAATCTCTACAAGTCCTTGTCGCTGTTGCGCGACGCGGCGACCGGTCAAATCACCCGCACGATCGCCGATGAAGGCGGATTGAATTCGGTCTGCTGGACCGGCATTCGCAAGCGAGGCGAAGACGGGCGGCTGCGCCTCTCGGCCACATTCGACAGCATAAGGTATTCCATCGAGCTGGGGTTTCCAAGCCCGGCTCAGGCCGCGTTTTCCGGCGAGCCGATGATCAAGGCCGAAGGTATCGAGGCGACGCACGGCAAACGAACGGTCAAGCTGATGGAGCGGATTAATTCGCTCATCAGCGTCCGCGGCGAGAGCGGCGCCTGGAACGCTCACAAGGATGCGGTGCTGCCGTCAGAGACCGCGCTTGCGGCTTTTTCCAATGGCAAGCAATGCCCGGAAATCGACCTGATCAGAAATGCGATGCTGGGCTGGCGATTCTATCATGACTTTCGCACTGATCCGGCGTCACCGATACGAAAGCCTTGTCTGGCGATCGCAACGCCCTCGCTCAGCGCCGATGGAACCGATTTGGCTGCCGCCCTCGCGACCCTCTATGTCATTCGGGAAGACGCCAACGACCTGCAGGACGCAATCCAGGATGCATTCCCGGGCGCCGAACTCCGCGCATGGGAGGAAAACGGCTTCTGTCAATTTGATCTGCAATTGGCGGATATGCCGCGGCCGTTCAGGGCTCATGAACTATCCGATGGCACGCTGAAATACATCTGCCTGCTCGCGGTGTTCATGGGTTACCGGCTGCCGCCGTTCATCGCGCTGAACGAACCCGAGACAAGCCTGCATCCGTCGCTGCTGGCACCGCTGGCCCGGCTGATCGCCAAGGCATCACGCCGCGCCGACATCTGGATTGTCACCCATTCGGAACAGCTGATGGATGCACTGCGAAGCGAGAGTTCGGTCCCACTTCGCCGGGTGATCAAGTCGAAAGGCGCCACGGCTATCGAGGGCCTGACCATCGGCGGTGAATATCGCGACGAATCCGACGAGGATGACGCTTAGTTGGTTCAGATGAAGCCGCAGAGCTGCCACCCAGCGGCTTGGGAAGGAGCAGGCGATCCATAAGAATGGTGGCCGCCATAGCAATCGCTTATATACTTACGGGCGCTCTTTACATTTGGCGCGATTTCCGAAGGCCGGTCGATGAGCAGCCCAGCTATGTCAAGTGGGGCGGCATAAGGACCAAGCTGTTTATCGTGCTCTATTGGCTCCCCGGAACGTTGTCTGCGGCCTGCCGGGGCGGTGTCTTGCGAGACTTAGCCGTTCCATGGGCAATCTTTGCTGCTCTCATCGTCGCCGGGCTTTACTTCTCAAGTCGATAGCTTGCCGCAGGCGGAGCATCCAGTACGCCGCGGCCGTTCCATATCCAACTGAACTCTCTGGAATACTGGATCGTCCGCCTTCGCGGACGATGACAGAGGTGTGTAAGGCGCGACCTCGGCCTACGCCTACTTCCTCAACACCTTCACCAATTCCCCGTGCACGAACTCATTCCCGCACACGACATTGCCCGTCACCAGGGCATCGCCGGGCGTGTCGATGTCGGTGACCGTTCCGCCGGCCTCGCGCACCATGATCATACCCGCCGCGATGTCCCAGGATTGCAAATTGCGCTCCCAGTAGCCGTCGAGACGACCGGCGGCGACGAAGGCGAGATCGAGGGAGGCGGCGCCGAAGCGGCGGAGGCCGGCGACGCGGTCCTGGATCGCGGTCATCTCGCGGCGGAATTCCTCGTGGTCGCCTCGGCCGATATGGGGCAGGCCGCAGGCCACCACGCATTCGTTGAGCTGGCGCCGGCCGGCAACGCGCAGGCGCTGGTCGTTGAGGAAGGCACCCTTGCCGCGCTCGGCGATATAGAGCTCGTCATTGGCGGGGTTGTAGATCACGCCTGCGATGATCGTGCCCTCGCGCGAAAGCCCGATCGAGATCGCGAATTGCGGGATGCCGTGCAGGAAGTTGGTGGTGCCGTCGAGCGGATCGACGATCCAGGTGTGGCTCTTGTCGGAGCCCTCGCGCGTTCCCCCTTCCTCGCCGATGAAGCCGTAGCCGGGGCGGGCCTTGGCGAGGTCCTGGTAGACGATTTCCTCAGCGCGCTTGTCCGCGAGCGAGACGTAATTCGCCGGTCCCTTCAGCGAGACCTGGAGATGCTCGATCTCGCCGAGATCGCGCTTGAGGCTGCGGCCGGCGCGGCGCGCGGCCTTGACCATGACGTTGATAGTTGCGGAATACAGCATGAGCTCTGGTCTTGAACGGGGGAAATGGCGCGAAATCGCGCCTGTTTGAGAGATTGGGTGCCCTGCGAGGGGCCCAACGTCAAGTCATTGCGTCAAGTCATTTGGTCCCGAGCCATTTCCTGGCGGCGGCCTCGACCTTGGCGCGCTCCTCGGCCGGCAAATCGGACAATTGCTTGTCCAGCTCCGGATCGCCCTTGCCGCCGGTCTTGGCCACAAGATGCCATTTAAAGCCTTCGACCTTGTCCACCGATGTACCCATGCCGTTGATCAGGACCCAGGCCAGCCGGTTCTGAGCGATCGCGCTGCCCTGGCGGGAGGCCTTGCGCAGCAGGGCCACGGCCGCCGGCTGGTTCTTCGGCGTACCGGTGCCGTTGAACAGCGCGATGGCGTATTCGACCTCGGCATCGACATTGTCCGTCAGCGTGGCGGCCTGGAGCAGACGCACCGCCCTTTCGGGGTCCTTGGGCACGCCGGTGCCTTCCTTGTAGAAGGTCGCGAGCGCGTATTGCGCCTCGGGCAGGCCGGCATCGGCGGCCTGGCGCAGCAGCTCGGCGGAGCGCTTGACGTCCTGCGGCAGGGTCTGGCCGTCGAGATAGAGCAGCGCGAGGTTATAGGCCGCCTTGGGCTCGCCGAGCTTGGCGGCGGAGGCCATCAGCTTGACCGCCTCGCCCTTATCGACCGCGCCGCCGCGGCCGGAAATCCTGAGCATGGCGAGCGCGAACATCGCCTCACGGTCGCCGGCATCGGCGGCGCGCTTGTACCATTGCAGCGCCTTGGCGTAGTCGCGCCGGATGCCCATGGCGTTGGAATAGAGTTCACCCAGCATGGTCATCGCCTTGGCATCGCCGGTCGCGGCACGGGCGGTGGCGAGATCGAGGGCGGTTTTGTACTGGCCGCGCTGATAGGCGCCGAACACCAGATCGACGTTGGAATTGTCGGTCGGAGGCGCCGGGATCACGGTTGCTGCCGGGGCCGGCTTGGGGGACGCCGAAGGTTTGGGAGCCGGCGCGGCCTCCTTTTTCTTGGCGACCGGGGGCGGCTTGGGTTTCTGTTTCTCGGCGGGCGGGCTCGGCGTCGCCGCAGGCGGCGTGATCTGGAGCTGCGCGGCCGCAGGCACCGTGAGCAGCAACGTGGCCAGGATGGTGATGCGCGGGAGCTTCATGTCGGGCGCTAGCCGTGCTCTCGACCCGCAGGCTTCCGGCCCGCAGGATCTTGGCCGGCAAGCGCTGTCGCATAGGCCTTCCTGATCGCAGCGTCGATCTCGATCAGCGCGGCCTTGGGTCCGCGCGGATCGGCCCAGATGAACTCGCCGACCAGCACGAAATCGGCGCCGCTGGCGGCGAATTCGTGGGCCTCTTCCAGCGACATGGCAAAGCCGACGCAGGGCGGCTCGAACAACTCGGCCCACCAATCCAGCCGCTCGGCAATCGCCTGGGACGACGGCCGCTGGCCTTTCTCGTCGGGCTCGCCGAACAGCACGTAGTCGGCGCCCAGCTCGCCCGCGCTCATGGAATCGTGGCGCGTCTCAAGCCCGCCGACGCCGGCGATACGATCGGGCTTGAGCGAGGGTGCGGCCTCTTCCAGCGCAGCGAGGCTCGCAAGATGCGCGCCGTCGGCGCCACCGCGCGCGACCAGTTCGGCATGGCCTTCAATGAGCAGCGCGGCGCCCGCTTTCTGAACCGGCGGCGCCAGAGCCTTGATCCGCGAGATCATGGTGCGTTGGTCGGTCTCCTTCAGCCGCAGCAGCACGGCCGCGACGTCGGCGGAAGCAAGCAGGCCGGGCAGCTCGGCCAGAAGCGAAGCGTGATCATCGACGACAGGCGTCGCGAGATAAAGGCGCGGCGCAGGGCGCGGCGGAGGAGATTTGTTCGACAAGATCTAGGCTGCCTTCTGTTCCAGGCTGCTTTGCCATTCGCCTCTGGAGGCGAGCCCATTCATACGCGCGCGGTGACTGAATGCGTTTTGTCCGGCTGCGACGTTCTCGGCCTTGCCAGACCAGGCCTTCTGCGGCGCGGCCTGGAGCGCGCGGCCGTAGGAGAAGGTCAGGCCCCAGGGCAGCGGACCGAGCTTGTGCATGGCGTTGAGATGCGCGGTCGCCTCTTCATCCGACTGGCCGCCGGAGAGGAAGGCGATGCCGGGCACCGCCGCGGGCACGCAGGCCTTGAGCAGCCGTATCGTCTTCTCCGCGACCTCCTCGACGGAAGCCTGCTTCGCGGACTTCTTGCCGGAGACCGCCATGTTGGGCTTCAGCACCATGCCCTCGAGCGCGACCCGCTGCACGCGCAATTCCTGGAAGGTCTTGTTGAGCACGCGGTTTGTCACCTCATAGCAGCGATCGATGTCGTGATCGCCGTCCATCAGCACTTCCGGCTCGACGATCGGTACGATCTGCGCAGCCTGGCACAGCGCCGCATAGCGCGCCAGCCCATGGGCGTTGACGCTGATCGCGGTCATCGAGGGAATGCCGCTGCCGATGTCGATCACCGCGCGCCATTTGGCGAAGCGTGCGCCGCGCTCGTAATATTTCTTCAGCCGCTCGGCGAGCTTGTCGAGCCCGACGGTGACGAGCTCGCCCGGGCACATCGGCAGGGCTTGCGTGCCTTCGTCGACCTTGATGCCGGGAATGGCGCCGCTGCTCTCGATCAGCTTGACCAGGGGCGTGCCGTCCTTCGCGTCCTGCCAGATCGTCTCGTCATAGAGGATGACGCCGGAGATGTACCGGCTCATGGCTTCCTTCGAGCGGAACAGCATCTCGCGATAGTCGCGGCGGTTCTCTTCGGTCGATTCCACGCCGATCGCGTCGAAACGCTTCTTGATGGTGCCGGAGGATTCGTCGGCGGCAAGGATGCCCTTGCCGGGTGCGACCATGGCGGTCGCGATCCTGTTGAGCTCAGTCAGATTCATCGAGAGGTCCTCCCAAAACGATTCTGCCCTTGCCTGTGAAAATAGACCGTTCTCGGGCAAATGCCGAGTTAACGTTCGTCGCAGGGCAAGGGGGGAGGGGCTTTGGTACCGGCAACAAGGTCGCCATCCCGGGCTCGCCGGTTTGCGGCGCCCGGAATGACGGAGAAAGTGGGGGCTGGTTACGCCACCGCGCGATCGCTAGGCGACGCGGGGGGCGAGCTCGCCCTTGGCGTAGCGCTTGGCCATTTCGGCCGTCGTAAGCACCTTCTTGATCTTGGCGGCCTGGCCTGCGGTATTGAACTCCTGGAGCCGCTGCTTGCACAGCCTGGTCATGGCTTCCATCGCGGGCTTCAGGTACTTGCGCGGGTCGAACTCTTCCGGATTGTCCTTGAGCACTTTCCGGATCTGGCCGGTCATCGCCATGCGGTTGTCGGTGTCGATGTTGATCTTGCGAACGCCGTTCTTGATGCCGCGCTGGATTTCGGCGACCGGAACGCCCCAGGTCGGCTTCATCTTGCCGCCATAGGCGTTGATGATGTCCTGGAGGTCCTGCGGCACCGACGAGGAGCCGTGCATGACGAGATGGGTGTTCGGCAGCTTGCGGTGGATCTCCTCGATCACATTCATGGCGAGGATGTCGCCGTCGGGCTTGCGGGTAAATTTGTAGGCGCCGTGAGAAGTCCCCATCGCGATCGCGAGCGCGTCGACCTGGGTCTCCTGGACGAATTTCACGGCTTCGTCCGGATTGGTCAGGAGCTGGTCGTGGCTTAGCTTGCCCTCGGCGCCGTGGCCGTCTTCCTTGTCGCCCATGCCGGTCTCGAGCGAGCCGAGCACGCCGAGCTCGCCCTCGACCGAGATGCCGCCGAGATGGGCCATGTCGGTCACGATCCTGGTGACGCCGACATTGTAGCCCCAGTCGCCGGGGGTCTTGCCGTCAGCCTTGAGCGAGCCGTCCATCATGACCGAGGTGAAGCCGGCCTGGATCGCGGTCATGCAGGTTGCGGCTTCATTGCCGTGGTCGAGATGCACGCAGACGGGGATGTGCGGATAGATCTCGGTCACCGCGTCCATCATGTGCTTGAGCATGATGTCGTTGGCGTAGGACCGCGCGCCGCGCGAGGCCTGGATGATGACAGGCGCGTCGACCTGATTGGCCGCGTCCATGATCGCCAGCGCCTGCTCCATATTGTTGATGTTGAAGGCCGGTACGCCGTAATCGTTCTCTGCCGCATGGTCGAGCAATTGACGCAACGTGATCCGAGCCATGTGTCTTCTTCTCCCGTTTGGGCCTGCAAGGCCACTTCTTGAAGGCCGCTAATTATTCGCGACTGATTATTTGATGCGCAGAACTTCGACGCCGGGCAGGGGCTTGCCTTCCATCCATTCAAGAAATGCGCCACCGGCGGTCGAGACATAGGTGAACTGGCCGGCCACATGGGCCTGGTTGAGGGCCGCGACGGTGTCGCCACCGCCCGCGATCGAGATCAGCTTCTTGGCCTTGGTGCGCTCGGCGGCATGCTTGGCGGCCGCCATCGTGCCGCGATCGAAGGGTTGCATCTCGAAGGCACCGAGCGGTCCGTTCCAGACCAGCGTCGCCGCGTCGTCGATAGCGGCATGGACACGTGCGATCGACTGCGGACCGACGTCGAGGATCATGCCGTCGGCCGGGATCGCGTCGAGGCCATAGGCATGCGACGGCGCGTTGGCGGCGAAATGATAGGCGACGACCGCGTCCACCGGCAGGATGATCGCGCAGTTGGCGGCTTCCGCCTTCTCCATGATGCGCAGTGCAGTCGCGGCGAGATCCTTCTCGGCCAGCGACTTGCCGATCCCGACGCCCTGGGCGTGCATGAAGGTGTTGGCCATCCCGCCGCCGATCACGAGCGCGTCGACCTTGGTCACGAGGTTTTCGAGCAGGTCGATCTTGGTCGAGACCTTGGCACCGCCGATGATCGCGATGACGGGCTTGGCCGGTGAGCCCAGCGCCTTCTCCAGCGCAATCAGTTCGGCCTGCATGGTGCGGCCGGCATAGCCCGGCAGCTTGTGGCCGAGGCCTTCGGTCGAGGCGTGGGCGCGGTGCGCGGCCGAGAACGCGTCATTGACCCAGATGTCGCCGAGCTTGGCCAGCTCCGCGACGAAGGCGGGATCGTTCTGTTCCTCTTCCTTGTGGAAGCGGGTGTTTTCCAGGCAGAGGATGTCGCCGTCCTTCAAGCCGGCAACGGCCGCGGCCGCGGGCTCGCCGATGCAGTCGTCGGCGAAGGCGACGGGCTTCTTCACGACCTTGGCGAGCGCCTCGGCGACGGGCTTGAGCGAGTCCTTGGGATCGCGCCCTTTGGGCCGGCCGAAATGCGCGAGCAGGATGACCTTGCCGCCCTTGTCGGAGATCTCGGTGATGGTCGGCGCGACGCGCTCGAGTCGGGTCGCATCAGTGACGCGCCCGTTGTCCATGGGCACGTTGAGATCGACGCGCAGCAGCACGCGTTTGCCCTTCACGTCGACGTCGTCGAGGGTGCGGAATTTGTTGGTCATCTCTGGGCTCTCTTGTCCCGGGCGCACTGCGGCGCGAAGTGCCGCTGTGCAGAACCGGGACCTACGCGGGGAACATGGGTCCCGGCTCTGCGGAGCAGCGCACGCGCGCTGCACCGCGTCCGGGACATGGGACCTACGTTCTTAGATCACCTTCGCCATCGCAACGGCGGTGTCCGCCATGCGGTTCGAGAAACCCCATTCGTTGTCGTACCAGGACATCACGCGTACCAGCGTGCCGTTCTGCACCTTGGTCTGGTCCTCGTGGAAGGTCGAGGAGTGCGGGTCGTGGTTGAAATCGATCGAGACGTTTGGCGCCGTGGTGTAGCCGAGAATGCCCTTGAGCTGCTGCTCGGAGGCGCGCTTCATCGCCGCGTTGATTTCCTTCGGATCGGTGGCGCGCTTGGCGACGATCTTGAGGTCGATGACCGAGACGTTCGGGGTCGGCACGCGGATCGCGACGCCGTCGAGCTTGCCCTTCAACTCCGGCAGCACGAGACCGATCGCCTTGGCGGCGCCGGTCGAGGTCGGGATCATCGACATCGCAGCGGCGCGGCCGCGGTAGAGATCCTTGTGCATGGTGTCGAGCGTCGGCTGGTCGCCGGTGTAGGCGTGGATCGTGGTCATGAAGCCGGTCTCGATGCCGACGAGGTCGTTCAGCACCTTGACGACCGGAGCGAGGCAGTTGGTCGTGCAGGAGCCGTTGGAGACGACCAGATGATCCCTGGTCAGCGTGTCGTGGTTGACGCCGTAGACGATGGTGGCATCAGCGCCGTCGGCGGGCGCGGAGACCAGCACGCGCTTGGCGCCGGCGGTCAGATGCGCAGAGGCCTTGTCCTTCGAGGCGAAGATGCCGGTGCACTCCATCGCGATGTCGATGCCGAGGTCCTTCCAGGGCAGCTTCGAGGGATCGCGCTCCGCGGTCACCTTGATCTTGTTGCCGCCGAGGCTGATCGTGTCGCCCTCGACGGTCACCGCGCCGGGGAAGCGGCCATGGACGCTGTCGAAGCGAAGCAGATGGGCGTTGGTCTCGACCGGGCCGAGGTCGTTGATGCCGACGACCTCGATGTCCTTGCGGCCGGACTCAGCGATGGCCCGCAGGATGTTGCGGCCGATGCGGCCAAAACCGTTAATTCCGACGCGGACCACCATGTTTCGTCTCCTTATGACCGTTCAATGACGGGTGTTCGATAACGCCGATCTTCCCGCACAACGCGCTTAGCGCGCCTGCGAGGGTTTTTTTAGGGCGGACGCCCGGTTCATCCGGGCGGTGCTTGATCATATGAGAACTTAGGTAATCCCTTTTTTTGGCAAGCTCAACTCTCACGAAACGCGCTTCAGCACGGCGTTCACCGCAGCCTCGGCGGTAATGCCGAAATGCTTGTAAAGCTCCTTCGCCGGACCGCTTTCGCCGAAGGAATGCATGCCGATGAATTCGCCATCATGGCCGATCACGGCATCCCAGCCCCAGCGTACCGCCGCCTCGATCGCGACCTTCACCGGCGCGTTGCCGATGATGGCGGCACGCTTGGCCTCTGGTTGCGCTAACAACAGCTCGAGCGAGGGCACCGAGACCACCCGCGACGGGATGCCGCGTTCGGCGAGCTGCTTCTGGGCCGCGACCGCGATCTCGACCTCGGAGCCGGAGGCGAACAGCGTTGCCTTGGCTTCGCCCTGGGCGGCCACCAGCTCGTAGGCACCCTGGGCGCAAGGGCTGTCGTTCGGCGCGGTGGTGCGGAGCTGCGGCAGGTTCTGCCGTGTCAGCGCCAGCACGGTCGGGCCGTCGAGGCGGTTCAGCGCGAGCTCCCAGCATTCGGCCACCTCGACGGAATCACAGGGGCGGAACACACGCATGTTCGGGATGGCGCGGAGCGCTGCGAGATGCTCGACCGGCTGATGGGTCGGGCCGTCTTCGCCGAGGCCGATGGAGTCGTGCGTCATCACGTAGACGACGCCGGCGCCCATCAACGCGGCAAGG
This sequence comes from Bradyrhizobium sp. LB8.2, assembly GCF_040548035.1. Classification (NCBI taxonomy): domain Bacteria; kingdom Pseudomonadati; phylum Pseudomonadota; class Alphaproteobacteria; order Hyphomicrobiales; family Nitrobacteraceae; genus Bradyrhizobium; species Bradyrhizobium sp. LB8.2. Next base: position 201,692 of record NZ_JBEPQV010000003.1, on the reverse strand, counting down.
CGCATCGCAGGGCGCGCATAGTCGGTGAACACCAGGAAGGTCGCGCCGTTCGGCGCGAAACCGCCGTGCAGGAAGATGCCGTTCATGGCCGCGCACATGCCGTGCTCGCGGATGCCGTAATGGATGAAGCGGCCCTTCGGCGTCTTGGCCGAGAAGGCGGTCGCCGACTTCGCCTTGTTGTTGTTGGACCCGGTGAGGTCGGCCGAACCTGCCAAAAATTCCATCGGCATGGCGCCGGCAATGACTTCGATCACCGCTTCCGAGGATTTGCGGGTCGCCGCTGTCATCGGCTTTTCCAGCAGCTCCTTCTTGTAGGCGCGCACTGCCTTCACGAGCGAGGCCGGACGCTCATGGCGCAGGCGGCGCTCGAACTCGGCGCGCTTGCGGCTGCCGAGGTCACCGAGACGGCCTTCCCATTCCTGGCGAGCTGCAGCGCCGCGGCTGCCGGCTGCGCGCCACGCCTTCAGCACGTCGTCCGGGACCGCGAACGGCTCGAGCGAGATGCCGAGATTTTCCTTGGCGGCCTTGAGCTCGTCGGCGCCGAGCGCTTCGCCATGGGCCTTCGCCGTACCGGCCTTATGCGGCGCGCCGAAGCCAATGGTGGTGCGGCAGGCGATCAGCGTCGGCTTGCTCGACTTCTGCGCCCGCGTGATCGCGGCCGATATCGCGGCCTGGTCGTGGCCGTCGATCTTCTCGGCGGCCCAGCCCGCCGACTTGAAACGCTTCACCTGGTCCACGGAATCGGAAATCGAGGTCGGGCCGTCGATCGAGATGCCGTTGTCGTCGTAGAGAACGATCATCTTGTTGAGCTTCCAGTGCCCGGCCATCGCGATCGCTTCCTGCGACACGCCTTCCATCAGGTCGCCGTCCGAGGCGAGCACGTAGGTGTGGTGGTCGACGATCTTCTTGCCGAACTCGGCGGCGAGCATCTTTTCGGCGAGCGCCATGCCGACGGCGGTGGAGATGCCCTGGCCCAGCGGGCCTGTGGTGGTCTCGATACCCTTGGTGCGGAAATTTTCGGGATGTCCGGGAGTCAGCGAGTCGACTTGGCGGAATTGCTTGATCTGGTCCAGCGTCATGTCGGAATTGCCGGTCAGGTACAGCAGCGAATACAGCAGCATCGAGCCGTGGCCGGCCGAGAGCACGAAGCGGTCGCGGTCGGGCCAGGCGGGCGCTGCCGCATCGAATTTCAGGAACTGCGTGAACAGCACCGTGGCCATGTCGGCCGCGCCCATCGGCAAACCGGGATGGCCGGATTTCGCCTTCTCGACGGCGTCCATTGCGAGGCCGCGGATCGCGTTGGCCATACGGGTGTGGTCGACTTGCGTCATGTCTGAAATCCGTCTGAAATGAGGCGCTTGGCGGCGGGTGCGAGCCGTATGGGAGGAGCCTGGCGGCCACTGAAGGTCGGGGGCTGAAATAGCACCTCGGTTCCGGGAGTCCAAGGCAATCAAACGCTGGTTTGGCCGTAAAAGTTGCTTAGCGGTGCATAGTTTCGCGGCGGCGTTGCGCTTCCCTGGCTTGCCACGTAAATTTCTGCTTCTAACCGCTTGCCGAACCGAGTCTTTTGCCGGGCGGCAAGCCCCAGAAAAAGCCCAAGGAAAAGCCCATGGGCAAGGCCACAGGTTTCGCCGCTGACTGCATGAACGATCGCGTTTCCAACAGCTCTGCCATGACCGAGTCCTCTGCCGTCGAGATCGAGATCGCGACCCGCAGGCTCATGGCGGCGCTCGACTCGCTCGAAAGCGCGGTGGAGCGGCGGCGCGATGCCGACCGCGACGAGAACGAGCTCGCGGCGCGGATCCAGGCGCTGGGCGCGGATCGCTCACGGCTTGCCGACGAGCTCGACGGCGCGCTGGTGAAGGCGCGCAAGCTCGAGCGCTCCAGCCGCGAGATCTCCGATCGGCTGGATTCCGCGATCGTCACGATACGCTCGGTGCTCGATACCGGAGAGGACGGATGAGCCACATCAACGTCACCATCAACGGCCGGCAATACCGCATGGCCTGCGAGGAGGGCCAGGAGGTGCGGCTGCTCAAGCTCGCCGAAAGCCTGGAGACGCGGATCCAGTCCCTGCGCGGAAAGTTCGGCGAGATCGGCGACGCACGGCTCACGGTGATGGCGGCGCTGACCGTTTGCGACGAGCTGGTCGACGCCGGCAACCGCATCCGCACCATGGAGCAGGAGCTGACCGAATTGCGGGATTTCCGCAATGCCGCTGTCGAGCGCGCCCGGTTGAGCCAGACCGCGGTCGTCAACGCACTGAACGCCGCCGCCGAGCGCATCGAGAAATCGACCCAGGTCCTGAACCGGACCGTCGGCAACGGGATCGCGATCGGCTGACCCCTCACCGGGCTGGCGATTCGTCAGCATCGTTGTTACATTGCCCAAGCGAGGCTGCGACGCGCGTCAGGAGCCATAATCCCCGGGGCCTTATCGATCCTTTAGGGAACTGTCCCTGGCCGGGCCCGTGGGCTCGGACATATGGTGCCCACCTACTTTCGTAGGGAACTCCGGGATCGAGTGCTTCAACGGCGTTCGCGGCTTCGCACTTTTGTTTGCTCGATTTGTGCTTGTTGAAACGACTGCGGCTGGTTCAACAGATGTCATGCCCCGGCTTGACCGGGGCAACCAGTACGCAGCGGCCTTTGTGTGAATCACCACCGCCTCTGGAACGCTGGATCACCCGCTCCATTGCGCAAGGGCGCACAAGGCGGGTGATGACGTGGGGACCCTGCGCATGTCGAATTCGAAAGCCGAACTCCGTGCCAAGGCGCTCGCGGCGCGCGATGCGCTGAGCGAAAAGAAACGCACCGCCGCCGCCGCCAAGCTCGCCAAGCGCGGGCTGCCGTTCCCGCTCTTGCCCGGCAGCATCGTGTCCGGCTATTCGCCGATTCGCAGCGAGATCGATCCGATGCCGCTGATGAAGAAGCTGGCCGAGGAGGGCGCCAGGCTCGCGCTGCCCTGTGTCACCGCGCGCGGCCAGTCGCTGATCTTCCGCATCTTCCATCCGAACGATCGGCTGATGCTCGGTCCGCTCGGCATTCCCGAGCCGTCGCCCGGGGCCGCCGAAGTCATTCCGGACATCATGCTGACGCCGCTGGCTGCCTTCGACCGTCTCGGCCATCGCATCGGCTATGGCGCCGGGCACTACGACCACACCTTCGCGCATTTGCGAAAAGCCAACAACATCATCGCTGTCGGCCTCGCTTTTGCGGCGCAGGAGATCAAGGCGGTTCCGGCACTATCCCACGACGTCGCGCTGGATTATGTGCTAACGGAATCCGACGTATTCGATTTCCGGAGTTCTGAAGTTGCGCATTCTCTTCGTGGGTGATGTCGTCGGCCGTGCGGGGCGCAACGCCATCGCCGAATATCTGCCCGGCATGGTCAAGGACTGGTCGCTCGATTTCGTCGTCGTCAACGGCGAAAACTCTGCCGGCGGCTTCGGCATCACGGAAGCGATCTATCACGAATTTCTCGACGCCGGCGCCGACGCCGTGACGCTCGGCAATCACTCCTGGGACCAGCGTGAAGCCCTGGTGTTCATCGAGCGCGCGGAGCGTTTGGTGCGGCCGGCGAACTATCCGCGCGGCACGCCCGGCCGCGGCGCAGCGCTGGTCGAGACCAAGAACGGCAAGCACGCGCTCGTCGTCAACGCGCTCGGCCGCGTCTTCATGACCCCGTTCGACGATCCCTTCGCAGCCCTGGAGCGCGAGCTCGGCGCCTGCCCTCTCGGCGTTGCCGCAGACGCCATCGTCGTCGATTTCCATTGCGAGGCGAGTAGCGAGAAGCAGGGCATCGGCTTCTTTTGCGACGGCCGCGCCAGCCTCGTCGTCGGCACGCACACCCATGTGCCGACCGCCGACCACCAGATCCTGTCCGGCGGCACTGCCTACATGACCGATGCCGGCATGACCGGCGACTACGACTCCATCATCGGTATGCAGAAGGAGGAGCCGCTGCGGAGGTTCACCTCGGGCATTCCGTCGGGCCGGTTCGAGCCGGCAGCAGGGGCGGCGACGCTGAGCGGCGTCGCGGTGGAGACGGATGACGCGACGGGCCTTGCGCTGCGGATCGCGCCGGTGCGTGCGGGCGGAAGGCTGGAGCCGACGACACCGAGATTTTGGTTGAGTTGAATTTTCGAGCGGCATTCGCGACGGACCTAGACTTATGACTGCATCAAAAGGGCCGTTACCAGCCGTCGAGCGGGTGACCGTAGATCCGGTCGCAATTGCCGCCTTTACACGCGAATGGGACTTCACGGTTCTCGCGTCTGAGCTATTGCGAGAAGTGACATCCTACGTCAGCGTGGCGGCATGTGTTCTCGGATCGGCGCCTGTATGGACACGCGATCAGGCTGCGGTTGGTGGCAACATGGTGCGGCTCTCCAAGTTGCTCTCTGCCTTCCTCGACCAGATCGTAGAGAAGAAGATGGAGACCGGAACGATCCTGAGCCGATTAGCGTTCGAGACCATCGTCAATGTCCGCTACCTGATCGCGAACTTCTCCCCAGAACTCGTTAATTCCCTCGTCCGTCATTCGCTGAAGCACGAGCGCAGGCTGCACGACACAATCCAAGCCAACGTCCGAGAGCGCGGCGGAGACGTCCTTCACATCGAGCAGCGCATGCTGAATTCTATTGATCGGGCATCGCGGATTGCTGGTGTCATGCTCGACAGCGTTGACCTTAAGGATCGAACACCTTGGGGCGGCAAAGATCTACGCCAGAAGGCGGCGGCTGTCGGACTGGAGCAGCCATATCTGGCCGTCTTCGGAGGCATGTCCCACAATGTTCACGGCTCTTGGCACGACCTGTATCATTTCCACTTGGAAACGGATGAAGCCGGCGCGTTCACACCGAACCTCGACTGGGGTCGGCCGCGCCCACAACCACTCTTCGCGCTCGGACATCTCGCCCTCTCCGCAGTAGCAGAGTATCTGATCTTTATTGGAGGTGAGGCTACATTCGATCAGTTGCGCCAACAATTGGCCGACCTCGGCGTACGCATCGAGTCGGTGGACCAAGCCCACGAATCCTATCTATCAGCAAAGGCGTGGCCCGCGATCTAACGCGCATGAGCAAAAAATCTGCTTCTTATACCTTCTGTACACCGACGCGCTGAAGGGGCATAGCGTTCGCAGCAAGAGATTTACTCCGCCGTCTGCTCCCGCAACTCCGCGACGTCCTTCGCCGTAAGCTTCGATCCCTTGGTCCCGAACCGTGCCGTGACATAGTTCGCAACGGCCGCAATCTCGTCGTCGCTATACGCATTGCCGAACGGCGGCATCGACAGCGCCCCGTCCGGCGTGTGGCGCTTGGTGCCTGACAGCACGATCTGCGCGACGTTGGTGGCGGCGGGGTCGTTGACGGCCCAGGTGCCGGTCAGCGTTGCCATCGGCGAGACCGGGCTCTCGCCGCTCCAGCCGTGGCAACTGGCGCAGGCGCTGGCGAACATTTGCTTGCCGCGCGCGTCCGCCGTGACACCGTCCTTGTGCGAGGCGGGCGCGACGGGCGCCGTGGTTGCGGGCAGGTCGGGCGAGGGCACCGGCGGCACGCTACGCAAGTAAGCAACAACGGCGTGGATGTCTTCGGGGGCGAACTGGCTAAAGCTGTGGTCGACCGCTTCACCCATCGGCCCCGACGCCGAGCCGTGACCCGGCGCATGGCCTACGGAAAGATAGGAGATCAAATCCTCATCACGCCAATTGCCGAGGCCGGTGGCCTTGTCCGAGGAGATGTTGAAGGCGCGCCAACCGGCCGTGATCGCGCCTGCAAACTTCTTGCGGTTGTCCAGCGCGAAGCCGAGATTGCGCGGGGTGTGGCACTCACCGCAATGCGCGAGCGCCTCCGCGAGATACGCACCCCTGTTCCACTCCGGGCTCTTGGAGGTGTCGGGCGCAAAGCGCGTGTCCGGATTGAACACGGCTGACCAGAAGATCATGGCCCAGCGCTGGTTGAACGGGAACGAAAGCGTGTTCTCCGGCGGCTTCGCGCGCACCGCCGGCAGGCTGAACAGATACGCCTTCACCGCCAGTACGTCCTCGTCGGTCATGGTGGTGTAGGACGTGTACGGCATCGCCGGATAGAGCCGGGCGCCGTCATGGCGCTTGCCGCGCTGGACCGCGTTGAGAAAATCCTGGTCGCTGTAATTGCCGATGCCGGTGTCCTTGTCCGGCGTGATGTTGGTGGAATAGAGGGTGCCGAACGGCAGCTTGAAGCCGAGCCCGCCGGAATAGTCCTTCTCGCCGGGCTTGGAGTGGCAGACCATGCAGTCGGCCGCCTTCGCGAGATATTCGCCGCGCTCGACCAGGCTGGCCTTCTCCAGCCTCGCCGGCACGCCGGTCGGCTTGCCGGCACGGTAGTCCGCCAGCGCCACCTTGGGGCCGCCGGCGAAGTCGAGCGGGCCGGGCCCGCGGATGATCCAGACGCCGAGCGCCACCACGACAATGGCGATCACGACCAGGCTCGTGAGGATACGCATCTTGCCGCTCATGCCTTTTTCCCCGCAGCCAGCAGTTTCCGGTCGATCGGCAGGCGCCGCAGCGCGATGCCGGTTGCCGCATAAATGGCGTTGCGCAGCGCCGGCGGGCCGGCATTGACGCCGGCCTCACCAATGCCCCCGGGCGCCTCGCCGCTCTTGACCACGATGACCTCGATCTTCGGTGTCTCGTTGATGCGCATCATGCGGTAGTCGTGGAAGTTCGACTGCTGCACGCGGCCTTTCTCGATGGTGATCTCGCCATAGAGCGCGGCGGTGAGGCCGAACACCAGGCCGCCCTCGATCTGCGCTTTCACCGTGTCGGGATTGACCGCGATGCCGGTGTCGACCACCGAGGTGATGCGGCGGAGCACGATCTCGCCGATATCGTCGATCTCCGCTTCCACCACGGTCGCAATGAAGCTTGCGAACGACGGCTGCACGCAAACGCCGCGGCCGACGCGCGGTGGCAGTGGTTGCCCCCAGCCCGATTTTTCAGCGACGTGGTTGAGTACCGCAAGCATGCGCGGGTTCTTGGTCAGCATGGACCTTCGGAATTCAATCGGATCCTTGCCGGCCTTGCGCGCGAGCTCATCCATCGCGCATTCGACCGCGAACACGTTGTTGTTCGGGCCGACGCCGCGCCAGAAACCAGTCGGCACCGACAGCGGTTCGGCGCGGACATATTCAACATGGAAGTTGGCGAAGTCGTACGGCGTATCGATCGCCGCGTCGACGGCGTCTATGTCGACCCCCTTCTGGAACGCCGGCGGAAACCAGCGTGCCATTACCGAGGAGCCCGCGACCTTGTACTTCCAGGCCGCGACCTTGCCGTCGACCAGCGATGCCGTGATCTGGTCGCGATAGACCGGGCGGTAGACGTCGTGCTGGATGTCCTCCTCGCGGGTCCACACCACCTTCACCGGGTAGTCGACCTGCTTGGCGATCTTGACCGCCGCGATCACCATGTCCGGCTCGAGCTTGCGGCCGAAGCCGCCGCCGAGCAGATGATTGTTGACGATCACCTTGTCAATGGGAAGGCCCGCGGCCTTCGCCGCTTCGGACTGCACGCGCGTCATGATCTGCGTGCCGGTCCATATCTCGCAAGAGTCCGACTTGACGTGGACGGTGGCGTTGATCGGCTCCATCGAGGCGTGCGCCAGGAACGGCAACTCGTAGGCCGCCTCGAACTTGTCGCCGCTCGCGAGCGCTTTGACGATATCGCCGTCGGACTTCGCGACCGCACCGTCCTTCTCGCTGGCCTTGCGCAGATCCTCCCAGATGTCCTTGGTCGTGATTTTGGCGTTCGGGCCCTCGTTCCACTCGATCTGGAGCGCTTCGAGGCCCTTCTTCGCCGCCCACATATGATCGCCGATCACGGCGACCATGTCGTCGAGCACGACGACCTTGCGCACGCCGGGGAGTTTGACCGCGGCGCTGTCGTCGACCTTGCCGACCTTGCCGCCGAACACCGGGCAGGCAGCGACGGTTGCGAACTTCATGCCGGGCAGGATCGCGTCGATGCCGTAGACGGCCTTGCCGTTGACCTTGTCAGGTGTGTCGAGCCGCTTCAGGGGCTGGCCGATGATAACAAAGTCCTTGGGGTTCTTGACCGCGACATCCTTCGGCGGCGTCTGGCGCTGCGCGGCGAGCGCCACCGCGCCATAGCCGAGCTTGCGGCCGCTCGCGGCATGCGCGACCTCGCCCTTCGCGGCCGAGCAGCTTGCGGGCTCGACACCCCATTGGCTGGCCGCGGCCTGCACCAGCATCGCGCGCGCGGTAGCGCCGGCCTTGCGCAGCGGCGTCCACCAGGCACGGATCGAGTTGGAGTTGCCGGTCGCCTGCAGGCCGAAAGCCGGATTGCCGTAGAGCTTGTCGTTCGGCGGCGCGTGCTGGACCTCGACCTTGCTCCAGTCGGCGTCGAGCTCTTCGGCGAGCACCGCCGAGATCGAGGTGTAGGTGCCCTGGCCCATCTCGACCTGCGGCATGATCAGGATCGTGCGGCCGGTCTCGTCGATGCGGATGAAGGCGTTCGGTGCGAACTTGCCGTCGGTCGTGTCAACCGGCTGCACCGGCTCGTTGACGGCGGCGCGCAGCGGCAGATGGAAGGAGAGCAGGAAACCGGTGGCGAGACCGCCAGTTAGCAGCGAGCGGCGGGAAACGGCGGGAAGTGTCTTGTCTATCATCATGGCGGACCTCACGACTGCCGGCCGGAGGCGGCCTGCTTGATGGCCTCGCGGATGCGCACATAGGTGCCGCAGCGACAGATATTGCCGGCCATCGCGGCGTCGATGTCGGAGTCGTCGGGGTTTGGCGTTGCCGCCAGCAGCGCCGCGGCCGCCATGATCTGGCCGGACTGGCAGTAACCGCACTGGATCACTTCGGTATCGAGCCAGGTCTTCTGCACCTTTGCGCCCGCTGGCGTGCTTCCGACATGCTCGATCGTGGTGATGGCGCGGTTCGCGACCGCGCTGACCGACAATACGCAGGAGCGCACTGCCTTGCCGTCGACGTGCACGGTGCAGGCGCCGCACTGCGCGATGCCGCAGCCGAACTTGGTGCCGGTCATTCCGAGGACGTCGCGCAGCACCCACAGCAGCGGCATTTCAGGTGGCGCGTCGAACGATTTCGTTTCGCCGTTGATGGTGAGAACAGTTGCCATATGCATCCCCTTGCTCGCTCGATCGCTTACGGCGATCTAGTCAGCGAATTTGCGCGCGACAATAATCATATCGATGCGAAACGATGAAGCGTCGACATTTCCGGCAATGCATATTTGCGCAACGAGCGCGTCAGGCCATGACGTTCACGAATTTGTGCGGCGATCGCTGCAGTGATTTTGGGCTAATTGATATGATAAGCGTCATTTTCTGACGCGTTTTCGTCGCGTGCGTCATCGATCGCCGCAGATGATCGTGCAAATGCGCAAAATCATGCGATGACGAAAGTCGTGCGATTGTGGAAGTCGATCGACGGCGAGCACGGTGCAGTTCTGACGCGATCGATCGCAACGGCCAGCCGCCGGATCAACGATGCGATAGCCAACATCCGCGATGATGCCATCGTGCGCCTGTTTTGCCCGACGGCGCAACGACTTCACCAGGCGGGCGCCTAACCCACGGTTTCGTCAGACGCTTAAGCCATTGATTCCGCTTGCCCCGGCTACTGTGCATCGGGTTGTTTTCGAGGTTTTCGATTCAGGGACGCCAGAGCGCCGTCGCGGCAGGCGCGTCGCGACGACCGTCAGCTCTGCCGAAAGCCCATCCGGAAGGCGCCCCAGTGCTTGCCGCGGATCATGATCGGTGAGGACAGATCCTTCATCAGCACGAACTGCCCGCCGCCCATGTCGCGGCGATAGGTCTGCAGCAGGAACGGCTTGGTGTTGGCCGCGACCTTCTGCACCGCGCGATCGGTGAACAGGCGGCGGTTGCGGCAATTGGCGTTATTCCAGACCGGGTCCTTGCCCTGCGGCAGGCGGTAGTTCGGGTTGTGCGTCGGCAGATAGCCGCCCTTGGCCCAGGCGACGCAGAACACGATCCGGGAATCGGATTTCTGGATCGGGTCCTGGATCGCGGGCAGCAGGCGGTCGGTGAACTCGACATAGCTGGTATTGTACTGCTTGGGATCGGTGCCGGAGATTTCCCGGTAGTTCTCGTCCATGAACCGATCGAGCGTCATCTCGCCGCGGCCGATTGCGGCTTCGAATTCATCCGAGATCCGCTTTGCGGTCTCGACGACGACGCGGATCAGCGGCGCATCCGATGTCTCCACGCCGCTGTCGGCGATCAGTGCGATCAGGCCTTCGGACGTGTCGAGCAGTTTGGTCACGCGCTGATCGGCGTTCTTGAGATCGCGCGAGGACAGGTCAACGCCCTTGGCAAGCTCGTTGAGCTCGCTGATGACGGTGTCGCAGTGTCCGAGATTGGAGGTCGCGGCGCGCGTGACGCTGCCGATTTCCGCTTCCACGGAGGCGAAGCCCTGCTGGACCCGCGAGATGATGCCGGAGATCTGCTGGGCGCCTTCGCCGGCAGTCTTTGCGCGCTGCGAGGCGTCGCTGCTCTCCCCGATCAGGCCTTCGATCTGGCCGTCCAGATCGCGCACGGTCTCGGAGATCTGGTGCGTGGCCTGGCGGGTGGCTTCCGCGAGGTTCTTCACCTCGCTTGCGACCACCGCGAAGCCGCGGCCGGCATTGCCGGCACGTGCGGCCTCGATGGTGGCGTTGAGCGCGAGCAGATTGGTCTGCTTCGCGATCGCCTCGATCGAGCCGGACACCTTTGCGACTTGTGCCAGCGCGGAGCCGACCGCGCTGAGCCGCGCCTCGATGCGTTCGACGGCTGCGACGAGCTCGGAAATGTGGTTGACCGCAGTGTCGACGGCATTGCGCGACTGCGCAATCTCGCCGACCGCCGCTGACGTGGTCGTTTGCACCGCCTGTGACGCATTGGCGATGTCGTGGTTGGCCGACACCATCGTCTCGGCGGTTTCCTGGAGGTGATGGAATCGTTCCGACTGGTTCGCGACGCGGTGTGCGACTTCCTGGACGTTGCCGGCAATGTCGGCGAGTTCCACGCCGAGGCCGCCGATGCGGTCGGCGAGCTGATCGATCAGCCGTTCGGCAAGCGTTCGGTTGGAGCCGGTGTCCAGTACTGCAAATTGTACGACGGACATGTCTTGAGAGTCCTCCAGTCAGAGCCGTTCGCCGGCTCTCCGCGGCATTCCCATTCCAATTTCGATCTTAAGAGGTGATTCGCGCTTTGATGTCTTGCCTGAGCGCGCACTAGAGCTTGTAGGCCGTCCTGAATCCGCCCCAGTGCCGGCCCTGCACGCGAATCGGGACGTCGATCTCGCGCATCATCACGGTATTCCCATTGCCCATGTCGCGCGCATAGCTCTGGACCAGATACGAGCGCAGGTTGTGCGCGGCGGCCAACCCCGCCGGATCGTTGAAGATCCGCCGGTTGCGGCTGTTGGCGGTGTTCCAGGCGACATCGCCCGGTCGCTGCAGATGCGAATAGATTTTGTTGTGCACCGGCAGGAAACCGTTGCGATCGACCATGGCGCAGAACGCCAGGCGCGGATCCTTCGCCAGAAACGCTTCCTGGAACGGCGGCAACGCGCGGTCGGCCCAGTCCAGATATCTGGTGCGGTATTGCTGCGGATCGGTCCCGGCGATTTCGGCATAATCGGTGTCGAAGAGGTCGTCGATCCCGACATCGCCGCGTGCAACCGCCTGCTCGAAGATTGCGGTCAGCGCGTTACCCGCCTCCATGGCGCGGGTGACGAACTCCGTGTTTTCTTCGTGGATCGACCAGAGCCGGTCCTCGATCTTTTCGTTGAGCGCGGCGTTGGGAGCAACGAATTGCGCGCGGGCGCCGGCCTTGGATTGCTCGACCACGCGCAGGCGGCAAGCCCCGACGTCTTCGAGGGTGCCTTCAATCATTGCTTGCGGTGCAAGGCGGCCCGCGTCCGCGCCGCCAATCAGCACGCCGTCCATCGATAGCTCGTAGACCGGCAGCACCCCGCGAGCGGTTTCGAGCTTGAGATGGCAGGGCAGCCGCTCGGTCTTGCGGCGGTCGTCATGCTCGCTCTGGCGGAGCAGCACGGCGCAACGCGATTTCAGTTTCTGTGCGAAGGCGGTCACGGCCTTGCCGGCGCTGGCGACGTTCTCGCCGTGGGTCTCGGCCGCCTTGGTCGCAGCATCGATCTCGGCCGCGCTTTCGCCGACCGAGACGATGAACTCCGACGCACTTGTCGCGTTGCCGGAGACTTCGCTGGTGGTGGCGTTCTGTTCGGCGACCGCGCCGTTGACGGTCTCGAATACCGGGCGGATCGCCTCGATCGCCTGCGAGATGCGGTGCACCGCATCCGCGGAGCCGGCGGCGTCGCGCTGCAGCGCGTCGATCTTCCTGGTGATCTCCTCCGTGGCACCCTGGGTCTGCACCGCGAGTGCCTTGACCTCGGTGGCGACGACCGCAAAGCCTTTTCCCGCATCACCCGCACGCGCAGCCTCGATGGTCGAGTTGAGGGCGAGCAGCGTCGTCTGCCGCGCGATCTGTGCGATCAGATTGACCACGTTGCCGATGGCGGCCGAGGACTCGCGCAAGCGATCGACATTGGCGCGGGCTTCCTGAGCCGCGGCGCTGGCCTCGTCGGCAAGCTTGCCGGCTTCGCGAACCTGCGCGCCGATTCCGTGCGCGGACTGGGTGAACTTGTCGGCGGCATGGGCGAAGGTCGAGGCGTTCGATTGCGCGGCATTGGTCCGGCCTGTCAGGGCGTCGGTGCGGTCGCGGATGGCGGCAAGCGTCGTGGCGGTCGCCTCGGCGCCGCCGGCCACCGAATTGGCGGCGCGCTCGAGCTGGCGAATCATCGCTCCCAGCTCGAGTTCCAACAGTTCCAGGATTTCCTTGGCGGAATCGCCCTCAACGGCCGGAGCGGGCTCGGAATTGACCGGCTGCGCAGCCTGCGGGGTTGCCGCAGGCGCAGCCATGTCCGGCAGACGCTTCCGAAATAGTCCGAACACCATCAGGTCTCTCTTGTCGGGGAACGGTCGGACGCTATTTTCGCAGGCTGGAATGAAATCAGGGTTAACGATGCCTGACATCTAGGCAGGGGCCACTACGCTATTACCTTAAAGTCGTAGAGCCTCTTTCATTCCAGTGGGGTGGCGGCCTATAACGCCGCGCTTCCCACGCTCATCTTGGCGCACGATTCCCTAGAGAAGATCACGCATGGCCGGACATTCCCAATTCAAGAACATCATGCACCGCAAGGGGCGGCAGGATGCCCAGAAGTCGAAACTGTTCGGCAAGCTGGCGCGGGAAATCACCGTCGCGGCCAAGCTCGGGACGCCAGACCCCAACATGAATCCGCGCCTGCGTGCGGCCATCATCGCGGCGCGCCAGGAGAACATGCCGAAGGACAATATCGAGCGCGCCGTCAAGAAGGCGCTCGGCAATGACGGCGAGCATTATGATGAGATCCGCTACGAGGGTTACGGCCCCGGCGGCGTCGCCGTCGTCGTCGAGGCGCTGACCGACAACCGCAACCGTGCGGCTTCCGACATCCGCTCCTTCTTCACCAAGTCCGGCGGCAATCTCGGCGAAACCGGCTCGGTCTCCTTCATGTTCGACCGCACCGGCATCATCGAATACGACCGCAGCGTCGCCTCCGACGATGCGGTGCTGGACGCCGCCATCGAAGCCGGCGCCGACGACGTGATATCGAGCGAAGGCGGCCACGAGATTTACGCCTCGACTGAAGGCTATCGCGACGTCGCCAAGGCGCTCGAAGCCAAGTTCGGCGAGCCGCGCAAGGCGGCGCTGATCTGGAAGCCGCAGAACACGATCGCGGTGGACGACGAGACTGGCGAGAAGCTGATCAAGCTGATGGATTTGCTCAACGAGCATGACGACGTCCAGCACGTCTACGCCAATTTCGAGGTGTCGGACGCGCTGCTGGCGAAGATGGGCGGGTAGGGCCCACTTCCCCTGTTACTTCCGTTCTGTTTCTGTTTCCCCCACGGCAGCCAGCCGCTATCACTGGCCTATGACTGCGCTCCCGATTCGCGTCCCCGTTCGCATCATCGGCATCGACCCCGGCCTGCGCCGCACCGGCTGGGGCGTGATCGAGGCTGAGGGCAACCGCCTGATCTACGTCGCCTGCGGCTCGGTGGAACCGCCGGACGATTTGCCGCTCGCGAGCCGGTTGCTCGCGATCCATGAAGGGCTCGCGGCGGTCTTGTCCGTTCACAAGCCGATGGAAGCGGCGGTCGAACAGACTTTCATCAACAAGGACGGCGCTGCGACACTGAAGCTTGGTCAGGCCCGCGGCGTTGCCATGCTGGCGCCCGCAATATTCGGCATCAGCGTTGCCGAATACGCGCCGAACCAGGTGAAAAAGACGGTGGTCGGCGCCGGCCATGCCGACAAGCACCAGATCGCGATGATGCTCAAGATCTTGCTGCCCAAGTCCGATCCGCCGTCCGCGGACGCCGCCGACGCGCTCGCCATCGCCATCACCCACGCCCATCATCGCACGAGCACGGCGCTCAGGCTGAAGGTGGTGGGGTTATGATCGGCAAGCTCAAGGGCCTGATCGATTCCTACGGCGAGGATTTCGTCATTCTCGACGTCGGCGGTGTCGGTTATCAGGTGCATTGCTCCTCGCGCACGCTGCAGCATCTGCCGTCGCCGGGCGAGGCCGCCGTGCTGTCGATCGAGACCTATGTCCGCGAGGACCAGATCAAACTGTTCGGCTTCCGCAGCGACCACGAGCGCGAATGGTTTCGCCTGCTCCAGACCGTGCAGGGCGTCGGCGCCAAGGTCGCGCTCGCCGTGCTCGGCACGCTGCAGCCTTCCGACCTCGCCAACGCGATCGCGTTGCGCGACAAGACCGCGGTGGCGCGCACGCCCGGCGTCGGCCCCAAGGTCGCCGAGCGCATCGTCACCGAACTGAAGGACAAGGCGCCGGCCTTCGCAACTATTGACCCGGCCGTGGTGCATCTTGCCGGTGCCGTTGACGACCAGCGCGCGCCGCGGCCCGTCGCGGATGCGATCTCCGCGCTGGTCAATCTCGGCTACGGCCAGCCGCAGGCGGCGGCGGCGATTGCATCGGCATCGCGCAGCGCCGGCGAGAGCGCCGAGACCGCGCAGCTCATCCGGCTAGGCCTGAAGGAGCTGTCGAAGTGAGCGACCCGAAGGCCAACCGCATGGTCACGCCCGAGCGCCGCAGCGATGATGTCGGCGATACCGCGCTGCGCCCGCAATCGCTGTCCGACTTCGTCGGCCAGCAGCAGGCGCGCAAGAACCTCTCGATCTTCATCGAGGCGGCACGCAAGCGCGGCGAGGCGCTGGATCATGTGCTGTTCGTCGGCCCACCCGGCCTCGGCAAGACCACGCTGGCACAGATCGTGGCCAAGGAGCTCGGCGTCGGCTTTCGCGCGACGTCGGGCCCGGTGATCGCCAAGGCCGGCGATCTCGCAGCACTCCTCACCAATCTCGAAGAGCGCGATGTGCTCTTCATCGACGAGATTCATCGCCTGAGCCCGGCGGTGGAAGAAGTGCTCTATCCCGCGATGGAGGACTTTCAGCTCGACCTCATTATCGGCGAGGGCCCGGCGGCGCGCTCGGTGAAGATCGAACTGTCGAAATTCACCCTTGTCGGCGCCACCACGCGTGCCGGCCTGCTCACCAATCCCTTGCGCGATCGCTTCGGCATTCCGATCCGGTTGAATTTCTACACGATCGAAGAGCTCGAGAGCATCGTCACCCGTGGTGCGCGCGTGCTCAAGGTCGGCATGAGCGCGGATGGCGCCAACGAGATCGCGCGCCGCGCCCGCGGCACGCCGCGCATCGCCGGCCGGCTGTTGCGCCGCGTACGCGATTTCGCCTCGGCGGCCGATGCCGACAGGATCGATCGCAAGATTGCCGACCACGCGCTGAGCGCGCTCGAGGTCGACGCCGCGGGCCTCGACGCCATGGACCGCCGCTACCTCACGACCATCGCGCAGAACTATGGCGGCGGCCCGGTCGGCGTGGAGACGATGGCAGCCGCTCTGTCCGAGCCGCGCGATGCGATCGAAGACATCATCGAGCCCTATCTGATCCAGTGCGGCTATCTGCAGCGCACCCCGCGCGGCCGCCTGCTCACTTCGCACGCCTTCCGCCATCTCGGCATCAGCGAGCCCTCGCGCGATGCGGCGGCACAGTTCGGCCTGTTCGGCACCGATGAAAGCGACGACTGACCTGCGCAAGTGCTGAGTGCTCGGGCCATCATGAATTTCCGGTAATCTCGTGCAGAGGGTCTGCACAAACGCACCCCATTTTCGCTCCAATCGGATCGCATCAAGAAGCTGCATCACGATCGGGCTTCCATGATCACGCGTCGTCGCCTCATCCGTTCCATCGGTGGTCTGTCCGCCCTCGGCCTCTCGACCGCTGCCTATGGCTTTGCCGTCGAACCGGTGGTGCGACTGAGCGTCACCCGCTATCATCCGGCCCCGCGGCAATGGCCGGCGGATTTCCCGCTGAAGATCGCCGTGATCGCCGACATCCATGCCTGCGATCCCTGGATGTCGCTGGAGCGGATCGAGGCCATCGTCGATCGCACCAACGCCCTGAACGCGGATATTATCGTGCTGCTCGGCGACTATGTCGCCGGTCTGCACCAGGTCACGCGCATCATTCCGGCGAAGGAATGGGCCAAGGTGCTGGCCGGCCTGAAAGCGCCGCTCGGCGTCCATGCCGTCATGGGCAATCATGACTATTGGGCCGACAGAACCGTGCAGCAAGCCGGCCATGGCCTGACGGTGGCGCATCGCGCGCTGGAGGCGGCCGGTATCCCCGTCTACGAAAACGACGCGGTGCGGCTCACCAAGGACGGCCGCACGTTCTGGCTCGCGGGGCTGGGCGATCAGCTCGCCTTTCTGCCGGCGCGACGCTTCCGGAGCACGGGACACTTCGGCGCCGACGATCTCGCCGCGACGCTTGCCAAGGTCACCGACGACGCGCCGATCATCCTGCTCGCGCATGAGCCCAACATCGCGCCGCGCGTGCCCGCCCGCGTCGCGTTGCAACTGTCTGGCCACACCCATGGCGGCCAGGTCCGTCTGCTCGGCTGGTCGCCGGCCGTTCCGCCGCAGCACGGCCTCCGGCTCGCCTATGGTCATGTCCGGCTGAAATGCGACGTCATCATCTCCGGCGGCCTCGGTTGCAGCATCCTGCCGCTCCGCGTCGGCGTGCCGCCTGAGATCGTCGAAGTGACGCTGGGGCGGACGGGGGCGGCTGTGTCCTAGCCGCGCTTGCGCGTCCGGCCATTTTTGCGCAAAACGGCCTCTATCTGAAAGAAGAGGTTCGCGACGTGACAGCTCATCTCGACGGCGAGATCCGCGACGGCCGCCACCATATGCAGGTCCGGGTCTACTACGAGGACACGGATTTTTCCGGCATCGTCTATCACGCCAATTATTTGCGCTTCATGGAGCGCGGACGGACCAATCATCTGCGGCTGATGGGCGCCGAGCAACAGGCATTGTTCGAGCAGCCCGCGACAGAGGATGCTGGCTTCGCCTTCGTCGTTCGCTCAATGCATCTGGATTTCCTCAAGCCCGCGCGCATGGACGACGTACTCGACGTCGTGACCTGGCCGGTCGCGGTGAAGGGCGCCTCGATCATGCTGGCGCAGGAGGTGCGGCGCGCGGAGGACGTGCTGGTGAAAGCCGAGGTGCGCGTCGCCTTCATCAGCGGCGGCCGCGCCCAGCCGATCCCGAAGTCGATCCGCGCCATGATGAAGGCCGATCTGATTTCGTGATCGGGCGGTAGCGGACGGCCTCTCGACTCCGCGGCATGCAGGCGTAGATTGCGCTCCCGTCAACCGATGAGGCCATCATGTCGCGCCCGCCGCTTCCGCCCTTCACCCGTGAGACCGCCGCGCAGAAGGCCCGCATGGCCGAGGACGCCTGGAATTCGCGCGACCCGGTGCGCGTCTCGCTCGCCTATACCGAGGACAGCCGCTGGCGCAATCGCTCGGAAGTGTTTCAGGGCCGCGAGGCCATCGTCGCATTCCTCACCCGCAAATGGGAGAAGGAGCACGAGTACCGCCTGATCAAGGACCTCTGGGGCTTCGACGGCAACCGTATCGCGGTGCGCTTCCAGTACGAATGGCACGACGCGGGCGGCCAGTGGTATCGCTCCTACGGCAACGAGCAGTGGGAGTTCGACGAGCACGGCTTGATGAGGCGGCGCGAGGCCTCGATCAACGACATCGAGATTGCGGAGAAGGACCGGCGGTTTCACTGGCCGGCGCCGGGGTCGAGGCCGGCGGATGTGCCGGGGTTAGGGACCGATCCGTTCTGAGATTTCAACCCTCATGGTGAGGAGCCGCGAAGCGGCGTCTCGAACCACCCAGGCCCTGCTGCTGCAGCGCGGGCTCGATCCTTCGAGACGCGCGCAAATGGCGCGCTGCTCAGGATGAGGGGATGGACTTGCGCGCCAGAAACCGCTCGGCGAACTCAATGCGGCTTCGCTGATCGCCAAGATCACCTCAGCGCGCGCCGATGTCGCGAACTCGCCCGAACTGATCGAGGCGAACACGGCGGTCGCCGCTGACGTCATCAAGCGGCCTGATCTAGGCCGCATCGAACCGGGGCGACCGCCGATCTCACCGTCGTCGATCTGAGCCATCCGGATCTTCAGCCGCTGCTCGATCCGCGCCGCGCACTGATCGCGCTCGCCAACCGCGCCAATATCGATCAGGTCATGGTCGACGGCCGCATGCTGATCGATGCCGGCCGTTATCTCGGCGCCGACGAGGCGGCGATCATGGCCGCCGGCAACGCTGCGATCGGCAAGATCTGGGACCTGCCCGAGGCCCAGGCCGCGTTCAACGGCTGAGCATCGCTTCGTCCTCGAATTCGGCGAGCGACTTGCGCATGGTCTCGACGAGATCCAGTGCCACCGGCGAGGGGCTGCGCTGTGCGGGGAAAACGGCTGAGAACTCGAAGTCGATGCGCGGCAGGAAGCGGCGCGCGATGACGCCGCGGGTTGAAAATTCCTGCGCGGTAAAGGGATCGCAGATCGCGACCCCGAGGCCTGATGACACCATGCCGCACATGATCTCCGACAGTGTGGTCTCGACCCTGAGCACGCGGCGGACGTCGCTGCGGTGGAAGACCTGATCGACGAGGTGCCGGCTCGACGATCCCGCCGATAGCGAGATGAACGTCTCGCCCTCGAAATCGCCCGGCTCCAGCACTTCCTTTTCTGCAAGCCGGTGTCCGGTCGGCAGCACCGCGACACGCGCCAGTGACGGTAGCCGCTGGCTCGGCAGGCCGGAATGGGCGATCGGCACCTCGGCAAAGCCGATGTCGCATTGATTGTTCAGCACCCAGTCGACCACGATCGGCGAGATCACACCGAAGAAGGCGAGGTTGAGGTTCGGCCGCTCTTTCAAAAAATGTCCGGCAAGCCGCGGCAGATAGCCATTCGACAGCGCTGGAAGTGCAGCGATCCGCAGCGAGCCGGTGCGGCGGCCACGGATTTCTTCGGCTGCCGCCGTGATGCGTTCGAGGCCGACGAAGGAGCGCTCGACCTCGGTATAAAGCGCCATCGCTGCGGCGGTCGGCACGAGCCCGGTGCCGCGCCGCTCGAACAGCTCCATCTTCAGCAGCGCCTGAAGGTCGCGCAGCAACCGGCTGACCGCCGGCTGCGTCACGGTCATCAGCGCCGCCGCCTCTGTCACGCTGCCCGTCAGCATCGTCGCCCGGAAGGCCTCCACCTGCCGCGAATTGATGCGCGCCATCCCGAATTCCATTCATAACATTTTGGCATGCAGACGGTGTCATTATTCATTGGACGATGGAAGCCAGAGTTTGCGATCTTTTTCATCAGAGCTGGAGACAGCCCGCTTTTTCGGCAGATTGGAGGGGTTTAGACCTCCGGATCGCGCCAAAGCCCGCCGAGCAGGGACCGGAGCCCTGGTCGGATACGGGATTCGCGCGGAAGGAAATGCGGCAGGTTCAGCCCACGAGACTCGTCGGCACGTCACACCTCATCCCGGTATGGAGATCGGACCACATGAAGACTTTTCGCCTTCTGACAGCGGTCGGCATCGCGGCTCTCATGGCCGCGCCCTCGGTCGCCTCGGCCCAGCAAAAGACGCTCTATGTTGCCGGCTATGGCGGCTCGTTCGAGAAGACCATCCGTGACGAGGTGATCCCGACCTTCGAGAAGGAGAACGGCGTCAAGGTCGAATACGTCGCTGGCAACTCCACCGACACGCTGGCAAAGCTTCAGGCGCAGAAGGGCAACCAGCAGATCGACGTCGCCATCGTCGACGACGGCCCGATGTACCAGGCGATCCAGCTCGGCTTCTGCGGCAAGCTTGATGGCCTGCCGGCCGATCTCTACGACACCGCCCGCTTCAAGGACGATCGCGCTGTCGCGATCGGCATCGTCGCCACCGGCCTGATGTACAACACCAAGGTGTTTGCGGAGAAGGGCTGGGCGCCGCCGACTTCCTGGAACGATTTGAAGGACACGAAATACGCAAAACAGCTCGTGATCCCGCCGATCAACAACACCTATGGCCTCGAAGCGCTGGTGATGCTGTCGAAGATGAACGGCGGCGGCGAGTCCAATGTCGATTCCGGCTTCAAGATCTTCAAGGAGCAGATCAATCCGAACGTGCTGGCCTATGAGCCGTCGCCAGGCAAAATGACCGAGCTGTTTCAGTCCGGTCAGGCCGTGATCGCGGTGTGGGGCACGGGACGCGTGCAGAGCTTTGCCAATACCGGCTTCCCCGTCGACTTCGTCTACCCGAAGGAGGGCGCTGCGACGCTGCTGACGACGGCATGTCCAATCACCAAGCCGAACGTCTCGCCGCTCGCCTCGAGCTTCATCAAGAAGCTGCTCGACCCAAAAATCCAGCTCGTGTTGCTGAAGGACTACGGCTACGGCCCGGTGCTGAAATCGCTGGTGGTCCCGCCGGAGCTCGGCAAGATGGCGCCGATCGGCGAGCGTGCGGCAAAGCTCTACAATCCGGACTGGACCGTCATCAACGACAAGCGCGAGGAGTGGACCAAGCGCTGGAATCGCGAAGTCGAGCGCTGATCGGTCATACCGGAGACAGTGCCATGGCCTATCTCGAACTCGAAGGGATCGCCAAGCAATTCGGAGCGCAGACTGTCGTCGACGACTTCAGTCTCGCGGTGGGGAAGGGGGAGTTCATCTCCTTCCTCGGCCCCTCCGGCTGCGGCAAGACAACGACCCTGCAAATGATCGCCGGCTTCCTCGATCCCACCCGCGGCGCGATCCGGCTGGAGGGCAAGGACCTGACCGCGATCCATCCGGCCAAACGCGGGCTCGGCATCGTGTTCCAGAGCTACGCGCTGTTTCCGCACATGACCGCGGCGGAGAATGTCGCCTTCGGCCTCGAGATGCGTAAGGTGGCGCGCTCGGAGCGGGCCGAGCGCGTCCGCGCCGCGCTCGCGATGGTCGGTCTCGCCGGCTACGAGGACCGCCATCCGCGCCGCATGTCGGGCGGGCAACAGCAGCGCGTGGCGCTGGCGCGCGCGCTGGTGATCAAGCCGAGCGTGTTGCTGCTCGATGAACCCTTGTCCAATCTTGACGCAAAACTGCGCGAGGAGATGCAGATCGAGCTGCGCCAGATCCAGCGCACCATCGGCACCACCACGATCCTGGTCACCCACGACCAGAACGAGGCGATGTCGCTGTCCGACCGCATCGTGGTGATGAGCCAGGGCCGCATCGAGCAGATCGGCACGCCGCAGGAGACCTATGAGAAGCCGGCCTCGGCCTTCGTCTCGCAGTTTTTAGGCAAGACCAACGACTTTGCCGCGACGATTGATCGGACGAGTGCGCCTGCGCGATTGATCGCCGGCTCGTGGAGCGCGCCCGCGCCTGCCGGGCTCAGCGGTCCCGTGACCGTCAGCATCCGCCCTGAGCGGATTGGCTTTGGCGATACGGGACTCGGCGCGAAGATCGTTACCCGCATCTTCCAGGGCAATCACTGGCTGTTCCAGTGCGACAGCGAATGCGGCCCGGCGACCGTGATCCGCCAGAATGACGGCGAGAGACAGCCGGTCGAGGGTGAGGCCGTTCGTCTCGTCTGGCGTCCGGAGGATATGGGTGTGCGCGGAGGAGCCTCCGCATGAGCGTGGCTGCTGAGGAGCGGAACGCACGCGCGCCCTGGGCGCTGACCGCGCCAGCCCTGATGCTGTTCGTCGGCGTGTTGCTGATCCCGCTGGCAATGACCGTGATGCTGTCGTTCCACGACTGGGGTCAGTACAAGGGCATTGAGCCGGTCTTCATCCTCAAGAACTGGCACGAGATCGTAACCGACCCCTATTACGCCGAGATGTTCTGGCGGACGTTTCGCATCGCGATCCTGACCACGCTGCTCACCGCCGTGCTCGGCGCGCCCGAAGCCTACATCCTCAACCGCATGAGCGGACGCTGGAAGAGTGTCTTCCTCCTCGTGATCCTCGGGCCGCTGTTGATTTCCGTGGTGGCGCGGACGCTCGGCTGGGCGCTGCTGTTCGGCGGCAACAACGGCCTCGTCAACAAGCTGCTGATGTCGGCCGGTGTGATCCGCGCACCCATTCCCTTCATGTTCACCGAAACCGGCATGGTGGTTGCGCTCGCGCATGTGATGATGCCGTTCATGGTGCTCTCGGTGTGGGCCACGCTGCAGCGGCTCGATCCGCAGATCGAGAATGCCGCGCTGTCGCTCGGCGCCGGCCCTGTGACCATCATCCGCCGCATCATCATGCCGCAGATCATGCCGGGCGTGCTGTCGGGCGCAATCATTGTGTTCTCGCTCTCAGCCAGCGCGTTTGCGACTCCCGCGATCATCGGGGGGCGCCGGCTCAAGGTCGCGGCGACGCTCGCCTATGACGAGTTCCTCAACACGCTGAACTGGCCGCTGGGCGCAGCGGTCGCCACGTTGCTGCTCGCCGCGCTGGTCTTGATCGTCGTTGGCAGCAACGCGCTGATCGAGCGCCGTTACGCGGAGGTGTTCCGATGAGCCGGAACGGCCCGCTCGCGCTGATCTTCCACACCATCTTCGTCATCGTCATGGTGGCGCCGATCCTCGTGGTCTGCCTCGTCGCGTTCACGCCCGAAGGCTTCCTGTCGTTGCCGACCAATGGTTTTTCGCTGCGCTGGTTCAGGGCGATCGCCAACTATCCCGAATTCATTCACGCCTTCTGGATCAGTCTTGGCCTCGGCGCGCTGTCTTCTTTTGTGGCGATGTTGTTCGCGGTGCCGGCGGCGCTGGCGATCGCGCGCTATCGCTTCCGCGGTCGCGATGCGCTGGCCGCGCTGTTCCTGTCGCCGCTGATGATCCCGCATGTCGTGCTCGGCATCGCCTTCCTGCGCTTCTTCACCTCGGCGGGCCTCGGCGGCAGCTTCGCGGCGCTGATCATCGCGCATGTCATCATCGTGTTTCCGTTCGCGCTGCGGCTGACGCTTGCGGCCGCAACCGGCATGGATCTCTCGGTCGAGATGGCCGCGGTCTCGCTCGGCGCCGGCGGTTGGACGCTGTTCCGCCGAGTCACCTTGCCGCTGATCCTGCCAGGCGTCATCAGCGGCTGGGCGCTCGCCTTCATCCAGTCCTTCGACGATCTCACCATGACCGTCTTCCTTGCGGCACCCGGCACCGAGACGCTGCCGGTGCGCATGTTTCTGTACATCCAGGACAACATCGATCCGCTGGTGACGTCGGTCTCGGCCTGCGTGATCGCGATCACCATGACCGCCCTCATTCTGCTCGACCGCTTCTACGGGCTCGACCGCGTGCTCGCCGGCAAGGGCGATACGGGACGATAGGAGAACTCATGTCAGGGGATTACGACGTCGCCGTTGTCGGCGGCGGATTGCTCGGCTCCGCCATTGCCTGGGGCCTCGGCCGGCTCGGCAAGAGCGTCGCCGTGCTTGACGAGGGCGACATCGCCAAGCGCGCCTCGCGCGCCAACTTTGCCCTGGTCTGGGTTCAGAGCAAGGGCTTGGGCATGCCGGCGTATACGGTGTGGACTGTGCAGGCGTCACAAGCATGGGGAAGGCTTGCTTCGGAGTTGAAGCAGCAGACCGGTCTCGATGTTTCGCTTCAGCAAAATGGCGGCTTCCATCTTACGCTCGGCGAGGACGAGTTCGGCCAGCGCACCGAGCTGGTCAAGCGCATGCACAACCAGACTGGTGCTGCCGACTACAAGATGGAGATGCTCTCCGCATCCGAGGTGAAGAAGTCGCTGCCGCTGATCGGCCCCGAGGTGTCCGGCGGCAGCTATTGCCCGCTCGACGGCCACGTCAATTCGCTGCGAACGTTCCGAGCGTTCCACACCGGCTTCAAGGCGTTCGGCATTGACTATTTTCCGGAGCGCCCGGTTTCGGCTATCAGCAAAAGCGGTGGTGAATTCAAGTTGGCCACGCCGAAGGGCGAGCTTCGCGCCGCCAAGATCGTGCTGGCCGCCGGCAACGCCAACCAGACGCTCGCGCCGATGGTCGGTCTCTACGCCCCGATGGGCCCGACCCGCGGCCAGATCGTGGTGACCGAGCGGACCATGCCGTTCCTGCCGCATCCCCTGACCACGATCCGCCAGACCGACGAGGGCACGGTGATGATCGGCGACAGCAAGGAAGACGAGCTCGACGATCGCGCGCTGAAGCACTCGATCAGCGCTGTGATGACCGATCGCGCCCAACGGATGTTTCCGCATCTGTCACGGCTCAACGTGGTGAGGAGCTGGGCCGGCATCCGCGTCATGCCGGAGGACGGTTTTCCGATTTACGACCAGTCGGAGACCCATCCCGGCGCTTTCGTCGCCTGCTGCCATTCCGGCGTGACGCTCGCCTCCAACCACGCTTTCGAGATCGCGCGGATGGTCGCGCAAGGTTCGCTCGAGCCGGGGCTGGTCGGCGCGTTCTCGGCCAGCCGTTTTGGCGCCGCTGGCGCTGCGAACAACAGCGGCTACTAGAGATATTGAAGGAGCCAAGATGTTCAAACGATCCGAACAGGACCAACGGCCGCCGGTGCAGATCTTCGTCGACGGCATCGCCGTCGCGGCGCGGCAGGGCGACACCGTCTCAGCGGCGCTGCTGGCCTCGAGCCGCGACGTGCGCCGGTCGACCGCGGTCAGCGGTGCACCGCGTCTGCCCTACTGCATGATGGGCGTGTGCTTCGACTGCCTCGTCACCGTCGATGGCGTCGGCAACCGCCAGGGTTGCCTCGTGCCGGTCACTGAGGGCATGCAGATCGAGATTCAGAAGGGCAAACGGGAGATCGGGAAATGACTGTGGCTCCCAAGCGCGAAAACTATGATGTCGTGGTGATCGGCGCCGGGCCTGCGGGCCTCGCGTCCGCTGCGACCTCCGCCGAAGCCGGTCTGTCGACCCTGCTGCTCGACGAGAACATCGGCCCCGGCGGCCAGGTGTTTCGCGCCATCGCCTCGACGCCGGTGACCGAGCGCAATCAGCTCGGCGCGGACTATTGGGTGGGTGCCGATCTCGTGCAAGCGTTGCGCGCGAGCAACGCCGAAGTCATCCATCGTGCCACGGTCTGGAGCCTCGACCGCAACCTGGAGATCGCCGTCTCGATCGGCGACGCCTCCGCCTTTGTCAAGGCGAAGCGCGTGATCCTTGCGACCGGTGCGCTGGAGCGGCCGTTTCCGATTCCCGGCTGGACGCTGCCGGGTGTGATGACCGCGGGCGCGGCGCAGACGATGTTGAAGTCGTCAGCGTTGGTGCCGGACGGACGCACGGTGATCGCGGGGCAGGGGCCTCTGCTCTGGCTGCTCGCCGCGCAGATTTTGCGGCTCGGTGGCCGCATCGATCGCATTCTCGACACCACCGAGCGTGGCAACTACTTCGCCGCTCTGCCTCATGCTTTCGCCTTCCTGGCCTCGCCCTATTTCAGCAAGGGCCTGTCGATGATGCGCGAAGTGAAGGCGAAGGTTCAGGTCGTCTCCGGCGTCACCGAGCTTGCGGCATCCGGCGACGGCCAGCTCGCGGGCGTGAGCTATGTGGCCGGTGGCAAGCGCGAGACCATTCCGGCGGATCTGCTGCTGCTGCATCAGGGCGTCGTGCCCAATGTCAATCTGGCGATGGCGGCCGGCGTCGATCATCGCTGGGACGATCTGCAATTGTGCTGGTCGCCGGTGCTCGACGCGAGCGGCAATTCGTCGGTCGCCGGCATTGCGATCGCCGGCGACGGTGCCGGCATCGGCGGTGCGAGTGCAGCCGTGGTACGTGGCCGCATCGCGGCGCGGGCAGCGGTGGAAGCATTGGCGCCTGCGGCTGCCGCGAAGCTTCCCGCGATGGCGACGCTCCGTTCCGATCTCGCCAAGGCCGAGCGTGGTCGCAGCTTCCTCGACACGCTGTTCCGCCCAGCGCCGCAGTTTCGCATTCCCGCAGGCGACACCATCGTCTGTCGCTGCGAGGAGGTGACCGCGAAGGACATTCTCGATGCCGTCGCGATCGGCGCGACCGGGCCCAATCAACTCAAGGCCTATCGCCGCACCGGCATGGGTCCGTGCCAGGGCCGGCTCTGCGGCCTCACCGTCACCGAGCTGATGGCGCAGGCGCGGGCCAAGACTCCGCAGGAGATCGGCTATTACCGGCTGCGCGCGCCGGTCAAGCCGATCACGCTCGCCGAGCTTGCCGCGGTTCCGAAGAGCGAAGACGACATCAAGGCGGTGGTGCGCGGATGACCAAAAACGTGGATGCGATCGTCGTCGGCGGCGGCATCCACGGATGCTCGACCGCGCTGCATCTGTGCCTCGCCGGCCTGAAGCCGGTGCTGATCGAGAAGGACTATGCGGGCCGCCACGCCTCCGGCGTCAATGCCGGCGGTGTGCGCCAGCTCGCGCGGCACATCCCGGAAATCCCCCTCTCGATCCGCTCGATGGGAATCTGGGAGAAGATTTCGGACCTCGTCGACGACGATTGCAGTTTTGAAAACTACGGCCAGGTGCTGGTCGCCGAGAGCGAGGAAGAACTCGCGATCTGCCGCGCGCGCGTCGCCGAGCTGAACGCGCTCGGTTTCACCCACGAGGAGCTGATCGACGCGACTGAATTGCGCCGCCTCGTGCCGGCGGTCGCCGAGACCTGTCCCGGCGGCGTGGTCTCGCGCCGCGATGGCGCCGCCAATCCGGCGCAGACGACAACGGCGTTCCGGCGCAAGGCGGAGCAGCTCGGTGCCACCGTGCGCGAGGGCGTCGCCGCCAGCAACATCCGGCAGAGCGACGGCCTCTGGCATGTGGATGTCGGCGCCGAGAGCTTTGCCGCGCCGGTGCTTGTCAACGCGGCCGGTGCCTGGGCGGGAAATATTGCGGCCGCGCTCGGCGAGCCCGTTCCGGTCGAGACCGTCGCACCGATGCTGATGATCACCTCACGCGTGCCTCACTTCATCGATCCTGTCGTGATCCTGCGCGGCCGAAAGCTCTCATTCAAGCAATTCAAGAATGGCACGGTGCTGATCGGTGGCGGCTATCTGGCCACGCCCTATCTGGATCGCAACGAGACGGTGCTGGACTGGAAGAGCCTCGCGACCAGCGCGCGCACCGTGTTCGAGCTGTTTCCGGTGATGCGCAGCGCGACGATCGTCCGCGCCTGGGCCGGCATCGAGGCCAAGACGAAGGACGATCTGCCCGTGTTCGGGCCGAGCAGCCGACACAAGGGCCTCTATCACCAGTTCGGCTTCTCGCTGCACGGCTTCCAGCTCGGCCCCGGCGCCGGCGCCGTGATGGCGGAGCTGATTGTCAATGGCGGCAGCCAGACCCGCATTCGCGATCTCGGCATCGACCGTTTTTATTCCCCCACGCTCTAGCAACAAGAGGACATCATGAGCATCACCCGCAGCATCCGCACGCCGATCATGCACCGCGCCGTCGAGGCCAACGGCTTCGTCTTCCTTGGCGGCACCATCGCCGACGACACCTCGGTGTCGATGGGCGAGCAGACCCGCAACATCCTCGGCAAGATCGCCGGCTATCTGAAGGAAGCGGGCACCGACAAGTCGCGCGTCGTGAGCACCTCGATCTTCGTCACGGACCTTTCCAAGAAGAAGGAGATGGACGCGGTCTGGACCGAGTTCTTCGGCGACAATCTGCCGACCCGCGCCACCGTCGGCGTCGCCGATCTCGGCGGCAGCGCGCTGGTCGAAGTCGTGGTGACCGCACTCAAGGGCTGATCGCGCAGGCCGGCGGCGGACGTCAGCGCTCCCTCGCGCTGTCGTCCCTGCGAGCCTCGCCTTGATCTCGCCCTTCAATGGGACTAGTTAGACAGTCTCCAATCAGGATATTCGCAGCCATGGATTTTACCCCGACCGCAAAGCCGACCTGCCTTGCTCACGGGGAATTCCATGCCTGCTTCAATCATCCTGTCGAATCTGTCGCTGTCCACGCCTGACGGCCGCCCTCTTTTTTCCAATATCGATCTGACGTTCGGCGCCGAGCGGACCGGCCTTGTCGGCCGCAATGGCGTTGGGAAGACGACGCTGCTTGCGTCGATCTCGCGCGAGCACGTCCCCCAATCGGGGCGTGTTGCCGTCAACGGAACCGCCGGACTGCTGCGCCAGGACGTCCAGCTCCTTGCGGGGGCGAAGGTGATCGACCTGTTCGGTGCGCGACCAGCGCTGGAGTTGCTTCGCCGGGCTGAACGCGGGGAAGCCTCGGCCGAGGTGGTCTCCGAGGTCGATTGGACCCTTGAGACACGGCTTGCATCTGCCCTTGCGCTTGTCGGATTCGGCGTCGCTCCGGAGATCGAGCTTGATCGCTTGTCGGGCGGGCAAATCACGCGGGTTCGTCTCGCCGCGCTGATTTTCGCGGAGCCGGACTTCCTGCTGCTCGACGAGCCCACCAACAATCTCGATCGGGAGGGGCGCGCGTCCGTGATCGATTTCCTTGCGTCCTGGCGCGGTGGGGCGATTGTCGTCAGCCATGATCGGAGCCTGCTCGAAACGATGGATGCGATTGTCGAGCTGACGTCGCTCGGAGCCACGCGATACGGCGGCAATTGGAGCAGTTACCGCGAGCAGAAGGCCGTCGCGCTTGCGGCTGTCAGGCACGATCTCGCACATGCCGAGAGGCGCCTGTCCGGGATCAACGGAAAGGCGCAGGAAGCTGCAGAGAAGAAAGCGCGCAAGGACAGCGGGGGTAAGAAGAAGCGCGCCAAAGGCGACATGCCGCGCATCCTCGCCGGCGCGCGCAAGGATCGCAGCGAAGACAGCGGCGGCAAGAATGCGCAGATCGCCGAGCGGCGTCGCGCGGAAGCGCTTGAGGCCGTCGATACCGCACGCCGGCGCATCGAGATTCTTCAGCCAATGTCGGTGAAACTAACTTCCACCCACCTGCCGGCGGGGAGGGAGATGGTTTGGCTCGATCGGGCAAGTGCTGGCTATCAGCCGGACCGGATAATCCTGCACGATCTATCGCTCACGATCGCCGGACCGGAGCGCGTGGCCATTGTCGGGCCCAACGGTTCCGGCAAGACGACGCTGCTGAAACTCATCGCCGGCGAGCTGCATGCGCTCTCCGGCATCGTGCGGGTCAGGCCGGACTTTGCGCTGTTTGACCAGAAGGTCAGCCTGCTCGATCCCGCGATCTCCATCCTGGACAATTTTGGGCGTCTCAATCCGAAAGCGGGTCCGAATGAGTGCCATGCCGCGCTGGCGCGTTTCATGTTTCGCGCCGATGCGGCCTTGCAAATCGTCGGACACCTGAGCGGCGGGCAAATGTTTCGCGCGGGCCTCGCCTGTGTGCTGGGCGGGGCGACGCCGCCGTCCCTGCTGATCCTCGACGAGCCGACCAATCATCTGGACATCGATTCCATCGAAGCCATCGAGGCAGGTTTGAATGCCTATGACGGCGCGCTTCTCGTCGTCAGCCATGACGAGGCGTTCTTGCAAGCGATAGGGATCACGCGCAGGGTCGAGCTGGCCGGATAATTCGGCTCGCCAAGGCCTGTCGTCCTAACAACAAAAACCCGACGCTCTGCCCCCAGCGCGTCGGGTGGAAAAAATGAGTATCAATCCGTGATCCCAACACCGGTATTGTGAGGCGTGCCGCATCAATTTTCCACTCCGGGAAACTACCGCGTCGGAACCGGGCGCGGTCTTACGCACCTCCACCGGGCTCCAGCGCTTCGCCCATCTCCAGCGGATGGGCCATGGTCTCGTGCAAGGCGTCGCGGTCGAGTTCGCCTTCCGAGAGGCTGATGACGACGCAGGCAACGCCGTTGCCGATCAGATTGGTCAGCGCGCGGCACTCGCTCATGAACTTGTCGATGCCGACCAGGATCGCGATCGACTGGATCGGAATGTCAGGCACGATCGAGAGCGTCGCGGCGAGCGTGATGAAGCCCGCCCCGGTCACGCCCGATGCCCCCTTCGAGGTGATCATGGCGATGCCGAGAATGCCGAGTTCCTGCCAGATGGTCAGATGGGTGTTGGTCGCCTGCGCCAAAAACAGCGTCGCCAGCGTCATGTAAATGTTGGTGCCGTCGAGGTTGAAGCTGTAGCCGGTCGGAATCACGAGGCCGACCACCGAGCGCGACGCGCCGAGATGCTCCATCTTCTGGATCATCTGCGGCAGCACCGTCTCCGACGACGAGGTACCGAGCACGATCAGCAGTTCGTCCTTGATGTAGGCGATGAAGCGCAGGATCGAGAAGCCGGCAAGCCGTGCGATTGCGCCGAGCACGATCAACACGAACAGGATGCTGGTGAGATAGAACGTGCCGATCAGGGCGGCGAGATTGAGTAGCGAGCCGAGGCCGTAGGCGCCGACGGTGAACGCCATCGCGCCGAATGCACCGATAGGGGCGACACGCACGATGATGCGGATGATGCCGAAGAACATCTTCGCGGCCTTGTCGATCGCTTCCGCAATGGGCTCGCCGGCTTTGCCGAGAAAGGCAATGGCGAAGCCCGACAGGATCGAGATCAGCAGCACCTGCAAGAGATCGCCGCGTGCGATGGCGCCAAGATAGCTGTCGGGGATGATCGCCATCAAATGGGCGACGATGCCTTCCTCCTTGGCCTTGGTGACGTAGGTCGCCACCGACTTCGGATCGATCGTGGCGGGATCGATGTTAAAGCCGTTGCCGGGCTGCAGCACCTCGCCGACCAGGAGGCCTATCGCGAGCGCGACAGTCGAGACCGTCTCGAAATAGATCAGTGACTTCAGTCCGACCCGGCCGACGCGCTTGAGGTCGCCCATCGAGGAGATGCCGTGCACCACGGTGCAGAAGATCACAGGCGCGATCATCATCTTGATCAGTGATATGAAGCCGTCGCCGAGCGGCTTCAGGGCCTTGCCGAGATCGGGGTAGAAATAGCCGATCAGCACCCCGAGCACGATCGCGATCAGAACCTGGACGTAGAGGACCTTGTACCAGGGCTGGTGCCGGCGGTGGATGGCTGGCTGGATCGCGACTTGTGTCATAGAGTGGGCCCCGGAACGTATTGATCTTGTTTGATTTGCATCATGTGATGGCCGCCGCAGAAGCGACAATCACATTTTTGTCTGTTCGCACGAAGATTGATAGCTGCACCGCAACTCGGGGGGAACATGTCGACTGCAACGGGCTCCGAAGAGCGAGCGCAAGGCTATTTTCCGCGTTGGACGCTGAAGTCCTCCGGCGTGATCATGCCCGAGGAGCGATTGCCGCTCGGCCAGACCGTCGTCTCCGGTCTCCAGCATTGCGTCGCAATGTCGGGCTCGACGATCATCGCGCCGCTGCTGATGGGGTTCGACCCCAATGTTGCGGTCCTGTTCTCCGGCGTCGGCACGCTGATCTTCTTCGTCATTGTCGCAGGGCGCGTGCCGAGCTATCTCGGATCGAGCTTCGCCTTCATCGCGGTCGTCATCGCTGCCACCGGCTATGCCGGGCACGGGCCGAACCCGAACCTGTCGATTGCGCTTGGCGGCATCGTCGGGGCCGGCGTCCTCTACGGCGCGATTGCGCTGATTGTGATGTTGTCGGGGGTTGGCTGGGTCGAGAGGTTGCTGCCGCCGGCCGTCACCGGTGCTGTGGTCGCCGCGATCGGCCTCAACCTCGCGCCCGTGGCGGTCAAGGCGGTGAGCGCGGGCGCGTTCGACACCTGGATCGGGCTCGCGACCGTTCTGATGATCGGCGTGGTTGCCGTTGCCGCTCCGGGCCTGTGGCGCCGCCTGCCGGTCATCCTCGGCGCGATCGGTGGATATCTTTTGTACTTGCTGTTCGCGAACGGCCTCGGTTTCGGCAAGCCGATTGACTTCACCCAGCTTGCGGCTGCGCCGTGGATCGGCCGGCCGAGCTTCACCACGCCGACCTTCCAGGTCGATGCGATCGTCCTGATCGCGCCGGTTGCGATCATCCTCGTCGCCGAGAACCTCGGTCACATCAAGGCCGTCGGCGCCATGACAGGCCGGAGCCTCGATAGCTATCTCGGCCGCGCCTTGCTCGCCGACAGCCTCGCGACCATCGTGGCGGCCTGTGGCGGCGGCACCGGCGTCACCACCTACGCCGAAAACATCGGCGTCATGGCGGCGACGAAGGTCTATTCGACCTTGCTGTTTGCCTTCGCGGCCATTGTGTCGATCGTGCTCGGCTTCTCGCCGAAATTCGGCGCGCTGATCCTCTCGATCCCGGGTCCCGTCATCGGTGGGCTCTCGATCGTGCTGTTCGGATTGATCGCCGCGATGGCGGGCCGGATCTGGGTCGAGAACAAGGTCGACTTCTCAAGTCCGGCAAACCTGATCACCGTCGCGGTCGCGCTCACCGCAGGCGCGGGCGATCTGACGCTCAAATTCGGCGCGTTCACGATCGGCGGGATCGGCACCGCAACCTTCGGCGCCATCATCCTCTACCAGATCCTAAGCTCGCCACTGGCCCAGCGCGCTAAATGAATCGCAGCGATGCGCTGAGGGATGGAACAAAAAGCCGGTTCCGTCGATGATCAGGCGTCCCGGAGAGAACCCATGCCACAAACCGATCGTTCGACCTCGTTTCACTCGCGCCTTGTCGGCCAATACGCGCTGATAACAGGCGCCTCGCAAGGCATCGGCCGCGCGGTCGCGATCCGGCTCGCCCAGGAAGGCGCGACCGTCGCCATCAACTATTTCGGTCACCCTGAAGGGGCCGAGGAGACGCTCGCGCTCGCGCGGACGGCATCGGGTGACCGCGGCCATGGCAAGCTCGACCACGTCATCGTCAAGGCCGATGTCGGCAATGAGCCGGACATCGCCGCGATGTTCGAGACGATTTTGGCGCGCTGGAAACGGCTCGATTGCCTCGTCAACAATGCCGGCTTCCAGCGGGAATCCCCGAGCGAGGCGCTCGACGTCGAAACCTATCGCCGCATCATCGAAGTCAATCTCAACGGCGCCGTGCTTTGCGCGCAGAAGGCGCTCGCCCATTTCGTCGCGCGCGGCGCAGGCGGCAGCATCATCAACTGCTCCAGCGTGCACCAGATCATCCCGAAACCCGGCTATCTCGCTTATTCGATCAGCAAGGGCGGCATGGCCAATCTGACGCGTACGCTGGCGCTCGAATTTGCCGGCCGTGGCATTCGCGTCAATGCGGTCGGGCCCGGCGCGATCGATACGCCGATCAATGCGGCATGGACCGGCGACGCAGAAAAGCGCGGCCTCGTCTCCAGCCACATTCCGCTCGGTCGCGTGGGCACGCCGGAAGAGATCGCCGCCGTGTTTGCGTTCCTCGCGTCGGATGATGCCAGTTACATCACCGGCCAGACCATCTATGCTTGTGGAGGCCTGACCCTGTTTCCCGAGTTTCGCGAGAACTGGGCGAGCTAGGCGTGCGCCTCCAAGTTTCGGGTGCGGATCAACCGGAGACGGGCTGCTCGATCAGGTCGAGCACGTGGAGCTGATCGCGATTTGACCTGTCCGATCGGCGGTGATCTGGCAAAAGCCGGCGGAGCGCCCTACATCTGCGCCATGGCAAACCCTCCGCTCCAGGATTTCGTCGGCCGGCACGAAAAACTGTTCGTGCTGACCGGCGCCGGGTGCAGCACGAACTCCGGCATTCCCGACTACCGCGACAGCCACGGCAACTGGAAGCGGACCCAGCCGGTGAACTTCCAGGCCTTCATGTCGGAAGAGCATACGCGCCGGCGCTATTGGGCGCGCAGCCTGATCGGCTGGCGCAGGTTCGGCCAGGCGAGGCCGAACGCTGCGCATCACGCACTCGCCCGGCTCGAGGCCAGCGGGCGTTGCGGGATGCTGCTGACCCAGAACGTCGATCGGCTGCATCAATCCGCCGGTCATCGCCAGGTGATCGACCTGCACGGAAGGCTCGATCTGGTCCGCTGCATGGGCTGCGGCCAAAAGGCGCCGCGGAGCGAATTTCAGGAGACGCTCGGCCGCGCCAATGCGGAATGGCTGACGCTCGATGCCGCCGATGCACCCGATGGCGACGCCGACCTGGAGCATGCGGATTTTTCGTCGTTCAAGGTCCCGGCCTGCGACGCCTGCGGCGGCATTCTCAAGCCCGACGTCGTGTTCTTCGGCGAGAACGTCCCGCGCGACGTCGTCGCATCCGCGCAGGATCATCTGGCGCAGGCCGACGCCATGCTGATCGTCGGCTCCTCGCTGATGGTCTATTCCGGCTTCCGCTTCGTGCAGGCTGCCGCGCACCGGCAAATCCCGATCGCTGCGGTCAATCTCGGACGCACCCGCGCCGATGATCTCCTGACGCTGAAGGTCGAGGAGCGCTGCGAAGCGGCGCTTGCATTCCTGCTCTGATCGCGCAGGCTGCGAACACGCCTTGCCTATTGCATAGGTGCCAAGCAGAATAGCCGAACGCCGCATGTCCTCGTCATCCATTGGCATGGAAATTGCTGCGCTTTTGTCCTCAGTCTTGACGATCAGCACGGAGAATTTGGAATGGTTGAGGGAGCCGAGGTGCGGCTTGCCGTTGATATCGGTGGCACGTTCACCGACATCGTGCTGGACGTGGGGCAGGATCGCAAAACGCGCAAGTTGCTGACGACGCCGCAGCGGCCCGAACAGGCGGTGCTCGATGGCATGCGGCTCATTCTCGCTGATGCGCGCGCGCATATCAGCGACATCGACGTCTTCATTCACGGCACGACGCTCGCGACCAACGCCATCATCGAGCGCCGCGGCGCCAAGACGGCACTGATCGCGACCGACGGCTTTCGCGACGTACTCGATATCGGCACCGAGAGCCGCTACGACCAGTATGACCTCTCCATCGACAAGCCGAAACCGCTGGCGCCGCGATCCCTGCGCTTCACCGTGCCCGAGCGTATCGACGCCCATGGCGCCGTCCGCCTCCCGCTGGACGAAGCTGCAGTGCGCGCGCTGGCGCCAAGATTGCGCGCGCTGAAGGTCGAGAGTGTCGCGATCGCCTTCCTGCACTCCTACGCCAACCCCGAGCACGAGCGCCGCACGGCTGCGATCATCAGCGAGGAGATGCCCGGTATTTCCGTGACCGTATCGTCCGCGGTGTGTCCGGAGATCCGCGAATATGAGCGCACATCGACTGCGGTGGCCAATGCTTATGTGCAACCGCTGATCGACGGCTATCTTGCCCGCATGTCCGACGCCTTGCAGGTCGAGCAGTACCGCGGCGCGATCTATCTTGTCACCTCCGGCGGCGGTGTCACATCGATCGAGACGGCGCGGCGCTTTCCGGTGCGTCTCGTCGAATCCGGTCCTGCAGGTGGCGCCATTTTCGCGGCGCAGATCGCGGCGCGTCTCGGCGAGAGCAAGGTGCTGTCCTTCGACATGGGCGGCACCACGGCAAAGATCTGCCTGATCGAAAAATACCAGCCCGAGACCTCGCGCGTGTTCGAGGTCGATCGCGCCGCGCGCTTCCTGAAAGGTTCGGGGCTGCCGGTGCGGATTCCCGTGATCGAGATGGTGGAGATCGGCGCCGGCGGCGGCTCGAT
Organism: Bradyrhizobium sp. LB8.2; assembly: GCF_040548035.1. Lineage (NCBI taxonomy): Bacteria > Pseudomonadati > Pseudomonadota > Alphaproteobacteria > Hyphomicrobiales > Nitrobacteraceae > Bradyrhizobium > Bradyrhizobium sp. LB8.2. Next base: position 165,780 of record NZ_JBEPQV010000003.1, on the reverse strand, counting down.
CGCCCATGTCGACGCGATGAAGCGCGTCACCGTCGGCCCCGAGAGCGCCTCGTCGGAGCCGGGGCCCGCCTGCTACGGTCGCGGCGGCCTGCGCCCGGCCGTGACGGATGCCGACGTTGCACTCGGCATGATCGATCCCGACGACTTCGCGGGTGGAACGATCAAGCTCGATCCGGAGCTGTCGAAACAGGCGCTGCTGCGCGCCGTGGGCGAGCCGCTCGGCTTGTCGGCGGAAACCGCGGCCTATGCCGTGCACGAGGTCGTCTGCGAGAACATGGCGAGTGCGGCGCGCGTGCATGCGGTCGAGCGCGGCGAGATTGTCGGTCAGCATACGCTGATCGCCTTCGGCGGAGCCGCACCGCTGCATGCGGCGCGCGTCGCCGAGAAGATCGGCGTCTCCCGCGTGATCGTACCTTCCAATGCCGGTGTCGGTTCGGCCGTTGGCTTCCTTGCGGCTCCGATCGCCTATGAGCTGGTGCGCAGCCGTCATGTCCGGCTCGATGATTTCGACACCGATGGTGTTTCCGACCTGCTCCAGGAGATGGTGACCGAAGCGCGTGCGCTGGTCGAGACGGGTGCAGCAGGCGCGCCTGTGCGCGAGCGCCGCGCCGCCTTCATGCGCTATGTCGGCCAGGGCCACGAGATCTCGATCGAGTTGCCGAACCGGCGGTTGGCGACGACCGATCTGGCCGGCCTGCGCCAGAAGTTCGAAGCAGATTATGCGGCGATGTTCGAACGGCCGATCCCGGGCGCTGCGATCGAGGTCTTGAGCTGGTCGGTGCTCGCGACCACCGAGGCGCGCAATCCGCCGCGCGTCGCCGATGTGGCGCGCATGCCCGCCGGCAAGGCGTCGGGCAGCCGCAAATTCTTCGACGGCCGGGCCGGGGAGCTGATCGAGATTCCGCTCTATCGCCGCGAAGACATGGCGCCCGGCGCGACCATTGCGGGTCCCGCCGTGATCGCGGAGGACGAAACCTCCACCTTCGTCTCCACCAGTTTCGACGCCCATATCGACGGTGCCGGCAGCATCGTCATGGAACGGAAGGCAGCCTGATGATGAGCAAGGCAAGCGGCGCGAGCCTGATCGATCTTCAGATCATGTGGCACCGGCTGATCGCCGTGGTTGAGGAGCAGGCGCAGGTGCTGCTCCGCACCGCCTTCAGCCCGATCGTGCGCGAATGCGGCGACCTCTCCGCCGGCGTGTTCGATCTCAAGGGGCGAATGCTGGCGCAGGCGGTGACCGGCACGCCCGGCCACGTCAATTCGATGGCGGAATCGGTCAAGCACTTCATCGCCCAGTTCCCGATCGAGACGATGAAGGAGGGTGATGCCTACATCACCAACGATCCCTGGATGGGCACCGGCCATCTCAACGATTTTGTCGTCACCACGCCCTGCTTCAAGGACGGCAAGCCGGTGGCGCTGTTCTCCTGCACCAGCCACCTCATGGACATCGGCGGCATCGGCTTCGGGCCTGATGCCACCGACGTGTTCATGGAGGGGCTCTACATCCCCATGCTGAAGCTGATCGACCAGGGCGTCGTCAACGAGACGCTGATGGCGATGATCCGCACCAACACGCGGCTGCCGATCGACACCGAGGGCGACACCTATTCGCTCGCCGGCTGCAACGACGTCGGCTGCGAGCGCCTGGTCGAGATGATGACCGAGTTCGACATCGACACGCTCGACGAGCTCGGCGACTACATTTGCGACCGCTCGCGCGAGGCCGTGCTGGCCGAGATCGCCAAACTGCCGAAGGGCACCTGGCGAAACACCATGGTGGTCGACGGCTATGACGCGCCGGTCACGCTGGTCGCCACGCTGACGATCTCGGACGAAGGCATCCACGTCGATTTCGACGGCACCTCGGCCGCGTCCAGGTTCGGCATCAACGTGCCCTTGTCCTACACCATCGCCTACACCGTGTTCGGTCTCGGCTGCGTGGTCGCCTCGCAGATCCCGAACAATGCCGGCTCGCTCTCGCCGCTGACGGTGTCGGCTCCCCCAGGCGCGATCCTCAATGCGCCGAAGCCGGCGCCGGTCGCCTCGCGCCACATCATCGGCCAGATGCTGCCCGACGTCGTGTTCGGCTGCCTGCGCCAGATCATTCCCGAGCGCGTGCCTGCGGAAGGCACCTCGTGCCTGTGGAATCTCAACGTGCGCGGCCAGACCCGCTCGGGCGCCGGCGGCAATTACGGATTCTCGATGGCCGTGACCTCCAATGGCGGCACCGGCGCGCGCTTCGCGAAGGACGGGCTGTCGGCGACCGCCTATCCCAGCGGCGTGCGCGGCACGCCGGTCGAGATCGCCGAGACACAGACGCCGCTGATCTTCTGGCGCAAGGAGCTGCGCCCGGATTCCGGCGGGGCGGGGCGTACCCGCGGCGGCCTCGGTCAGATCATCGAGGTCGGCAGCGGCGTCGATGCGCCGTTCGACATCCTGGCGGCGTTCGACCGCATCGATCATCCGCCGCGCGGACGCGATGGCGGCAAGAACGGCGAGGCCGGCTATGTCGGCCTGAAGTCCGGCAAGAAGCTGCGTGGAAAAGGCTTTCAGCAGGTGCCACCGGACGACCGGCTGGTGGTGCTGACGCCGGGCGGCGCCGGCATCGGCGATCCCCGGGAGCGCGCGCCGACAGCCGTCAGCGACGACATCGAAAGCGGCCTCGTGTCTGCCGACAACGCGGTTGCAGTTTATGGGTATACGCGATGACGCCTCGGGCGTTGTGCGCGTAGCGAACGGAGGGGCTCAATGATCACGCGACGGAATTTTACTGCGGGCGCGGCGACGCTGGTCGCAGCCGGCCACATCTCGACCCGCGCGCGGGCGGCGACGGTGAGCTGGGACATGTCGACGGTATGGCCCGACGGCAATTTCCACACCCAGAACGCGTTTGCTTTCGCGGAGGAAGTGAAGAAGCAGACCGGCGGTTCGGTCGCGATCACCGTAAAGGCCGGTGGCCAGCTCGGCTTCAAGGGCCCCGAGCATCTGCGCGCCGTGCGCGACGGCCTGGTGCCGCTCGCCGATGTCCTCAACATCCAGCAGGTCGGCGACGAGCCGTTCATGGGTGTCGAGAGCATTCCCTTCCTCTGCGGCTCCATGGACGAATTGAAGGTGCTGCACAAATATGTGCGGCCCGAATACGAGAAGGTCGCCGCGCGCAACAACCAGAAGATCCTCTACATCGTGCCGTGGCCGACGCAGTATCTGCACCTCAAGGTCAAGGTCGCCGATGTCGACGGGTTGAAGAACATCAAGATCCGCGTGCCCGACAAGAACGCCGTCGATATGCTGGCTGTTGTCGGTATGGCGCCGGTGATGATCCCCTGGGGCGAGACGATCCCCGCGCTGGCCTCCGGCGCGGTCTCGGGCGTCTCCACTTCGGCCGTATCGGGCGTCGACGGAAAATTCTGGGAATTCTTGAAGTACATCTATCCGACCAACCACGTCTGGTCGTCGCAGATGCTCACCGTCAATCTCGATTCCTGGAAGGCGCTATCGAGCGGTCAGCAGCAACAGGTCACCGCAATTGCCGAGAAGATGGAGCCGGGCTTCTGGGCGAACTCGCTCAAGGCGGACGTTGACAGCCTCAACCGGCTCAAGGAAGGCGGCATGGAGGTGGTGCCGGTCTCGGGGGCCATGATCACGGACATTCGCGCCAAGACCGCGCCGCAGCTTGACGCTTTCCTCAAGCGCGTGCCGGCGGCCGACAAGCCGGTGCGGGCCTATCTCGCTGAAATGAAGCGCTGAGGCCAGGTCATGGTCAGCGTTTCGCCCGCGGCTCCGCATAGTCTCAATGCAGCGGCGCCGGCGCCGCTGCGCATCCTGCTCGACGGCATCGACCGTCTTGGCCGGCTGGACGGCTGGATCGGTGGCGGCTGCCTCTTGATGCTGACGCTGCTGATGCTGTGCGAGGTCGCAACGCGCTTCCTCTCGAACTTCCTGCCGTTCTTTCCGCCCACGATCTCGATCGCGTGGGAGTATTCCTCCTATCTGATGGCCGCGTCCTTCACCTTCGGCGCCGCCATGACCCTGCGCGTCGGCGGCCATATCCGTGTCGTGCTGCTCCTGAAGAACGTCCCGGTCCTCTTTCAGCGCGCGATCGAAATCTTGTCGGCCGCCGCCGGCTTCGGCTTCATGGCTTTCCTGACATCGTCGATGGCGAAGTTCGCCTTCGGCGCCTATGTGCGCGGCCAGGTTTCGACCTCGAGCGACACCCCGCTGTGGTTTCCGGAGGCCGTCGTCACCTTCGGCATGCTGCTGCTGACCCTCCAGTTCCTGGCGCGCGCGATCCAGGCGGTGCTCGGCTTGCCGCTAGAGGATCACCGCATGAAGGCTTCGCCCGTCGAATGACCGCCTCGCTCGCAATCGGATTCAAGATCGCATGACCATCGAAGTTGTCAGCCTGTTCGTGATCCTGTTCGCGCTTCTGGCATGCGGCGTCTGGATCGGCCTGACGCTTGCGCTCACCGCGACGCTGTTGCTTGCGATGTTCCGCTCGATCCCGCTCGACAAGCTGCTGCCGCAATACGCCTGGAACATTTTGACGACGCAGGAACTGCTGGCGCTGCCGCTGTTCATCCTGATGGGCGAGCTGCTGTTTCGCACCCGCTTGTCACGTTCGCTGTTCCAGGGGCTGGCGCCGTGGGCGGGGCTTCTGCCGGGCCGGCTGCTGCATGTGAACGTGATCGGCTGCACCATTTTCGCTGCGATCTCCGGCTCGTCGGCGGCGACGACTCAGGTGATCGGCCGCATGTCGCTCAACGAGTTGCTGCGCCGTGGCTATTCGCGCGACATCGCGATCGGCTCGCTCGCCGGCGCCGGCACGCTTGGCTTTTTGATTCCGCCGTCCAACATCATGATCATCTATGGCGTGCTCGGCGACGTTTCGATCCTGAAACTGTTCACGGCGGGCGTGCTGCCCGGCCTGCTGCTGGCAGCCACCTTCATGGGGTGGGTCATGCTGCACACGACCCTCAACCCCGGCATGGTACCGGAGACCGAAGCCAAACTCTCGCAGGTGCGGTGGGGCGAGCGTTTTGCGGCGCTGAAGGATCTCGCGCCGGCGCTGTTCCTGATCGCCTGCGTGCTCGGCTCGATGTACGGCGGACTCGCGACGCCGTCGGAGGCCGCCGCGGTCGGCGTGCTTGGCGCCGCGCTGGTCGCCTGGGCGCAGGGCTCGATGTCGCAGCAGGTGATCCGCGACGTGCTGATCGGCTCGGTCGTGACCTGCTCGATGATCGCGCTGATCGTGCTCGGCGCCTCGATCCTCGGCAATGCGGCCGCCTTCCTCGGCATCCCGCAGGCGGTCGCCGCCTTCGTGAAGGGCCTTGGCCTGTCGCCCTTCATGCTGATCGTCGTGCTGATTATCTTCTACCTGATCCTCGGCTGCTTTCTCGACGGCTTCTCAATGATCGTGATGACGCTGCCGATCGTGCTGCCGATCGTGAAGGGCGCGGGCTTCGACGAGATCTGGTTCGGTGTCTTCCTCGTGCTCGCGGTCGAGATGGCGCAAATCACCCCGCCGGTGGGCTTCAACCTCTTCGTCATCCAGGGCCTGACTGAGGACGGCCTCGGCTACATCGCGCGCGTCACGATGCCCTATCTCCTCATCATGGTGGGCTTCGTGCTGCTGCTGACGCTCTGGCCCGGCATCGTCACGATCCTGCCAAGAGTGCTGTACGGATAAGTCCATCCTCGGGCACTGGCACCAGCGCGCAGCGGTTGCGTCATCCCGGTCGTGCTTGTCCGCGACGACGCCCTCCGGCGACAGCTTCGCGCTGTCCGGATAACCGCTTCAGTCTGAGAGTTGGGGGACGAAACGGTCAGCGCAGCTGACGCTTCAAGCGCGCGCTGCGCGTCAAATTCGCGCCGCGCGCGCATTCCATCTTTGCGCTCCCTATCATCCGGCGTACTCTATGAGAGCGAGCAGGAGTGCAACAGCAACCAGTCCAGTGAACGTAGCTCTTTTGGCGATGTCCGCCGAGAGAGCAAGAGCTGTTGGCAACTCATATGCGATGGAGAGAACCGACACATAGCGAGCTGCAAACATCCCTCGCGGCGCCGTCTGTAAGACGCAAGTTCAACAAACACAAAAGCGGGAGGAACGGATGAAGAAGCGTTGGTGTAAGTCTGCTCTACCTCTTGTTGCCGGCGCGACGCTGATCGTGTCGTCGGCGTTGGCCCAAAGCGTGGATACTGGGCGGATCGAGAGCGCCGGTCAGAACGATTGGCTGACCTATCACGGTTCGTACAAATCCTATCACTACAGCCCTCTGGCGCAGATCAATGCAAGCAACGTCGGCAATTTGAGCGTTGCCTGGCTCCATATTCCCGGACGCTCGACCCGTGGCCTGCAATCAATGCCGCTCGTGGCTGATGGCATACTCTACTACACTGGTTCTTACAGCCGGGTTTTCGCGCTTAACGGCGCGACGGGCGAGGTGATCTGGTCGCATTTTCCGGAACTGGACGAGACGCTGATCGCCCGCCAGACCCATTCTCCCTACAATCGCGGCGTCGCGCTCGGCGAGGGCAAGGTCTTCGTCGGTACCATGGATGGCAGGGCGCTTGGCCTGGATATGAAGTCGGGGAAAGTCCTCTGGGAAACTCGGCTGATCGACTCGCAGAAGCTCACAGTCGGTTTCACCGGTGCTCCGCTGTACGCGAAGGGTACGGTGATCATCGGAGCGCAAGGCGGTGAATGGCCGGGCCGCGGCCCGATCTTCGCCCTGGATGCCACCACCGGGAAGAAGAAGTGGGAGTTCCTGACGGTCGCCGGCACCGACGAGGCCATGAAGACGTGGGGCAACGAGTCCTGGCGAACGGGCGGGGGCGGCGGCTGGATGCCGGGCACTTACGACTCCGAGACCAACACCATCCTGTGGGGCACCGCAAACCCGGCGCCGCTCTACGATTGGTCGGGCGCCGATTACAAGACGCAAGGTGCGCGGCCCGGCGACAATCTCCATACGAGTTCAGTGATCGGTCTCGACATCGATACCGGTAAGCTGAAATTCTATCATCAGGAATTGCCGCACGACGCTTGGGACTTCGACAGCGCTGTCGGCGAGTTTGTGATGCTCGAACGCGATGGCCAGAAGTACGTGGTGCATCCGAACAAAGGCGGTTTCGTCTTCGTCTACGACCGCAATCTCGCCGTGAAGAATGTCTGGCGGCTCGTTGAGAACATCAATTTCGTCAAGGATATCGATCCGAAGACGGGTGCTCTGATCGGCCGTCGCGACTTCTCCGCGGGGAAAGTCACCGAACCGCCGCTGTGCCCGTTCATTGGTGGCGGGATCAGCTGGAACGCCGGCTCATACAACCCCAAGACGGGGCTCTACTACAAGATCGGCCAGGAATGGTGCATGACGCTCGACGTCCAGAAGACGACGCCGGTCACGGCGCCACAGGTCCAGCTCAACATCGGCGCCGATTTCAAGATGGCACCTCCTCCGGGCGGCGAGATTTATGGACATCTCGACGCGCGCGATCCCATCACCGGCGCCAAGAAGTGGGAGGTTCGTTATCCCGAGCCGCCGCTTGGGAGCGTGCTGTCGACCGCGGGCAATCTCGTGTTCGTGCCCGACTCCCGCGGCATCATTCATGCTTACGATGCTGAAACCGGGACCGAGCTGTGGAATCACAACAACGGCACCGGCCATCAGGGCGGCATCGTCAGCTATTCCGTCAACGGCAAGCAATACATTGCCGTGGCCGCAGGCTTTGGCGGCATGCTGGCAGACGAGTACGCGCCAAACTTCGGCGGCGTCTACAAGAGCATGCCGCGTGACGACGGGGCGCTCGTCGTCTTCAGCCTGAAATAGGTCATCGCAAATTGCCGGGGAGCAGGCGCAAGCTTGCTTCCCGTGTATTGAAGTTGCGGGCGCGCTTCAGGACATGGAGCTGGTTACCTTGAAATTGCATTTGAAGAAGATCACCGCGCTGCTATTGGCGGTGCTGGGCGCCTCGTCGCTCTGTGCCGCACCGGTTCACGCGCAGTCTGCCACCCCTGCACCCGACAACGGGGCGTTCGACGTCGAGCAGTTGTTCGCGGGGACTTGTGGCTTTTGTCACTCCGACGGCGGCCGGGCCGCCGGCAAGGGACCGCAGTTGATGAATTCGCCACGCGATGACGATTTTCTGCGCAGCCGCATCAAGAGCGGCAAGTCTGGCGCGATGCCGGCATTCGGCGGGGCTTTCACCGATGCGCAGATCGACCAGATCGTCAAATATATCCGCGCCCTGAAGCCGCGCGACGGTTGAATCGCCGAGGCCCGATCCATCGATACGAGAACGCGGAATGAAGTCAATTCTCCCGCTTATGGTCGGCGCCATCATCGGACTGTTGGGTCCGGCGCAGGCGCGAACCCTGGACGCGATCCGCTCGTCCGGCGCGCTCGGGTTATGCGCCCATCCCAACTCGCTTCCCTTCGCGAGCAAGGCCGTCGATCCTCCCGGCTTTCAGGTTGAATTGGGCCAGGCGCTGGCACGCGAACTCGGCGTCTCGCTCCGGCTCGACTGGATCATCACCCAGTACCAGCTGCGGAGCGCCGGCTGCGACATTCTTCTGGATGTGATCGCCGACCACTCGGCGCAAGGCGAAACCCGCTTGAGGATCTCAAAACCGTATTATCGCACGGGAGTCGCACTCGCCGTGCCGTCATCCAGCGCGCTCGCTTCGTTCCAGGGCCTCAATGAGCATACCAAGGTGGGGGTGCAGGTCGGATCCGTCGCAGCCATGATCATCGGTCAACGGCACGTGCCTACGTCGACCTTCGGCTTCGAGAGCGACAGCCTCGACGCCCTGTTGAACCATGAGATCGATGCCGCTGCGGTTACACCCACAGCGGCGAGCTATTTCAATCTGACGCATCCAGGCAAGGCACTCCGCATTCTGGATCGCGACGAGAGCGTGGCCGATCTCAACTGGAACGTTGCCGTCGGTATGGTCCGTCCGGATGATGCGTTGCGCGAAGCCATCGATGGAGCGCTTGAACGGTTGCGAAACGACGGAACGATCGATCGGATATACGGCCGCTACGGGGTCGTACTGCAAGCGCCGAGATAGCTACGGGTGCCAGGTCGGGAGCAGACGCGATATATTCGCAAGCATCGCGGCGGGTGCCGCCCCGGCCGAGGTAGCCGGGGCGATCTCTCACTGGTTCATTCCGAGTGTTACTACGCCGCCGCCTTCTTCCGCGCCTGCTCGGCCTTGTACAGCTCGAACTCCTCCGCGATCGCGCGTGCGACCGACGGCCGCTGGCGCAGGCGCTCGTAATAGGCCTTAACGTTCGGCCATTTGGCGAGCTCGATCGGCGGCGTCGCCATAGTCCAGTTGATGACCGTGACCAGATAGGCGTCGGCGACGCTGAAATGGTCGAGCAGGAAGTCGCGCCCCTTCAGGTAATTGTCGAGATAGTCCAGCCGCGATAGGTTCTTCTCCAGCGCATAGGCTTTCGTCTCCTGCGGCGCCTTGCGGTCGAGCACCGGGATGAACAGGCCCTTGTGCAGCTCGGTGCCGATGAAGCAGAGCCATTGATGCAGCCGCGTGCGATCGATGCCCGCTGCGGCGCCGAGGCCCGATTGCGGGAAGCGGTCGGCGATATATTGCAGGATGGCCGCGTTCTCGGTCAGCACCACACCCTCGTCGGTACGCAGCGTCGGCACCAGGCCGATCGGGTTCACGGTACGGAAGTCAGTGCCATCGCTCAGCACTTTCTTGGTCGGCGGATCGACTTCGAGATAATTCGCCTCGGCGCCGGCTTCATACAGCGCGACGCGGGTCGCCATCGAACAGGCGAGCGGCGAGAAATAAAGATCCATCTTGAGCCTCCTTGGGCAATTCCCTGTGGTGTTTGCTCAACCTGGCCAGATTGATTTTTGTACCATCTTGCATATTATATTCGCGGTCAAGGATTAATTTGCGAAATGGTACAAAAATCGAAGCCGCCAGCTGCCGCCAGTGAACCCAAACGCCGGGGCCGTCCGCGCGCCTATGAGCCCGACGTCGCGCTTGGCAAAGCGCTCGACCTGTTCCGTACGCAGGGTTTCGCTGCGACCTCGCTCGACGATCTCAGCGAAGCCACCGGCATGAATCGCCCGAGCCTCTACGGTGCCTTCGGCGACAAGCGCGAGCTCTACATCAAGAGCTACCAGCGTTACCGCGAGGAGGCGCGCGCATCGATGGTGGAGATCTTTCGCCAGGAGATGCCCGTGCGCCTGCGGCTGGAGCGCATCTTCGCTTCCGCGCTGAACATCTATCTTTCCGGCGAAACCGGCCCGCGTGGCTGCTTCACCGTGGTCACGGCGGCCTCCGAAGCGGTCGGCGATCCTGATATCCGCGCCATGGTGCTCGACGGGCTTAACGAGCTCGACAAGGCATTTGCGAGTTGCTTTCGCCGCGCCAAGGAGAAGGGCGAACTGCCCGAGAGCGCCAATCCCGTCGTGCTGGCACAGATCGCATCCGCAACCGTACACTCAATCGCGATCCGCTCCCGCGCGCGGGTATCGCGGAAAGAGCTGGAGGCGATCGTGAACGGGGCGATCGACGTGATGATCGGAGCTAAAAGTTGAGCCGCCGCCGGGACGACAGTGAGATATCGCGTCTACGCCGCGCGAATATGCGCGAGAAAACGATCCACTTCGTCCCGCAGCCGCTGCGATTGTTTTGACAGCTCGATCGCCGAGCCCAGCACTTCCTCAGCCGCAGTTCCCGTCGCGGCGATGCCGGCAGTGACGCCTGCGATGTTTTGCGACACCTCGCCGGTGCGGGCCGCTGCCTGCTGGACGTTCTGCGCGATTTCCTGCGTCGCCGTGCCCTGCTGGTCGACGGCCGCGGCAATCGCGGCGGAGATCTCGTCGACCTCCTGGATCGTCGCGCAGATCGACTGGATGCCTTCCACTGCGCCGGTGGTCTCTCCTTGTACCGCCGTCACCTGCGCGCCGATCTCCTCGGTCGCCTTGGCGGTCTGGGTTGCCAGCGCCTTCACTTCGGAGGCGACCACCGCAAAGCCGCGGCCGGCTTCGCCCGCGCGCGCCGCCTCGATCGTGGCGTTCAGCGCCAGCAGATTGGTCTGTCCTGCAATGCCGTTGATGAAGGAGACGACGTCACCGATTTTTTGCGCGGCGTCTGCCAGGCTCTGCACGCGCTCATTCGACCGCCTTCCGTCGCTCGCAGCTTTGCCGACCACGGCGGTCGCGTGCGCAAGGCGTCGGCTGATCTCACTCATCGACGACGACAGCTCTTCCGCGGCGGCAGCAACTGTCTGCACATTCTCGGAGGCGAGCGCCGATGCCGACGACACCGTGCCGGTCTGCTGCCGCGATTGCTCGACGATGGCCGACATCGAGCGCGCCGTGTGCTCCATCTCGACCGCGGACGAGGAGACCGTGGTGACGACGTCGCGAATGCTGGCCTCGAAATTGTCGGCGAGCGCGGCGAAGGTACGCCGTTTCTCCGCTTCGGATTGCGCCTTGGCCTCGAGCTGGTCCGTCTGGAGCTGGTTGAAGCTCATCGCGTTGTCGCGGAACACTGCGACCGCCTTCACCATCGCGCCGACCTCGTCATTCGCTTTGCTGACGGGGATGGCGACGTCCAGGTGTCCGGCTGCCAGCTCGCGCATCACGCTCGTGATGGAGATGATCGGACGCGAGATGCTGCGGGCGATGAGACAGCCGACGATCACGGCGAGCACGAGCCCGAACGCGGCGATGCCGAATGCCAGCAGCCAGGCACGGTCGGCGGAGGCCACATAGTCGGCATTGTCCATCACCAGCTCGACCGCGCCGAGCGGCTTGCCGGAAAAATCCCTGATCGGTCCGAGCAGCGCGGCCACCGGCGTGGTGTCGAGCTTGGCCTGGCGTACCGTGAAGTCGCCGCCGGCAGCGCGGCTGTAATCGGCCGCGTCGAAGAAGCTCTTGCCGTTTAGCGTGCCGCCGAACAGCTTGAAGCTGCCGCCGTCCGCGAGATGGAAGGCGATGTCGACATGGCGGTTGCTCTTGAAGTCGTCCAGGAAGGACTGGCCGAAGGTCAGGCCAAACTCCACTGAACCGAGATGCTTGCCGCCTTGCGCGATCGGCACGACGCCGCGGATGCCGAGCCCGGCCACGCCGCCCTCGAGGCCGACCACGACCTTGTGCTCCTGGTTGGCGATGATCACGGTTTTGCGGAAGCCCGAGAGGTCGTCGCCGAATTTAGCAGGCTGGTGCACGCGCAGGAGCGAGGTCGCGGGCGCCACGTGGAACTGGAACTGCTCGACGCCGTACTCCGACTTGGTCGCGGCAAACACCGGCCCGAACAGGCCGATTAAAGCGTTGCGATCCTGTCTGGCCATGGCGTCCTGCGTCGCTGGCATCGCGGCCACGACGGCGCTCATGGCGGCGGCGCGCTGGGATTCCTCGGCAATTCGCGACTGGAGCGCGTCGTAGTGACTGCGAAGCTCGCGCTGGTCGGCCCGGTCGATGATGCCGGAAATGATCCACATCGCCCCGAGCACGGCGAACAGGGCGGTCGCCGCCGCGGTCACCGCCAGCGCAACCGTGATCCGCATCCTGAGGCCGAGGCTCGCCCGCACGTCCGACTCGTTCGTTGAGCGCTGATTAACAACGCCTATCAACTTCCCGCTAAGAGAGGGTGAACGGGATATCGGCGGAGGATCAGGGATCTTACGGCGCGGGTGGCACGTGAGGTCTTAATACCCCCGCGCCCGGTCCACCACGTTCTCCAGCACACCACCCGCCTCGAACCGCGCGATCTGCTCGGCGACATAGGCCGAGATCGCGTCTGCGTCGGTGTCGGCGGCGTTGTGCGGCGTCAGCAGCACCTTGGGATGGGTCCAGAACCTGCTGTCCTTCGGCTGCGGCTCCTGCACAAAGACGTCGAGCGAGGCGGCGCCCAGTGTGCCGTCGTCGAGGCAGGCCAGGATATCGGCCTCGTTCTGCAGGCCGCCGCGGCCGGCATTGATCAGTACGGGCGCGCCGAGCGGGCTTTTGCGGTCGAGCTTGGTGAAGACGTCGCGGTTGAGGATGCCGTTTGTTTCAGGCGTTAGCGGCAACAGGCTGACGAGGATATCGGTCGTACGCAGGAACGGTTCGATCTGCTCGGCGCCATGGAAGCATTCAACGCCCTCGATCCTGCGCGGGCTGCGGCTCCAGCCGGCGACGCGGAAGCCAAGCCGCCGCAGCACGTCGGCCGCGTCAGTGCCGAGCGTGCCCAGTCCCATCACACCGACTGTGACGGCGCTGGCCGGCCATTGATATGTCGGCTCCCAGCGCTTTTCGTGCTGCGACTCGCGCAGATAAAGATCCTGGCGGTGGTGCATTAGCACGTGCTGCACGACGTATTCGGTCATGCGGCCGGTCAGATCAGGCACGGCCACGCGCACCAACGGCACGTTCGGCAGGCTCTTGTCCGCCATCAGTGCATCGACGCCGGCGCCGAGATTGAAGATCGCCCGCAGATTGGGGAATGAGCTGAGATCACCCGGCACCGGCTTCCACACCGCGGCATAGTGCACCTCGGCCGGATCGAGCCCGGCATCGGGCAGCAGCACCACGCGGCGCCCGCCGCAGACCGCGTCGAACCGGGCCTTCCAGCGCTCCGGCAGCCAGTTCTGCTGCGTGCTGTTGATCAGGACGGCCAGTATGCCCACGGTCATTCGAAGTGCCTCACAAGGTTCCGCTTTTGGTGCCTCTCCTTGGCACGATCTGCCGGATTTTTCTTGCAGTTTTTTTCCGCAGCCATGTCGGGGCGGGGCATAGTGGATCGTCTTCAAAACAAGCGTTCAGAGAAGGTGCTGCCCATGCTTTATGCGATCCTTTGCTATCACGACGAGGACTTCGTCGGCTCCTGGAGCAAGGACCAGGACGAGGCCGTGATGAAGAAGCTCGCCGTGGTGCAGGAAGATCTCGCGAAGCAGGGCAGGCTCGGCCCCGTGGCGCGGCTGCTGCCGACCACTGCGGCAGCGACATTGCGCAAGGAAGATCCGCCGTTGGTGCTCGACGGCCCCTATGCGGAGACCAAGGAGCAGTTGCTCGGCTTCTACATCGTCGATTGCAAGAACCTCGACGAGGCTCTCGATGTTGCGCGCGACCTCGGATCGGCGAATCCCGGCGGCGCCTATGAGGTGCGTCCGGTCGGCGTGTTCAGGCCCGGAGGGAATCTGACGTGAGCGAGGCCGATACCGCCTGGATCGAGACCGCGCTGACCTCGGCGCGCCCCCAGGCGGTCGGCGCGCTGCTGCGCTATTTCCGCGATCTCGACACCGCCGAGGAGGCCTTCCAGAACGCCTGCCTGCGCGCGCTCAAGACCTGGCCGCAGAACGGACCGCCGCGCGTTCCCTCGGCCTGGCTGATCATGGTTGGCCGCAACGTTGCCATCGACGAGGTGCGCCGTACCCGGAAGCAGCAGCCGCTGCCGGAGGACGACCAAGCGATCTCCGATCTCGACGACGCCGAGGGCGCGCTCGCCGAGCGGCTCGACGGCTCGCACTATCGCGACGACATTTTGCGGCTGATGTTCATCTGCTGCCATCCAGGGCTGCCGGCGACGCAGCAGATCGCGCTGGCGCTCCGTATCGTCTCCGGTCTCACGGTGAAGCAGATCGCACGCGCCTTCCTGGTGTCGGACGCGGCGATGGAGCAGCGCATCACGCGCGCCAAGGCGAAGGTCGCCGAAGCCGGGACGCCGTTCGAAACGCCGGGCGCGGTCGAGCGCTCCGAGCGGCTCGCCGGTGTCGCCGCGATGATCTATTTGATCTTCAACGAGGGCTATTCGGCGAGCGGCGACACCGCCGAAATCAGAAAGCCGCTGTGCGAGGAGGCGATCCGGCTGGCGCGGCTGCTGCTGCGGCTGTTCCAGAGCGAGCCGGAGATCATGGGGCTCACGGCACTTATCCTGTTGCAGCATGCGCGCAGTGCTTCGCGCTTTGCCGCGGACGGCTCGCTGATCCTGCTGGACGACCAGGACCGTTCGCTGTGGAACCGCACCTTGATCGCGGAAGGCCTCGCGCTGATCGACAAGGCGATGCGCCATCGTCGCAGCGGGCCCTACCAGATCCAGGCCGCGATCGCCGCGCTGCATGCCCGCGCATCGGCGCCGGAGGAGACTGACTGGGCCCAGATCGACCTGCTCTATGGTGCGCTGGAGGTGGTGCAACCCTCACCGGTGGTGACACTCAATCGCGCGGTCGCGGTTTCCAAGGTGCGCGGACCGCAAGCCGCGCTCGACCTGATCGAGCCGCTGGCGCCAAAGCTCGCCAATTATTTCCATTTCTTCGGCGTGCGCGGCGCCTTCCTGATGCAGCTCGGCCGCAATGACGAAGCCCGCATCGCCTTCGACCGCGCCATCGCCCTCGCCAACACGTCCGCAGAAGCCGCCCACATCCGCATGCATCTCGATCGCCTGATCCGGGACAGCCAGCCGAAGGGCGCCAATGGCGGCGCCAGGCAGGGTGCGAAGGTCACGTAGGGAGCAACCCCATCTCTCGCCGTCATGCCGGGCTTGTCCCGGGCACCCACGTCCTTCCGATCGGCCCCGAGAACGTGGATGGCCGGGACATAGGCGAGCGGAAGCGACGCCGTCCTTTGGACTGCTATGCCCGGCCATGACGGTCGTCCAAATTATTGTTTCCGAATTGTCGGCCCCGGCCATCCCCCTTCGTCCTTAGCGAGCATCCAAGGAGTTCTTTATGCTGAAAGCCATTGCCGTCATCGCCGTCCTGCTCGCGGCCGGAATCGTTGGCGTCCTCGTCTTCGCCCTGACGAAGCCCGACACGTTCCGGGTCGAGCGCAGCCTCGCCGTGAAAGCGCCGGCCAATGCGATCTATCCGCAGGTCGCCGATTTCCATCGCTGGACGGCCTGGTCACCCTACGAGAACCGCGATCCTGCCATGAAGCGGACGTTTGGCGGCACCGCGCAAGGCAAGGGCGCGACCTATGCCTGGGACGGCGACAATAATGTCGGCGCCGGCCATATGGAGATCCTCGAGGCGAATGCGTCGTCAAAACTTCGCATCAAGCTGGATTTCGAGCGCCCCTTCGAAGGCCACAACACCGCCGAGTTCACGTTTGTGCCGCAAGGCGATGCCACAATGGTCACATGGGCGATGTCTGGTCCGGCCCCCTTCATGTCCAAGCTGATGCAGGTGTTCATGAACATGGACAGCATGATCGGCAAGGATTTCGAGGCCGGCCTTGCCAGCCTCAAGAAGCTCACGGAGAAATAACGCCGTCCTCGTCGAAGGAACGGTCAAGCAACGGCTCAAGCAAACGAAGAGGAGAGAAACATGCTCAATGCCTATCTGTTCTATCAGGACACCTGCGAAGCGGCGTTCAACTATTACGCCAAGGTCCTCGGCGGCAAGGTCGACGCCATGATGCGTGCATCGGATGCGCCGGCGGACATGGCCGCCGCGCCCGGCCGGGAGAAGACGATCATGCATGCGCGGATGTCGCTGCCCGACGGCAGCGTGTTGATGGCCTCCGATGCACCGGGCGAGCAATTTCACAAGCCGCAGGGCTTTTCGATCTCGTTCACGGTCGCGGACCCTGCGGAGGGTGAGCGCAAGTTCAACGCGCTCGCCGATGGCGGCAGCGTTACCATGCCCTACGGCAAGACGTTCTGGGCCAAGGGCTTTGGCATGTGCGTCGACAAGTTCGGCATTCCCTGGATGGTGAACTGCCCGGCCAATGGAATGTGACAGGCGCGACAGCCTGATGCGCCAAGCGGCGATCCCCTCTTCCTGTCGATGCGGGAGAGGGGACACGCACAAGGACGCCACGTCATATGCAGATCGGCCGCGTGCCCTCTCAGCGGATCGATCCGGTCACGTCGTTGCCCGGTGGTGAGGACGACGGAACGCAGCGAGGGCAGATCACGAGCTTGGTGCCGAGCTGCCTGTCATTCTCCGCTTCGATTTCGTCACGGATGGCCCACCACGCCGCGGAGTACGGGTGCAAGGTACCGAGCACTCTTTCCCGCTCCTGATTCGGATCGCTCTGTGCGGGAGCTTGGTTCGCCACACGACGCCTTGTAGCAGAGGGGCGGTTCGGATCCTGACCGAGGCCGTCCCATGCGATCGGGCGGCGTTCCTGCGCAGGCGCGACAGCGCATCCCATCAGCGTTATGCAAAAAGTGAGCAAGACAAAGCCGTGTCGCATCATGCCGGACCCTCGGTGTCATACGCGACACGCTAGCTCCGCATGCGGAAACTCGCGTCACGCCGCTAAAATGGAACCTAAGGGAAACGTGTGGCCCGCATGGCCGAATAAGGACTTTTGCTCTCGCACCACATTGCGAGGGCAGTGAGGCCACTTCGTGAAATGACGCGGACTGCATCGCACAACAACTGGCGCAATATTAGGCTGTAACTCCGTGACAGAATCGCTAATTATTGCTTCATAAAAAGCTACAAATTGGGGCGGGCGGACTTGGAAGGGGAGCGACCGATGGCGACGGCGCTACAGATCAACTTTGCACTCTGGGGTATGCTCATCTGCGCGACCATGGAACTGACGCAGATGATCCAGAGGTTTTACTAGACCTCACGAAGCGCCTGACCGGCGGAATTTTGCCGACGCGGTTGTCCGCTAGCTCACGAGCAAGGCGATGAGCGTGAAGCTGACGCCCGCGATCAGCAGGACAGCGGCGGATTTAACCTGGTCACACCTTTCGCGGCCGCATCATCCTCACCGGCAGCGCGGATAGATCGCGGCGAGGTCGCGGCCCTTCAACAAAAGCAATCTGGACGAGAGACCGCCGCGGCGGCTGATCCAGTCGCGCACCGGGCCGGGATAGGCGGCAAGCACCACGTCGGATGCTTCCGGCTCGGCATAGAAGCGCCCGCGCCGGTCGGCCGAGCGCGCCGCATGGAAGCCGAGCACGGCGCGTCGGGTGACGCAAATGCGCTCGCCCGGAACGATGCTCAGCACCAGCGTGCATGCAGACAGGCAGGGACCGTCGATCACCACGCGCTCGCCGCTCTCTCGCACCTTCTCGAACAAATCGAGGAACGGCCCGACCTGTCCGCCTGGCGACTGGATGATGCGGATTTCGGCCACGGCGGGCGCGGACGCGAGCAGCGCGGATGCGAGCATCAAGGCCTTGAGGGAGATGACGTGTCGCATGGCACTCTCCGAACTCTTCCCGTGCCTACCCGTTCCTCCGCTCGCCGCGCAGCGTCGGCAGGCCGATACCCGCCGCATCGAAGCCGCCATCGACGGCCAAAATTTGGCCGGTGATGTAGCTCGATCGTTCCGAGCACAGAAAGTAGACCGCTTCGGCGAGTTCCTCTTCCAGGCCGTAGCGGTTGAGCGGGATGGCGTCGTGATAGTCGGCGCGGATCTCCCTGGTGTGCACCTGCTTCGCCATCGCGGTGTCGACCGGCCCCGGCGCGACCGCGTTGACGCGGATGCCGAGCGAGGCGAGTTCGACCGCGAGCTGCTTGGTGAGATGCGCGAGGCCCGCCTTGCTGGTGCCGTAGGCCGAGCGCAGCGTCGAGGCGCGCACCGCCGAGATCGAGGTGATGTTGACGATGGCCCCGCCATTACCATCGCGCATCAGTGGCACCGCCGCCTTGGTGCAGAGAAACGGACCGGTGAGGTTGATCTCGAGCACCCGCCGCCAATCGGTCTCCGACGTCTCCATCAGCGGTGCGAACACGGCAATGCCGGCATTGTTGACGAGCGCGTCGAGCCGGCCGAACCGCCGTTCGATCGTCGTCATCGCGGCGGCGACAGAGACTGCGTCCGAGACATCGCAGGTCAGCGCCAGCGTGGCCTCGTCCTGGCCGATCTCGGCGACCGCGCGGCCGAGCAGCTCGCCCTCGATGTCGAGCAGCGCCACGCGCCAGCCCTCAACCAGGAATTTTTTCGCGGTCGCAAGCCCGATGCCGCGCGCGGCTCCGGTGACGAGGGCAAGTTTTTGCGGAGTTTGCGGCATTTGCTAATCTGTCCTGTGTCCGAAAGTTCGGTCGCGCGCGAGCGCCCGCTCCTTTTACTTCGCTTTCGTCCCGGCAAGAAAGGGCCTCTGTTCATGCCCATCGATCCCAGTGCGATCCCGCTCGAGGAATGGCGGCCAGGTGTGACGACTCGGATGCTGACATCCGCGCGCAACGGCGCCACTGCGCTCTGCATCTTCGAGCAATGGGTCGCGCCCGGCGCCGGGGCGCCGACGCACAGTCATCCGGTCGAGGAGGTGCTGGCCGTGCGTGCGGGCGAGGCCGATATGTGGATCGAGGCCGAGCGCGTCACGGTGACGGCCGGCCAATCGCTGCTGGTTCCCGCCGGCCGCAAGCACGGTTTTCGTAATTCGGGCACGACCGCGCTACACGTCCATGCCGTGCTGGCCTCGCCGGTCTTCGAGGCGCTGCCGGAGGGAGCGAGCGAGGCGACGCGGCGATGGACGGCGGACTAGGACGATTTTGCCGCAGGGAATCGGGGTGCGATGTCGGCAGGCCTGCGCGCGGTTCGTCTTCCATCGGAGCTTCAAATGATTTGAGGAGGAGCGACCGTGCCCGAGCATCACGAGCACCTGATTCGAAGTCTGTTCGCCGCCTATCTCGCCAACGACCGGCAACAAGTCAGCGCCGTGCTAGCCGACGAGTTCCGCTTCACCAGCCCGTTCGACGACGACCTCGACAAGGCTGCCTACTTCGAGCGCTGCTGGAAGGACACCGGCTGGATCGCGCGGCACGACATCGAGCGGATTTTCGTCCGGGGCGACGAGGCCTTCGTCACCTATCTCTGCCTGGCGACAGATGGCAGGAGCTTTCGGAACACGGAGTTCTTCACCTTCGCCGGTGGCAAGGTCCGCCGCATCGAAGTCTATTTCGGCGCCGCCCGGCAGGATGGTCGTTTCCTGCCGCAGCCGCGCTAGCGGCCAGCGCAATTACCTCCGGAATAATTTTCGTCACCCTGTCGGTTCGATAAAAGCTCGTTCGTCTTGGAAGTGAGCGCAAAGCAAGGAACCTCCATGCGATTCATGATGCTGATGATCCCGCTCGGCTACGAGACTGCTCCGCCCGATGTCCAACTCGATCCCGAACGCGTTACCGCGATGATGCGCTACAACGAGGCGCTAAAGGACGCCGGCGTACTGATCACGCTCGACGGCCTGCATCCGCCGTCGATGGGCGCGCGCGTCTCCTTTGCGACCGGTGAGCCTGTTGTGACCGACGGGCCTTTCACCGAGGCCAAGGAAGTTCTGGGCGGCTACTGGATGATCGAAGTCGCCTCGCGTGCCGAGGCGATCGCCTGGGCCAAGAAGTGTCCGGCCTCGGCCAACGAAATCATCGAAATCCGGCAGGTGCAGGAGATGAGCGACTTTCCGCCCGACGTGCAGGAGGCCGCCGCCGGTTTCGCCGATCTGAAGAAGCGATAGGGGCCTCGCCCGCGGGCAATGCACTGCCTTTCTAACCCATCAACCTGAGGAGATACCCATGAGCACCGAACATAAATTCCTCGCCGTCTATCTCGGCAGCAAGACCGGCCCAAAAATGACGGCCTGGCAAGCGCTGCCCGAGGCCGAACGGAAGGCGAAGGAGCAGGAGGGCATGGCCGCCTGGCACGGCTGGGTCGAGAAGCATAAGGCCGTCATCGTCGAGATGGGTGGCCCGCTCGGCAAGACCCGGAAGATCGATGCCAACGGAATCACCGAGGTGAGCAATGCGCTGACCGGCTTCACGGTGGTGCGCGCCGCCTCGCAAGAGGACGCGGCAAAACTGTTCGAGAACCACCCGCACTTTGCGATCTTCCCGGGCGAGGCCATCGAGGTCATGCCGGTGCTGCCGATCCCCGGCCGCTAGGTCACGGACGACCGTGAGAGTACGGGGTTAATCACGACCCGCTTCCTGCTAGTGACCTTCACGCCCGGCTCATGTAAAGCTCGTTCACATGAGCTGGCGCAAGGAGACGCGCCGCGCCGAGCGCGGCTATCACCACGGCAATCTGAAGGAAGCCCTGTTACAGGCCGCCCTCGGGTTGATCGCCGAGAAGGGCGCGGCCGGCTTCACCTTCGCCGATGCAGCACGCATGGCCGGCGTCAGCGCGGCGGCGCCCTACCGGCATTTCCGCGACCGCGAGGAACTACTGTCCTCGATCGCGCAGCGCGGCTTCGAGCAGTTCGAGGCGCGCCTGACCGCGGCCTGGGACGACGGACGGCCCGATACGGTCACGGCGTTCGAGCGCGTCGGCAGGGCCTATCTCGCCTTCGCCCGCGAGGAGCCCGCGTTCTACAACGCGATGTTCGAATCCGGCGTGCCGGTGGATGTCAATCCGGCGCTGCAGGCCGCCAGCGAGCGCGCTTTCAACGTCATTCGTGCCGCGGCCGAGCGGCTTGCCGCACTCGCACCGCCTGGCACGCCCCGTCCGCCGGCGATGATGATGGCGCTGCACATCTGGTCGATGGCGCACGGCGTGGCCTCGCTGTTCTCCCGCGGCGACGCTGCGCGGCGCAAACTGCCGATGTCGCCGGATGAGCTGCTCGAAGCCGAGGTGTTGATCTATCTGCGCGGTCTCGGCTTCCCCACCGACCGCCGTCCTCCGGCGAAAAGCGCCGAGCCGCCGCCAGTGCCGCCTGAGGCATCCTCCGGATCCGGCGTGCCGCCCGGCGGTCCCTGGGGCAAGCCGAAATAAAGTTGCGCAAATAATTTGGCCGCCCTGTCTGGCGGTCGACTTGACAAAATCGCGGGATGATCTAGCTATGTAAATGTTATTTACATTCACAACGGCGCTGATGCCGTGACGGAGATGGAAATGGCCTACACAGCTGATGTCAATCGATGGCGCGGCCCGTCGGACCAACAGCAACAATACGAGCGTCCTCGCATGCTTGAGACGCCCTGGCATCCCGGCTGGATTGCCGTGACGATCCTCGGCTTCATCATCTGGTGGCCGATCGGACTTGCCCTTCTCTTTTTCACACTCGGGAGCAGAAGAATGTCGTGCTGGAGCAATCAGGACCGCTGGCAGAACAAGATGGAGCGGATGCAGTACAAGATGGACCGCATGCGCGGCCGCATGGAGCGCCGCGGCTTCGGCTTCGGCTTCGGCCCGCCCTCGAGCGGCAACCGCGCCTTCGACGAGTACCGCACCGAGACACTGCAGCGGCTGGAGGAGGAGCAGGTCGAGTTCAAGAACTTCCTCGACCGTCTGCGTCACGCCAAGGACAAGGAAGAGTTCGACCAGTTCATGTCCCAGCACAAGACGCGCCCGACCCCGCCGCCGACCGACCAGCAGCAAGGCTGATCTCGGGCAAGGTTGATCTCGGGCAGGGTTGATCTTGGACTGACGCCTCTCAAAGCCTTCAGGCGCAAGCCCCCAAAGTCCTGATGGCCCCGAGCCGCCCGCTTGCGCAACCCGCAGGCGGGCGGTTTGGTTTTGGGGAATGCACGGCTGGCAGCCGCGACGTCTGGAGCGCCTTGGTCTGGACTGCCTTGGTCAGCGCACCGTGGCGAGTTGCGCGCGCAGCGACTCCAGGAAGTGTTCGTAGGCGGAGTCCACGATCTCGTTGAGTGATCGCGTTCGCGCGAACATCGCCCTCGCCTCGGCGAGAAACTCGTCGCGGGTCGGAATCTTTGGCAAATGCAGATGCGTCAGCGCATCGACGCCATCATGGGCGCGATTCAGGATGTCGTGCAGCGTTGGCAGCTGCAACTGGGCAAAATCGGGCCGGCGTAGCGCCGACGAGATCGCGTGCGCCAGAGTCTGCGCATCGAACCGTCCGGCAAGCTCGCGGGCCGCCCGATGGATGACCCGCGCGCCGAGCGGCTGCTCGTTGCGCAGCACCTGTTCGGGCGGCGTCTTCATGTTCCAGACGACGCCGAACCAGGACAGCACCTTCAGGATGTAATAGGTCACGTCGATTTCCCACCAGCGAAAACCTTGTCGCACGCTGCTCTGGTAGGCGTGGTGATTGTTGTGCCAGCCCTCACCGAGGGTGAACAGCGCCAGCAGCCAGTTGTTGCGGGAATCATCGCCGGTCACGTACCGCTTGCGTCCATGCACATGGGCGAGGGAGTTGATGCAGAACGTCGCGTGATAGACCAGCACGGTGCTCCACAGGAAGCCGACGACGAGGCCGGACCATCCGGCAACCAGGAAGCAGAGCCCCGCCAGCGTAACGGCCGGCAGGAGTTCCAGCCGATGCAGCCACATCAGTTCCGGATAGGCGGCGAAATCGCCGACCTTCACGAGGTCGGTCCCATCGTGCTCCCGGTAAAAAATCCAGCCGAGATGACTGTAGAGGAAGCCCCGGTGACGCGGCGAATGCACGTCGTCTTCGGTGTCGGAATGGAGATGATGGTGTCGATGCTTGGCCGCCCACCACAAAACGCTTTTCTGCGCGGTGCTTTGGGCGAGCCAGGCCAGGACGAACTGAAACACCCGGCCAGTCGCAAAAGCCCGATGGGAGAAATAGCGGTGATAGCCTGCTCCGATGGCAAACATGCGCACGACATACAATGACGCGCAGATCGCGAGGGCCTGCCAGGTGACGCCTGACCAGATGGCCGCAAAGCAGCCGAGATGGACCAGCAGGAACGGCAGGGCGGACGGATACATGATGTCGTCGTGATGGTCGTCGGCGGGGGCGTTGGGCGACATGTATTAGCGTGACCTTGGATAACGGGATTTCGGGATTCGCTTCGGCAGCACTGAAAGCCGCCGCGTACCACAAACCCGGGGATGGCGGACCACCGCGGGGTCCTGAACGAGATGCTCGGGCAACCCTGCCCAAGGCCGCAGTACGCGGCAAGGCCAACCTGAGGCCAAGACTTCGGCCGCGAACTCAACCGACTATATGAGTGCGGTTGTCTGGCATGCAAGCTCGTAGCCTCACGGGGAGCGTGGTGCGCGGGCTGCGGATGGCCTATATCCGGCAGCAAGAAAGACGCGTCAAAACACCGCAGGCGGTAACGATGGCGGAAGCGGCGATCATGACGAGCGAGAACCTTTGGCAGGAGATCCGCGCCGAGGCGCAGCGCGCAGCAGCCGCGGACCCCGTGTTCGGCAGGGCTCTTGTCGGCCTCATCCTCGCACATGACGATTTTACCGCCGCCTTGGCCGACCTGATCGGGCGCCGGCTTGGCGGTCGCGCCATCGAACGTGAGCGCTTCGCGACATTTTCCCGCGACGCCTTTCGCAGGCACCCGGATCTGATCGAGGCGGCTGGCCGCGACTTGCAGGCCATCGTGCGCAGCGATCCCGCCATCGCCGGCTTGCTGCCGCCGCTGCTGCATTTCAAAGGCTACGTCGCGCTGCAAGCCTGGCGCGTCTCGAACTGGCTCTGGCATCATGACCATCGAGACGCGGCGCTGCTGTTTCAGAACGAGGCCTCGAACGTCCTGCAGGTCAGCATTCATCCGACAGCGAGCGTCGGATCGTCGGTGTATCTCGACCACGCCACCGGCATCGTGATCGGTGCCAACGTGGTGATCGGCGACGGGACCACCATCCTTCAGAACGTCAGCATCGGCCGCAACGGTGAACTGCCGACGCGCTCGCCGCGCATTGGTCGCGGCGTGTTCATCGGCTCCGGCGCGACAATTCTCGGCGACGTCAGGATCGGCGATTTTGCAAAGATCGGTGCCGGCACGGTCGTGACATCGGACGTGCCCGGCGGCTGCACCGCAATCGGCAATCCCGCGCGGTTGACCAATTGTCCCGAGCCAGCGTCGGCGGCCTGACTCGCCCTCACGTCATCAGGCGACGTGCCCGTCGTTCAGGCCGCACGGCGGTGGCTCTCGCCGCCATGATGCGGGGTGACCGGCTCCGAACTGGTCTGGCCCGGCGCGTCCAGCACCGCGACATGATGCCGGTAGACCATTTCCCAGCCCTTCCATCCCGTGAACAGGAGGATGCCGACCACGATCAGAGAGAGCGCCACGCCCCACGGCTTGATCGCGGCCTCCGCGCCTTGCGCGTAGCGGAGGCAGAAATTGATCACGCCCAGCACGACCGCCGCGAGATTGCCGGCCATGTGATACCAGGCATCGTTGAGGCGGCGGATACGAGGCTCGCTGAGGAAGTCGGTAAAGCCCGCCACGGCGGCAACGAGCGCCATGACGATGCCGGCGCCGAGTAGCCAGATCGCGGCCCTGGCCCAGAAGCCGTCACCGGTTCCGATGAAGGCGAGATCGGCGATAGGCGCGCCGACCAGGAAGGCGACGGGGAACGGGATGATCATAGGGTGGAGCGGATGATCGCCGATGGCGGCGGTCGTCTTTGGGTTGATGCTCATGGCAAAACCTCGCGAGAAGTGATGCTCGGGACAATTTTGCGGGCGAGGGCTGGTTCCTCCGACGCAGCGCAGGCTCCGCTCTTCACGGGCATCTCGACGCCCTATGGGCGTTGCGGTGCGTAGCGACACGGAACTTTCCCGGCGCCGCCCAACCCTCTGCGCGGCCTCCCTTTCCCGCAGCCAAATTCGCCATCGGTAACCCGGCATTAACCATCGCCGGGCTCTGGTAATTGCGGACAATCGCGCCCGAGGCCCGACGTCAGGACCTTGGTCAGGACCTTGGGCCCATGGCCCATAGTTTTGACATCTTGGCAGGGAATGCAGGCGGCCGGCTTTGGACGAGCCCTGCACCCCAGAAAGATATGGCTTTGAGCGGGCTTGCCGGCCGCGCCGATCTAGCGCGGCTATTGGGGAGCCGGCGGCCATTTGCTGGCCGGGACATTAGGTAATGATCGCCTTGAGAGGATACTGCTTATGAATCCGGCCGACGTGGCTCAGTCAGCCCTTCCGGTTGCCGCTTCCGCGGACGTGTCGCTGATCGCGCTGTTCTGGCAGGCTCACTGGATCGTGAAAGGGGTCATGCTGGGACTTCTGTCCTGCTCGGTCTGGGTCTGGGCAATCGCCATCGACAAGATCTTCCTGTTTGCCCGCACGCGCCGCTCGATGGACCGTTTCGAGCAGGCCTTCTGGTCCGGCGAGTCGATCGAGGACCTCTATCGCACGCTCTCGGCCAAGCCGACCCATTCCATGGCGGCCTGCTTCGTCGCGGCGATGCGCGAGTGGAAGCGTTCGTTCGAGAGCCAGGCGCGCTCGGTCGCGGGGCTTCAGGTGCGCATCGACAAGGTCATGAACGTCTCGATCTCGCGCGAGATCGAGCGGCTGGAGCGCCGGTTGCTGGTGCTCGCGACCGTCGGCTCGGCCGGCCCCTTCGTCGGCCTGTTCGGCACGGTCTGGGGCATCATGTCGAGCTTCCAGTCGATCGCGGCGTCGAAAAATACCTCCCTGGCGGTGGTGGCTCCCGGTATCGCGGAGGCGCTGTTTGCGACCGCCGTCGGCCTTATCGCCGCCATTCCTGCCACTATTTTCTACAATAAGTTCACTTCCGAGGTGAACCGGCAGGCCCAGCGGCTCGAGGGCTTCGCCGACGAGTTTTCAGCCATCCTGTCGCGCCAGATCGACGAGCGGGGCTGACGGACGGCATGTATAGTGTGAAGGGCAATTTGGGCACCAGATCATGGGCATGAACGCAGCCAGTTCGTCCGGAGGCGGCGGCCGTCGCAGCCGGCGCAAGCCGGTCATGGCCGAGATCAACGTCACGCCGATGGTCGACGTGATGCTGGTGCTGCTCATCATTTTCATGGTGTCGGCGCCGCTGCTGACCGTTGGCGTGCCGCTCGACCTGCCGCAGACCCAGGCCAAGAGCCTCGAGACCAGCGACCAGAAGCCGATCCAGATGTCGGTCGACATCAACGGCAAGGTGTTCATCAACGACGCCGAGATCGCGATCAACGAACTGGTGCCGAAGCTGAAGGCGATCACGGACGCGCGCGGCGGGCTCGAGGAGCGCATCTATCTGCGCGCCGACAAGAAGGCTGATTACGGCACGGTGGCCAGGGTCATGGGCCTG
This sequence comes from Bradyrhizobium sp. LB8.2, assembly GCF_040548035.1. Classification (NCBI taxonomy): domain Bacteria; kingdom Pseudomonadati; phylum Pseudomonadota; class Alphaproteobacteria; order Hyphomicrobiales; family Nitrobacteraceae; genus Bradyrhizobium; species Bradyrhizobium sp. LB8.2. Next base: position 138,910 of record NZ_JBEPQV010000003.1, on the reverse strand, counting down.
TTGTCCGGTGCAGGCTTCAAGAAGCTGGCCCTCGTCACGGAAGCGGATCAGGGGTAAGCCGTGAAGGTGAAGGTCGACAAGACACTCGTTGCGTCGATTGCCCTCCATGTCCTCGTGCTTGGATGGGGGCTGGTCACCTTTAGCAGCAGGGCCTTCGTCGTGCCGGAAGAGTCGCTGCCGATCGACATCATCTCCACTGACCAGCTCGCGCAGATGACCAACGGGCAGAAGACCGGCGACAAGAAAGAGCCGAAGCCCAAGGTCGAGAAGATCGCCGAGGCCAAGCCAGATGAAGACGCCGTCGGCAAGGTCACCGAGAAAAAAGAGCTGATCAAGACCAACTCAACGCCCGAGCCGCCGCCGAAACCCGTCGAGAAGCCGGTCGAGAAGAAGCCCGAGCCGCCCAAGCCCGTGGCCGAGGCCAAGCCCAAAGAGGAACCGAAGCCGCAGGAAAAGAAACCTGATCCGGCCAAGGAAGATCCGATCGCCGAACTCCAGAAAAAGCTCGAGACCAAGAAGCCGCCGCCCAAGCCTCCCGAGCCCAAGGTCGCGGCGGTACAGCCGCAACAGCAGCCGAAGCCCAAGGAGCGCAGCTTCGATCCCGCGCAGATCCAGCGCGATCTCGACAAGCGCGCTGCGACCCGGCACGAGCTCGCCGGCGCGGCGCTGAATGCGTCGGCCTCGCTGGGTTCGACGACTGGAACTGCCGCCAACAACGTCGCGACCTGGCGAGGTGCGTTCCAGGGCGCAGTCAAGCGCTGCTTCACGCCGACCTATAACGGGCAGGACGCCGACCAGTACGAAGCCGACATCGACATCTCCATGAAAATCGATGGATCGCTGGCGTCTGAGCCGGTCATCGTTGGGGTGAGGGGACCGTCCCGGTCGATTGCTCAGGCAATTGCCGAAAGCGCCAAGCGCGCCATCGTGCAGTGTCAGGTCTATTCGTTCATGCCGAAGCCGCAGTACGAGAGCTGGAAGCTCATTCCGATGACTTTCGGTCTGAAAGATATGTTGTGACATCCGAACAAAAGAATTTTCCGATGAATGACGCTCGCTCGATCACCCGCCGCCGCTTCATGACCGTCACCGGCTCGGCGGTGGCGATGCTCGGAGGCGGACACGCTTTCGCCCAGGGCCAACCGCGCATCCGCATCGATCCGACCGAATTCCAGCCGGTCCCGATCGCGATCACCAATTTCCTGCCAGGCTCGCCGGCCGACGCCGACGTCGGCAACGGCGTCACGCAGGTCATCACCAACAATCTGAAGCGCTCGGGCCTGTTCGCCCCGATCGACCAGGCCGCCTTCATCGAGCGCATCAACAATATCGACGTCGCGCCGCAATTCCAGAACTGGAAGACCATCAACGCACAGGCGGTGGTCACCGGCCGCATGACGCGGCAGCCGGACGGAAGGCTCAAGGCCGAATTCCGTCTCTGGGACGTGGTCTCCGGCCAGCAGCTCGCGGGCCAGCAATATTTCACCTCGCCGGAATATTGGCGCCGCATCGCCCACATCATCTCCGACCAGATCTACGAGCGGATGACCGGCGAGAAAGGCTATTTCGACAGCCGCGTGGTGTTCGTCGACGAGTCCGGGCCGAAGGAGCGCCGCGTCAAGCGGCTCGCGATGATGGACCAGGACGGTGCCAATGTGCGCTATCTGACCCGCGGCTCCGACCTCGTCCTAACGCCGCGCTTCTCGCCGAACTCGCAAGAGATCACCTATATGGAGTTCGGGCAGGGCGACCCGAAGGTCTATCTCTTCAACATCGAGACCGGGCAGCGCGAGACCGTCGGCAACTTCCCCGGCATGACTTTTGCGCCCAGGTTCTCGCCGGACGGCCAGCGCGTCATCATGAGCTTGCAGCAGGGCGGCAATTCCAACCTGTTCGTGATGGATCTGCGCTCGCGCTCGACCACGCGCCTCACCGACACGCCGGCGATCGACACGTCTCCTTCTTACTCGCCGGATGGCACCCGCATCTGCTTCGAGTCCGATCGCGGCGGCCGGTCGCAGATCTATGTCATGGGGGCGGGCGGCGGAGCGGCGCAACGCATCTCCTTCTCCAAGGACGACACCAACGCCACCTATTCGACGCCGGTGTGGTCGCCGCGCGGCGACTACATCGCCTTCACCAGGCAAGGTGGCGGGCAGTTCTCGATCGGCGTCATGAAGCCGGACGGCTCCGGCGAGCGGCTGCTCACCTCCGGCTATCACAACGAAGGCCCGACCTTCTCGCCGAACGGCCGCGTGTTGATGTTCTTCCGCGATCCCGGCGGCAGCGGCGGGCCGTCGCTGTTCTCCGTCGACATCTCGGGCCGCAACGAGCTGAAGGTGCCGACGCCGGGTTTCGCCTCCGACCCGGCATGGTCGCCGCTATTGTCCTCGACATCGGGCGGTTAAAGATCGTGCGGCTAACATCGCGTGTTGAGGCGCGCGATGTTTCCGAAAAAACGCGCCGATTTTTTTCGCGTTCGGTGGGGAAGGCAAGGTTTCCTTCACCTTGTGCTCGGCAACGCTTGCCTAGTTGCTTGATATTTCAGCGAAAACAGGTTCGCTATTGCCGAAAAACAACTCAACTTTAAGGATGTTCGCTCAGAAAGGCTTCACCTGGGTTGGGTAAAACTGCGCGTCAAACAGGACCCGCGTACAACCCGATGCAGTTCCCAAGCCAGAGCGGAGAGTCGGAACAGCGGCCGCCGAAAACGTCGGCGGCGCAAATCGATTCGCTGTTCGAAGCGCCCGGTCCGCTGCTGGCCGGTCTCATTTTCGTGTCGATCGGCGCCGCCCTCACCGCGCTGAGGACGGGCGAGCCGCTGATCTGGGCGTGCGTGGCGCTTCTTATCCTGGCCGGCACCGCGCGGGCGATCGACCTGCGCCTCTATCAGGCACGTAAGGCGGTCATGACCGTCAAGGCGGCCGAACGCTGGCAGAAGCGTTATCAGATCGGAGCAAAGATCCAGGCGGCTGCGATCGGCATCTGGTGCGCCACCGCGCTGTTGGCCACGGACGACGCCGTGGCTCACATGATAGCCTTGTCGGTCACCACCGGAATCGCGGCGGGCGGCGCCGGCAGGGCGTATGGCCGGCCCGCGATCTTCCACCTCCAGGCCGTGCTGATTTTCGGCCCGGCCGTGCTCGCGTTGGCGCTGCGTGGGACGCCCTACTACATCGCGATGGCGGTGGTCAGCGGGGCGTTCCTGATGGCTATCATGCAGCTCTCGGTGAACCTGCACCGAATCTTCATGGGGGCGGTCGTGGCCCGGGAGCGCGAGGCCGCGCTCGCGGGCCAGTTCGATACGGCACTCAACAACATGCCGCACGGGCTTTGCATGTTCCGCGTCGACGGACAGCTGGCGGTCATGAACCACCGCTTCGGCGCGATGATGAACCTGCCTGCGGATATCGCGCAGAGCGGCACCACCGCGCGCGACATTGTCGCGGCGTGCGTCCGCGCCGGATCCATCTCGACCGCGAGCGGCGAATGGATCGTCGCGGACATCGAAAGTTCGCAGGCAAAAGAGATCATCACCGCCGATCCCGACGCGCAGCGAAACCGCTCGCTGTCCTGGACCGTCCAGCCGATGGCGGACGGTGGCGCGGTGGTGCTGCTCGAGGACATCACCGAGCGACGCAGCGCCGAGGCGAAGATCGCGCATCTGGCGCGCTACGACGATCTCACGGCGCTACCCAACCGCGTACATTTCCGGGACGAGATCGAGCACCTGCTGGCGACCTCGCATCATGCGGAGCGCCTCTCGGCGCTGCTGTTCGTCGATCTCGACCAGTTCAAGCAGGTCAACGACACGCTCGGCCACCCCTGTGGCGACCAGCTCCTGTGCGCGGTCGCCAACCGCATGCGCGAGATGCTGCGTCCCGAGGATTTCGTCGCCCGATTCGGCGGTGACGAATTCGTCGTGTTCCAGCAGAACATCTCTTCGCCCGAGGATGCCGCTGCGCTTGCGCGCCGCATCGTCGAGCGGCTGAGCGAGCGTTACCGCATCGACAGTCATCTGGTAGAGATCGGCGCCAGCGTCGGCATCGCGCTGACCTCGCCGGATAGTGTCAGCGCCGATACGCTGCTCAAGAACGCCGACATGGCGCTGTACCGCGCCAAGGCCGACGGTCGCGGCACCTTCTGCTTCTTCCGCGACGAAATGGCGGCGACCGTCGACGCGCGCCGCATCCTCGAGCTCGATCTGCGTAAGGCGCTCGCCAACGAGGAGTTCGAGCTGTTCTACCAGCCGCTGGTCAATCTGAAGTCGGGCAAGATCAGCACCTGCGAGGCGCTGCTGCGCTGGAATCATCCGGTGCGCGGCACGGTCTCGCCGATTGACATCATCCCGGTCGCCGAGGATATGGGGCTGATCGTCGATCTCGGCCGCTGGATCCTGCGCCGCGCCTGCATGGAATGCATGAAGTGGCCGGACGGCGTCAGCGTCGCCGTCAACTTCTCGCCGCAGCAATTCCACCAGCGCGACGTCTTGAGCGAAATCCGCTACGCGCTGGAGGTCTCAGGGCTCCCGGCCCACCGGCTCGAGATCGAGATCACGGAATCCTCGCTGCTGCGGAATACCCAGCTCACGCACGACATCCTGTCGCAATTGCATGCGCTCGGTGTGCGCATCTCGCTCGACGATTTCGGCACCGGCTATTCGAGCCTCAGCTATCTGCACAATTTCCCGATGCAGAAGGTCAAGATCGATCGCTCCTTCCTCGAAGGCATCGACACCGATCGGCCGCTGACGCTGCTGCGCGGCGTGGCCCGGCTGTCCGCCGATCTCGGCATGGCGGTCGTGGTCGAGGGCATCGAGACCAATGATCAGCTCGAGCTGATCAGCGCCGACGGCACCGTCACCGAAGGGCAGGGCTACCTGTTCAGCCGGCCGGTTCCGGCAATCCGGATTCGCCAGTTGCTCAATGCTTCGCACGGCCGTCGCGGGACGGAGGATCAGATCGTCATGGTGTCGTCGCGATCCATCGCTTGATCCTTCTTCGCCTTCTCTTTCAGCAAGCTAAGCTCGGTTTTTGCCCGTATTTTTTCGGACCCAATGGTTAACCCTAACGATTCTAAGGCTTTGCAATTCCATTAACGAACCATTAATCTCGCCCCACTCGCAGAAGTTGCTTGGAGTTTAGGGGCACTAGATGAAGTCCGGAGCCGAACCGCACACGGTGCTCCTTCCGCGCGGAGCCGCGCTGTTTGACCGAATCGATTACCGCCTCATCGAAACTCCAGAGGATAGAGACAACCTCTACTTGATGCGGTACCGGGCTTATCTGCAAGCCGGACTGATCGTGCCGTCAGAGTCGATGCGCGTGACCGATCGCTTCGATGATGCGCCCAACACCTGGAATTTCGGGATCTATGTCGATGGAGATCTGTGCAGCTCCGTCCGTATTCACGTCCTGACGTCGGACTGGCGAATGTCCTATACGACCGAAGTGTTTGGCGATGTCCTGCATCCGCGCCTCGATCGTGGCGAGGTCCTTGTCGATCCATGTCGGTTTGTTGCTGATCCCGAAAAGCATCAGCGTTTTCCGGAACTGCCCTATCTGACGGTGCGGCTTGCTTTTCTGGCTTGCGACCATTTCAATGCCGACACCGGGCTTGCCATGATCCGGACTGACCATCAGGCATTTTATCGCCGCGTATTTCTGCACGAGACCATTTCACCGGAACCGCGTGGATTTCCGGGCTGGCCCACCAAGAAGGCGGTGTTGATGGCATCCGACTTCCGGAACCAACGCGACAAGGTTCTGACCCGCTTTCCGATCATGCGCTCCAGCGCTTTTGAGCGGCGCATGTTGTTCGAACGCAGCAGCCCGCGCCAGGCTGCCCCGCGGCCCGTGTTGTTGGCCACTCCGCGGAATCTGGATGCGGTGGCCTCGACGGTCGGGACGCCCCGCTAGCGTCGTTTGTGCTCTCGATCCCTCGCTTGTCCGCCTGGCAGGTCAAAAATTCCGGCAAAAGGCCGCCGTTTGCTTCTCGGCACGGCTTGCCTTCACCCTCGCGCCACATTTACAACCCATTAACCATGACGTTTGCTTTTCGCTGGTTGGGGGCATTTGACCGGCTGTGGCAAGGTTCCATCAAGGTTGACGGAACGTTCGCTTAACCAACCCCCTGTAGACCGGACAGCAGTGGACGAAACGTGAGCGTGGAGGCTCCGGAATGAAACATCCTATGCGTATCCTCCAGGGATTGAAGCTGGTCGCGGTGCTCGCCGTCGCGTTGTCGATGGGCGCCTGCGCCAACAAGAACTCTGCAACGGATGCGATGGCCAACGCGGCGACGCCGGGCAGCCAGCAAGACTTCGTCGTCAACGTCGGAGACCGCGTGTTCTTCGAAAGCGACCAGACCGATCTGACCCCCCAGGCGATCGTGACCCTGGAGAAGCAGGCGCAGTGGCTGCAGAGCTATCCGCGCTACAGCTTCACCGTCGAAGGTCATGCCGACGAACGCGGCACCCGCGAATACAACATCGCGCTCGGTGCCCGCCGCGCCCAGTCGGTGCGCTCGTTCCTCGCCTCGCGCGGCATCGATCCGAACCGCATGCGCACGATCTCCTACGGCAAGGAGCGGCCGGTCGCCGTCTGTAACGACATCTCGTGCTGGTCGCAGAACCGCCGCGCCGTCACCGTGCTGAACGCGAGCTCCTGACGATCAGTCAGGCGCCGTTCATCTTCAGAAACCGATTATGCCGGCGCCCTCTCGGGCGCCGGTTTCGTTTCAGCGATCTGTGACCGAAACCCGTTTGTTCCAGCCACAGTTTTGGCGTACTCCCCTTCAATGTGTGGCGCGTCGAGTGTTCGGTCGCAGGCCATTTCGCTTTCGTCGTCAGGGCAAGATGTCATCCAGATTTAAGGTCTTTACCGGCACCGTGGCGATCGCCGCGCTGCTCTCTTTGTGCTCGCCCGCCCTCGCGCAGTCGGACGATGCAGATCCCGAGATGCGGATCGAGCGGCTGGAGAACCAGCTGCGCCAGCTCACCGGCCAGAACGAAGAGCTGCAATATCGCAACCGCCAGCTCGAGGACCGGCTGCGGGCGCTCGAGGGCGGCGCGCAAGGTGCGCCCGGCCAGGCGCCGGTCCAGCCCAATGTCGCGGCCATGCCGCCCGCGCAGGCCGCGCCGGCCTATCGCCAGCAGCAGCCGCAACAGCAGCCGGCCCGGCCGAATTACGAGCAGCCGCAGATTGCCTCTCCCGCGCCGATCGTTCAGGAGCAGCCTGCGCCCGGCGCGCCGGGCACGCGCCGCCGCGGCGATGCCTTCGACCCCAACCAGAGCCCGAATGCGCCGGGTGCGCCGCGCGCGCTCGGCGGCGGGCAGCAGCCGATGCCGGCAGGCACCCCTGGTGGCGCACCCGGCGGTCGTGGCGCGAGCGAACCGCTCGATCTTGCCAACACCGGCCCTCGTTATCAGCAGCAGGCCGCGCCCCCGGCGGCGCAGCCCGGCTATCCGCCGGCCCAGCAAGGGAATGCCGCGCCATCAGGCGGCGTTGGCCTAACGACGCTGCCGCCTTCGGCAACGCCGCGCGACGAGTTCGACCTCGGCATCGGCTACATGCAGCGCAAGGACTATGCGCTTGCCGAGCAGACCATGAAGAACTTCTCGCAGAAATATCCGAGCGACCCGCTGCTCGGCGACGCGCAATACTGGCTGGGCGAGAGCTACTTCCAGCGCCAGCAATATCGCGACTCCGCGGAAGCCTTTCTCGCCGTCACCACCAAATACGACAAGTCCGCCAAGGCGCCGGATGCGCTGCTGCGGCTCGGCCAGTCGCTGGCCGCGCTGAAGGAGAAGGAGGCTGCCTGCGCCGCCTTCGGCGAGATCGGCCGCAAATATCCGCGCGCCTCCGCCGGCGTCAAAGCCGCGGTGGACCGCGAGCAGAAGCGGGTGAAGTGCTGAGGCGCGGCGATCGATCCTGACAAGACGGATGGTGCTGCGCTAAACAGTCGGTCCATCCGCGGACGGTTGCAGCGCCATGTCAGACGACGACAATTCTCCGATCTCGGCGCGCGAGGCGAAGCGGTTCTTCGCCGACCTGAAAAGCGCGCCCGCGCTGGTGCTCGCGGTCTCCGGCGGGCCCGACTCGGTCGCGCTGATGTGGCTCGCGGCGCGCTGGCAGCGCAGCCTCGCGCACGGCCCACGTCTCACCGTCGTCACCATCGACCACGGCCTGCGCCCCGAAGCGGCGCGCGAGGCGCGTGAGGTCAAGCGGCTGGCCGCCGGGCTTGGCTTGTCGCACCGGACCCTGCGCTGGCGCGGCGCAAAGCCGAAAACGGGACTGCCGGCCGCTGCGCGCGAAGCCCGCTACCGCCTGCTTGCGCAGGCCGCGCGTGCCGTCGGTGCGAGCCATGTGCTGACCGCCCACACTCGCGACGACCAGGCCGAGACCCTGTTGATGCGTCTTGTCCGCGGCAGCGGACTTGCCGGGCTGTCGGCGATGGCCCGCCTCACGGAACGCGGCGGCGTCGTTCTTGCGCGCCCGCTGCTCGATGTCCCGAAGTCGCAGCTGATCGCGACCTTGAAGCGGGCAAAGATCGGCTTTGCCGACGATCCCACCAACCGCGACACCGGCTTCACCCGTCCGCGGCTGCGCGCGCTGCTGCCGCAGCTTGCCGCCGAGGGCGGCGATGCCCGCACTCTGGTTCGGCTCGCAGGCAGGCTGGCGCGGGCCAATGCGGCGGTCGAGGTGATGGTCGACGGTGCCGAGCGCTTCCTTCAATTCCGGGCGCGCGGCGATGCGCCGCAGGCGGGCGGTCGAAGCTTCGAAGCATCGAGCTTTGCCGTCCTGCCGGAGGAGGTCCGGCTGCGGCTCCTTCTGCGGGCGGTCAATGCCTTCGGCCATGAAGGGCCGGCGGAACTCGGCAAGATCGAAACCCTGGTGGCCGCGCTCGATCAGGCCATCGCTGCAGGGGGTGTGGCTGCAGGGCGTATGGCGGCAGGGCGCGCGGCTGCAAATGGCCGGCCGGTGCTGAAGCAGACCCTTGCGGGAGCCTTGATCAGCCTTGCCGGGGGGCGTATCCACATCGCGCCAGCGCCGGCCCGGCGGCGCAAAGGGAGCTGAGCCGCGGACCATGACACCGGGCGTTTCGGCCGCGCGGCGTCAGGTCACCTTAACCAGGCGGGAAAAACCCCTGTCCGACCGCCATTATTTCAGCGGGAATCGCTCTAAGATGGGATAAATAGTCCCATCTCGTTCCCTTGGCAGCGACCGGGGCGGCACCTAAATTGTATGCATCAAACGAAGAGGATTCCTTGGGGATTTCCTCGCACTGCCCAAATAGCTACCCCAAGATACCGCCCAAGGATCAGGCCGCGATCCGCGCGACCACGAAGGAAGATCGATGAACGCCAATCTGCGCAATTTCGCCCTCTGGGTCATCATTGTCTTGCTGCTGTTGGCGTTGTTCACGCTCTTCCAGAATCCGGGTCAGCGCGCCTCCTCGCAGGACATCGCCTTCTCCCAGCTCTTGAGCGAGGTTGACCGCGGCAATGTGCGCGACGTCGTGATCCAGGGGCCGGACATTCACGGCACCTTCACCAACGGCTCGAGCTTCCAGACCTATGCGCCGAGCGATCCGACGCTGGTGAAGCGCCTCTATGACAGCAAGGTGCAGATCACCGCGAAGCCGCCCGGTGACAACGTGCCGTGGTTCGTCTCGTTGCTGGTCTCCTGGTTGCCCTTCATCGCGCTGATCGGCGTGTGGATCTTCCTGTCGCGGCAGATGCAGGGCGGCGCCGGCAAGGCGATGGGCTTCGGCAAGTCGCGCGCAAAAATGCTGACTGAAGCGCATGGCCGCGTCACCTTCGAGGACGTCGCCGGCGTCGACGAAGCCAAGCAGGACCTGCAGGAGATCGTCGAATTCCTGCGCGATCCCGGCAAATTCCAGCGCCTCGGCGGCCGCATTCCGCGCGGCGTGCTGCTGGTCGGCCCTCCCGGCACCGGCAAGACCCTGATCGCGCGTGCGGTCGCGGGCGAAGCCAACGTGCCGTTCTTCACCATTTCGGGTTCTGACTTCGTCGAGATGTTCGTCGGCGTCGGCGCAAGCCGCGTCCGCGATATGTTCGAGCAGGCGAAGAAGAACGCGCCCTGCATCATCTTCATCGACGAAATCGACGCCGTCGGTCGTCACCGTGGCGCCGGCCTCGGTGGCGGCAATGACGAGCGCGAGCAGACGCTGAACCAATTGCTGGTCGAGATGGACGGTTTCGAGGCGAACGAGGGCGTGATCCTGATCGCCGCAACCAACCGTCCCGACGTGCTCGATCCCGCGCTGCTGCGTCCCGGCCGCTTCGACCGTCAGGTCGTGGTGCCCAATCCCGACGTCGTCGGCCGCGAGCAGATCCTCAAGGTTCACGTCCGCAAGGTGCCCCTGGCGCCGGATATCAACCTCAAGACCATCGCGCGCGGCACCCCGGGTTTCTCCGGCGCCGACCTGATGAACCTCGTCAACGAAGCCGCGCTCACCGCAGCCCGCCGCAACAAGCGGATGGTGACGCAGTCCGAGTTCGAGGAAGCCAAGGACAAGGTGATGATGGGCGCCGAGCGCAAGTCGCTCGTCATGACCGAGGAAGAGAAGTTGCTGACGGCCTATCACGAGGGCGGCCACGCCATCGTCGGCCTCAACGTCGTCGCGACCGACCCGATCCACAAGGCGACCATCATTCCGCGCGGTCGTGCGCTGGGTATGGTCATGCAGCTGCCCGAGCGCGACAAGCTGTCGATGTCGCTGGAGCAGATGACCTCGCGTCTTGCCATCATGATGGGTGGCCGCGTCGCCGAAGAGCTGATCTTCGGCCGCGAGAAGGTGACTTCGGGTGCGTCGTCCGACATCGAGCAGGCGACGCGTCTGGCGCGCATGATGGTGACGCGCTGGGGCCTGTCCGAGGCGCTCGGCACCGTGTCCTATGGCGAGAACCAGGACGAAGTTTTCCTGGGCATGTCGGTGTCGCGCACCCAGAACGCATCGGAAGCGACGGTTCAGAAGATCGACAACGAGATCCGGCGTTTCGTCGAAGAGGGCTACAACGAAGCGACGCGCATTCTTACCGAGAAGCGCGCCGATCTCGAAGCTCTCGCCAAGGGCCTGCTCGAGTTCGAGACGCTCTCCGGCGATGAGATCATCGACCTGCTCAAGGGCAAAAAGCCAAACCGCGAATCCGTGCTCGAGCCGACCACGCCGCGCGCCTCCGCGGTGCCGCCTGCCGGCAAGCCCCGCCCGCGGCCCGATCCGGATCCCGGCCTGGAGCCGCAGCCGCAGGCATAAACGCGAACGGCAGAATGAATTGAAAAACGCGGCGGCAACGCCGCGTTTTTTGTTGGCCGGTGGCGCTATGGCTTGGCGCTCGCCGCCGCCCCACCTTCCGCGTTGTCCCGCACATGGATCACCGCGATGTCGTCCGTATAGATCCGCTTCCAGCCCTTGAGGTGGTCGAGGATCTGCGGTCCCGGCGCATCGGCGACCAATAGCGTTGCGTCAATCTTGTGCTCGTCGAGCAGGCGCGGAAGCAGCTCGGGCTTCTTGCCCTCGGTCGCCTTGAAAAAGTCCATGACGAATTTCTCGCCATAGAGCTCGGCGCGGCCGTCGACGTAAACAGGGATGTCGCGCGAGATCAGATAACCGCCGAACTGATAGGCGTTGAAGACGCGCTGGACCTTGCGTCGTTCGAGCAGGTCGACTGCCGCGACCGGTGTCTGCGTCATGGTGAAGGTGAAGCGGTGGTGCCCCATGTAGAGCGAAGTCGACGTCCAACTCGCCACCACGATCATCAGCGCGCCAAGCGCGATGACATGGCGGGCCGGCGAGCGGGCGGCGCCGGCGGTGTCAGCTTGCGGGCGCTGGACCAACTGGCCGAGCGGCTTCGCCAGCACCAGCGGCACCAGGAATGCGAACGCCTCGATGCTCCTGACGTGGGTCAGCGCGCTCCATGTCAGGAACAGGATCAGGAAGATCCTGGGCGCCGAGAGCACGACGCCGCGATAATAGCCGAATGCGATCAGACCGAGCAGGGCGCCCTCGAACGAGGAGAAGGTGGCAAAGTTCGCCGGCATCCATTCGAAGATCAGCGAGAGCAACTCGCCGAGGCTCAGGATGCTGGTCGCGCCCAGCAGCGTTCTCCAGCCGTACGGCGTACAGCAGCTCGCCACCAGTGCGCCGATGCCGAACAGCACCCAGCGCAGGAACAGCTGAAGCCGCCGTTCTTTCTCGGCGTGCTCGACGGCTTCGAGCGAGATCGGGCCGATCAGCGCCAGACCGAGCACGAAGCCGCCATGCAAGTTCGCCCACAGCGCCATCATCGGCAGCCAGTACCAGGACGGCGCCCTCCTGCGGTCGGCAGCCGCCATCAGCAGGCCGACCCACGCCACCATGACAGGCAGCGCCAGGATATGCGGACGCGCCAGGACGTGATGCAGCGACAGCAGCAGGGCCAGCATCGCAAACAGCACTGCGCGCGGTGCCTCGATCTGCGCGTCGAGCAGATAGACGAAGATCGCGGCCGTGAGTGCGGCTCCCATCGCGGTGAGAATGACGGGACCTGCCCAGCCCCATTGCGCATGAGAGAAAGCGAACAGCACCTGCGACAGCCACGACGTCGAAATCCACGGCGCGCCCGTCCGCGTGAAGGAATAGATGTCCGTGTACGGCATAGCGCCGTGATCGAGAATCCATTCCCCGATCTTGATCTGCCAGAACGAATCGGAGTCCTGGAGCAGGGTGTCGCCGACATAGAGGAAGAACAGATAGGCGCCCGCTCCGACGCATAGCGGCACTAGGGCTCGCGCGCGGCTCTGCATCGCGATGCTGTTGGCAAAGGAGAGGGACATTCCGCCTCGTCGTTCCGTTATGTCGCGTTGGGCGGCAGTGGACCACGGCGATCATAACTTCGGGTAAATCGCGGTTGGGCCGGCTTCATGTCCGGATAATTTAACCGGTTGTTTTGAATTTCGATTTACCATCAGCGAATACGCACAAACCGCTCGATGTTTACACAGTCCAATTAACTGCGGCGCAATTCTTTGCCACTACGTTCGGTTCCATGATCGGGCGGCGCTGGGAAGCCGAAAAGACCAGATCAGTTGTAGCCTCGTGTACTCATTTGGAGCTTTCTATGAAGAACCTCGTTGCGTGTTTCGTGAAGGATGAATCCGGCGCCACCGCCATTGAATACGGCCTGATCGCTGCCGGAATCGCGCTGGCGATCATCACCGTCGTCAACAACCTCGGCAGCACGCTGAACACCAAGTTCACCTCGATCTCGACCAGCCTCAAGTAAGACTGGACGCAATGAGAGTGGAAAGAGCCTTGTCCTGGACAAGGCTCTTTCCTTTTGGTGCGCCCGGCATGGGCGCACTCGGGTGCAAGTCCCGTCGCGAGTTGATCACAACGAGCGAAGCGAAGCGCAACTGCATGAGGGCGAGCGAGGCGGCGGGAAGCCGACCCGCAGGCGAAGGGCCGAACGAGGGGCGTGTTCAACACCATGTCGATGTGGCGAGCATTGCGTCAGATGCCTGCGTCAGCAGGGCGGCCCGGGGTAGGACGCGGTGAATCCGCGTGTGGCCCGGACAGCGACGAAGCTCGTCCCCGCGGCATAGATTGGAGAGCACGGGGTCTCCATGACACCCCAACTTCCCGAACCACCCGGTGCGGACCCGCATGTCGCTCGAGCTTCTCGCGAAACAATCTTGAGCTTATCGGCGCTCTTGATCACCCGCTTGGCCATGGTCCGGCGCGGCAAACTGGACTCTGCAAGTCTCCGTCCTGAACCCGATTGACCACAACGACGCGCCGAAGCCGCCGCGCCCATATAAGGGCGGCGAAGGTTAAACACCTGATCCGTGGCTCACGGTGATGTTGAGGGCGGCTTCGCCGGTGCGTCGTCGCGGACGTGGATTACGGAAAAATCATCCGTATAGAGCCGCTTCCAGCCCGGCAGATGGTCCATGATCCTTGCGGCGGGAATCCAGCCGTTCAGCAGTGTGGCGTCGATCTGGTAGGTATCGAGCAGACGCAGCAGAGTCTCTGCGTTCTTGCCCTCGACAGCCTCGAAATAGTCGAGCACGAACTGCTCTCCATACAGCTCGGCGCGGCCGTCGATGAAGGTCTTGACGTTGCGGGAGATCAGATAGCCGCCGATAGGAGCGGTGCTGAAGATACGTTGCGCGTGCCGCCGCTCGAGCAGGTCGACTGCAGCCACAGGGCGCTGATTGCCGATGAAGTCATACCGGGTCGGCGTGGCATAGGACCGCGTGATACTCCAGCTGGCCGCAACGATCACGAGCGCCGCGATAGCGGTCACTGCAAAGGAGGACCGTGCTTCAGCCCGCGCAAGCGCGACCGCTCTGGTCGCGCCCAATTGTTCGGCGAAGGGTTTCGCCAGCACGAGCGGGGTCAAGAGTGCAAAGGCCTCGATGTTTCTGACGTGGTTGAGTGCCGCCCAGACCAGGCCGAGCAGCAGAAGAATGCGGGTCCACGGCAGCACCAATCCTCTGTAGTAGCCGAGGGCGATCAGTCCGAGCAGGCTGGCTCCGAACAAGTCGAACGAGCTGAAATCGGCGGGCATCCACTCCCAGATCAGCGAGAGCAGCTTGCCGAGGCTGAGGATTTTCGTCGATGCGAGCGGCGTATTCCAGCCATAGGGCGTGCAGCAGCTTGCGGCAAGCGCAGCAAGCCCGAACAAGGCCCAGCGCGATGCCAGTGCAAATCGGTCCTTGCGATCGGTGGACGCGATCGCATCGAGGCCGATGGGCCCAATCAGCACCAGCCCCATGACGAAGCCGCCGTGAAGATTGGCCCATAGTGCCATCAAGGGCAGCAACAGCCACGAGGGCGCGGTGCGCCGATCGGCGGCCGCCAGCAGCCCGCCGACAAAGGCCAGCATGACAGGCAGCGCCAACATGTGCGGGCGGGCGAGAAAGTGGCCTATCGACATGAAGAGGAGCGGGGTGACGAGCAGAAAAGCGCGCACAGGCTCCAGATAGGGCTCAAGCAGGTAGACGAAAATCGCCGCGGCTGCTCCGATCGCGAGCGACGTCAGGATAACTGCACCCGACCAGTTCGACGGCTCGTAAGCCAGCGCGAACAGGACTTGTGATAGCCAGGAGCTCGAGATCCAGGGCTCGCCAGCTCGCGTGAACGAATAGATGTCGGTATAGGGCAGCGCGCGATGTTCGAGAATCCACTGCCCGATCTTGATCTGCCACAGCGTATCGGAATCCCGCAGCATGATGTCGCCGATGCCCAGGAAGAACAGGTAGACACCGGCGCCGATGCAGAATGGCAAAAGCCAGCGCGCAACACCGCGGACGGGTACGCTGCTTGTCATGGAAATCGACATTGGACTCTCGGGGCTGAACGACAGCGCGCAACAGCGCGCAAGCATCAGCACCTGAGCATGATTGCTTTTAAATTGGGGTAAACCGGATCGTCACGCCGCGGCCGCGCCGTGCAAGGATGCATTTACCTGCTCGCCTTTGCTCCATTTGCGTGGCGCACATATGCTCATTTGCGGTCTTGTCATCCGCCCTGAATAGTTGTTCAGTTCTTGAGGGCGATTTGGGCGAAGACAGTGAAGGAGCATGCGGCCGAGCTTTTCGCCGGACACCATCGGCGTTGAGCCCGGAGCCGTTCGCGATGATGGTCGTCGCAACTCCCAGCGCGCCGGCAATCTGGACGAGATGATTGCCGGAAAGAACGTCATATCCGGTACTCTCGTCGTCCCTGCCGTTGATGTAAACCGCGACATGAGAGTTGACGTTGAACTCGCCAGCCGAAAAATTGAGAAGGCTCAGAGCCGCGTCGATGGACGACTTTCCTTCCGCAGCAAGCCCGTTGCGGTAGACAACGCAGGTCACGCTTTGGCCGAAACTATCCGTGATCTCGAGCCTTGTCGATGCAGCGCCAAATACTTCGAAAAACTGCCCCAGGACCGGCTGAACAAACGACTGGTAGACCCACCTTGCACCCGCGGCAGCAGCACCTGCCAGCACAACTTCGATGGCGATTGGCAGTGTCGTGGCGCCAAATATTCCAAGCACGGCTGCCCTGAGAGCAAGTGTCAATGCCGCGGCAATCTCGGCCTTAGGCCCGGAGTCCGCGATGATTTGAACTCCGTCCAAAAAGAAAAAGCCGTCTTGCCTGGTAATCACCTTGTTGAGTTCATTTGCAACGCTGCCTGGACCAAAATACTTGTAGAGAAACTTGATCGGCGGCGAGCCCTGGTCGGTCTGGAGGAGAGGATCAAGAGTACCGTCCAGGAAGTCGCGAAGTGCTTCATCGATCTTCGAAGACTCCGGCGGCTTGACTGTATAGTATTCCATGTCACTCTTCCAAGTAGCTGTTTAGTGGCGACATTCATCGGCTGGCTGGCGGCCAGCCGGCGCATCGATTTATTTTCATTGGAAGCGGATCATTATCGCCTTCATTCGAGAGAGGCGCTCTTACCGCGGTAAGTCCCTGTGAAATTCGATCATTGTTCGAGGCGCGACTTCTTGGCATTGCATGACAGTGCGAGGCCGCACTGCATCGCCCTCAATGCCTTCGATCGTGATGGTCTGGCGACTTTTGCTCCATACGACCCGGCGAGGGACATCAAAATTCATGGACAGCGCGACCTCATCCTGACCGGCATCCGTCACCTCACCGCGATACCCTCTTCCCTCCTTGCCGCGCTCGAAGAGCGCTTGTTTCGAAGCTGCATCCATCGTGAAATACGTGTTTCCTGCGTCTTCACAACGGACGGAGATCGGGTGCTGAATTGGATCGCGAACCCGGAAGCTCAAAATGCTTCTCGGAGGGATGACGGTGCACTGATGAGCTAATGCCGGCCGAAAGGTGGGGTCATCCAATCCCGGCCAAGTCATGGTCTTTTGATTGCGATCAAAGATCAGGTCGAGCCGTCCTGGACGGACGCGCAGCACAAATTCGATCTTTCCATCGTTCGTGGGAATGATCTCTCCTGAGAGTGCATTGATACCGAAATTCGTTTCGACGTTTATCGGGGGCGTTTCAATGACGACTGCTTTTGCATCGATGTCGAACGTCGCGAAGTAAGGGCGGACCGGAGCGCCACCTTCACACCGCACCGAAAATAACTCGGTGGCTGCTGCGCGATCTGGCGTTAACGCGAGAAAGAGAATGGGAGTGAGAGCGAAGCCCATGAGCCGCTTCATGTCGCACGCTCCGTTGGCACATGAGACCCTTCACCGTGGCTTGACAGCAGCGAAGGGCAGTTGGAACTCTTAACATTCCGTCTGGCCGCCTGGCACCTATAGGGCAACTTTTATTCTTCGCCGAAAAGGTGCCGAGATCGAGCGGCGGTCCTTCCAGGTGGACGTCGCGCAATAGCATCTCATCTCCCGAATCCCAGCCACTCGCCAGTCCCCTTGGGGCAGTTCCGGCCAATGGGGATTCGATGCCCTCACGGGCGGCATTTTTGGCTCCTTAGCCATCAAGTTCGATGGCGAGCCCTCACAATCAGGGCTGGCGCTCCAGTCCGGTCGCGTGACGCTTCATGCATTTGCACCTTGTCATCCACTCTGAATAGTTGTTCAGTCCTTGCGGAGCGATTTGCGGCATCAGTGACGAAGCGTTCGGCCGCAGGGCGTGCGGCTGGCGTGTGGGACAGGAAGCGCGCCATGGTTTATCGGCGGACGCATCAAGTGGTGAAGCGCCTTGCGGCAAGGCGCAGTGCGATACTGGCGGCGGCGCGGGAGGCGGCGGCGGAAGGCGGGATGGCGGCGGTGCAGATTGCGCCGGTCGCGATTCGCGCCAGCGTCGCTGCGGGTACGGTCTACCGCTACTTCCCCTCCAAGGCCGAGTTGATCTCCGAATTGATCGCTGAAGTCTCGCGCGACGAGCTCGCGGCGATCCGGCGAGCGGCCGATGCCGCGCCGGGGCCGTCCTCGGCATTGGCGGCGGCCGTGACCACCGTGGCGGTCCATACCCTGTCGCAGCGCCGGCTCGCCTGGGGCATCCTGGCCGAGCCGGTCGATGTCGATGTCAGCGCCTCGCGCCTCGCCAGCCGGCGGGAGATTGCGGGCGAGATGGCCTCGCGGATCGACGCCGCCGTGCGTGCGGGCCATCTGCCGGCGCAGGATACCGGCCTCGCCGCTACTGCGCTGCTCGGCGCGCTGCACGAGGCTCTGGTCGGACCGCTCGCGCCGGATAATCTCGAAGATCCCGCCAGGATGCGCGATGCCGTGCAGACCGTGACGCTGCTGGCGCTGCGCGCGGTCGGCGTCATGGACGCCCGCGCCAGGGGTCTCGTGGTGCAGCAGACGCTGCTACCGACGGCGAAAGCGCTGGTTGGGGCTTAAAACGTCCGCCTGATCGCCGTGGGGACCTGATCGCGCTCAGGCCGTTGTTCCGGGACGCTTTTTTCGGGGATCCCCAGCATATCCGCCGGACCGGCCGGCTACTGTGCATGGGGTTGTTTTCGACTTTTTTGTTGGCCCTGTGCTGGCGGACCTAGATATCCGCTTCGCCCTCGGGGCCGACCGAGGCGATGCGCACCATGTTGGTGGTGCCGGGGATGCCGAGCGGCACGCCGGCGACGATGAGCACGCGCTGGCCGGCGCGGACGAAGCCGTCCCGAAACGCGATCTGGCCGGCGCGGTTCACCATGTCGTCCTGGTCGCGCGCGTCTTCCGCCACCACGCAATGCACGCCCCAGACCACGGCGAGCCGGCGTCCGGCGGAAATGTTGGGCGTGATCGCCACGATCGGCGGCTTCGGCCGCTCTCGCGCCACGCGCGAAGCAGTCGAGCCTGAGCTGGTCCAGCAGATCAGCGCCGGCAGGTCGAGCGTCTCGGCGATCTGCCGCGCGGCGTCCGCGATGGCATCGCCGGCGGTGGATTCCGGAGCGGGGCGCTGTGCGGTGATGACGGAGCGATAGATCGGGTCGCGCTCGACCTCCTCGCCGATGCGGTTCATGGTCGAGACGGCCTCGACCGGGAATTTGCCGGCCGCCGACTCCGCCGACAGCATGATGGCGTCCGCGCCTTCGTAGACGGCAGTGGCGACGTCGGAGACTTCAGCGCGGGTCGGCACCGGCGACTGGATCATTGATTCCAGCATCTGGGTCGCGATCACCACCGGCTTGCCGGCGCGCCGCGCCATGCGCGTCATCTGCTTCTGCAGGCCCGGCACGCGCTCCAGCGGCAGCTCGACACCGAGGTCGCCGCGCGCCACCATCAGCGCGTCGGAGGCGTCGATGATGTCGGCGAGGCGATCGATCGCCTGCGGCTTCTCGATCTTGGCCATCACCGCGGCGCGGCCGCGGATCATTTTCTTGGCCTCGATCACGTCGTCGGCGCGCTGCACGAAGGACAGCGCGATCCAGTCGACGCCGGTGACCAGCGCCGCCTCGAGGTCGGCGCGGTCCTTCGGCGTCATCGCCGAGACCGGCAGGTCGGTGTCGGGCAGGCTGACGCCCTTGCGGTCGGACATCCGGCCGCCGACCACGACGCGGGTCACCGCGTGCTCCTTCGAGGTCTCCTCGGCGATCAGCCGCACCTTGCCGTCGTCGAGCAGCAGCGAATGGCCCGGCCGCAGCGCAGCCAGGATCTCCGGATGCGGAAGCTGGACGCGGGTGGCGTCGCCCGGCGTCTTGTCGGAATCCAGCGTGAAGGCCTGGCCGTTCTGGAGCTGGACCGCGCCTTCGGCGAAGGCGCCGAGCCGAAGCTTCGGCCCCTGGAGATCGACCAGGATGCCGATCGGCCGCCCATAGCTGCTCTCGACATTGCGGATCGTCGCCACCAGCTCCCGCATCTTGTCATGCGGGGTGTGGCTCATGTTGATGCGGAAAAGGTCGGCGCCGGCCTCGAACAGGCGGCGGATCATCGCGAGGTCCGAAGACGCGGGTCCCAGGGTCGCGAGTATCTTGATACGGCGAAGACGCCTCATGGCTTATTTCCAGACGGGGGCGAGAGAGCTGGCGGGAGGCCAGGCGCGGCGGGGGGCGTACCACCGGGCGGCCCATTGGGCAAACCCGGAACCCCCGGGCCGACCGGCCCGGGCAGGCCGGGTACACGCTGCTGTTTTGACGGCTGCTCGTTGGTGTCGGTGAGCTGCACCGTCCAGGCGCGCTGCTCGCCGGTATCGACCTCGAAATAGCCGGTCCGGTCATAGCCGCGCGCGAGGCAATCGTCGGTGCCGCGGATGGTGAATTCCTTGTCGCGCGAGCACATGAAGGCTTGGCCCGACCATTCGCCGCCGCGGTCATAGTCGATGGCGTAGATGTAATAGAAACGGGCGACCAGCGTTCCCCGCAGCAGGGTCTCGCAGGAGCGGGACGAGATGTTCCACCAGCCTTCGGTGGTCCAGCCCTCGGCGTCCTTGTAGCCCAGCGCGATCCCGACCCGGCTCGACGTGTTGTTGCAGAGCCGGAAATCGGCGGAGGCCGGGCTGGCGCAGAGGCACAGCAGGGCAACCACCAGCACCGGGACCAACCGGGCGAGCAGGTGAAGGGGGGAGCGGGGAGATTCGGCGATCATTGTCGCGGAAGCTATATCAGATCATTGACGATTTGGCGTAGGGCCCGGGAACGGCCCGAAGCCAGCTTGGCGCCCGTTTGCGCCGCGATATGGCAAAATCTGTGACAGGGCCCACCTGATCTCGTAAGGGTGACCCCATCCGGGTCAGAGCCAATTCGCAAGCCGAGGGGATCCAGCCATGGCAATCGACGACAAAACCAGAACGGAGCTCGAGGCCGCCGCTTTCCGGCGCCTGGTCGATCATTTGAAGACGCGGACGGACGTCCAGAACATCGACTTGATGAATCTCGCGGGCTTCTGCCGCAACTGCCTGTCCAACTGGCTCAAGGACGCCGCCGACGCCCAAGGCGTCGCCTTGAGCAAGGACGAGAGCCGGGAAGCCGTCTACGGCATGCCCTACGAGACCTGGAAGTCGAAATACCAGGGCGGGGCCACGCCCGAGCAACTCGAGGCCATGAAGAAGGTTCATCCCGGGCACTGAACGGCCGCGTCCTCGGCCGGGCCGACACGCCGCCCCTGAGTCGCATCACACAACAGCTTTCTTCGACACGCCGCAGGAAGGTGTGGGCGCGCTGTGGACGAGCGCGATGCCGCCTTGAACGCGAGAGGTACGGACCCTAAGGGTCTAACCAGCACGCGCGGTGAGGATGCCGGCGTCACCTCGTTTTGCCAGTTCCATTTGGAGTACCAAGATGGCCACCACCGCCGCCGTCCGCGACGACGAACCCGCGACGAAATTTGCCAAGGACCAGCTCAAATCCATCATCGAGCGCATCGAGCGGCTGGAGGAAGAGAAGAAGGCGATCTCCGACGACATCCGCGACGTCTATGCCGAGAGCAAGGGCAATGGCTACGACGTCAAGGCACTGCGCGCCATCGTGCGGATGCGCAAGCAGGACCCGAACGAGCGCGCCGAGGCCGAGACGATCCTTGAGACCTACATGCAGGCGCTGGGGATGATCTGAGCAGATGAGGCCGCGGCGCCACCAGTAGGGGTACCTCGTCCCGCCCCAATTTGCAGCGCACCCAGCTTGGGCAAAATCCGCTCGTCTGCTAGAGTGCTCGGCGAAGGGACCGAGCAATGGATGTGCCTGGACCTGAGCGCAGACTCGCAGCGGTCCTCGCGGCTGACATGGTCGGCTTTAGTCGGCTCATGGAGGTGGACGAGGCTGGTACGCTCGCACGCCTCAAGACCCACCGGATCGAGCTCATCGATCCGGCCATTGCCAAAAATCACGGCCGCATCATCAAAACGACGGGCGACGGCATGCTCGTCGAATTCCATAGCGTCGTCGACGCCGTGCTGTGCGCTGCTGAGATTCAGAGCCGGATGGGGCGACGCAATGCCGACGTCCCGCCGCCGCGATGGATGCAATTCCGCATCGGTATCAATCTGGGCGACGTGATCGTCGACCAGAACGACATTTTCGGCGACGGCGTCAACGTCGCGGCACGGTTGGAGGCACTGGCCGAGCCCGGAGGTATCTGCATCTCGAGCGCGGTGCGCGACCAGCTCGGCCTGCGCCTTGATGGTGTTGCGTTCGAGGATATCGGCGAGCAGAACGTCAAGAACATCGTCCGTCCAATCCGCGTCTACCGGATTCGACTGGAGAGTCCGGCAAGCGCATCAGACGGCACGAAGGGCACTGCAAAGGCGACGGACAAGTCGAAGAAGCCGTCCATTGCCGTGCTGCCCTTCGCCAACATGAGTGGCGACCCGGAGCAGGAGTTCTTTGCGGATGGTCTGACCGAAGACATCATCACCGAGCTTTCACGCTTCCACGACCTGTTGGTGATCTCCCGCAACTCGACCTTCGTGTACAAGGGCAAGGCGGTCAAGGTGCAGGACGTCGGCCGCGAATTCGGCGTCGATTATGTCATCGAGGGCAGTGTGCGAAAGGCCGGAGGTCGCGTCCGCGTCACAGTGCAGCTGATCGATGCGGAAACCGACCGGCACATTTGGGCCGAACGCTACGACGGCGAGCTCATGGACATCTTCGCCATCCAGGACGAGATGACCCGGGCGATCGCCGCCACGTTGCCCGGCCGCGTCGAGGCGGCGACGCACGATCGGGCGAATCGCAAGCCCACGGACAACATGGCGGCTTATGAATGCGTGCTGGCCGCCAAGGTCTTACACCATCGCTCCAATCGCGAAGACAATGCGCGGGCGCAACTTCTGCTCGACCGGGCGCTCGAACTCGATGCAAACTATGCTCACGCACACGCGTGGAAAGCGTGCGTCCTGGGCCAGACTTGGGTCTATAGCTGGTGCGCGGATCGCGACGCCACCTTCCAACAGGTGGCTTCAGAGCTGGAGACCGCGCTGGGCCTCGACGACAATGACAGCGACGTCCACCGCATCCTCGCGGCGCTCAATCTGAACCGCGACGACCATGACAGGGCCACCTACCATCAGGAGCGGGCGCTCGCCCTCAACCCGAACTACGATCTTGTGGTGGTGCAACAGGGCGAACTGCTGACCTGGCTGGACCGGCCTGAAGAGGGCATCGACTGGATCAAGAAGGCGATGCGGCTCAACCCGTATCACCCGGAACGCTTCTGGAGCCATCTCGGGCGCGCCTATTATTGTGCCGAGAAATACGCCGAAGCCGCCGAGGCCTTCTCACGGATCACACGCCCCGATCACACCCATCATGCGTTCCTTGCGGGGATCTTCGCGCAAATGGGCAACGCGATTGCTGCTGGCGCGCACGCGGCCGAAGTTCTCAAGCGTGAACCGGCATTTTCGGTGGCCAATCATCTCTCTACCCAGCATTATAAGCGAGACGTTGATCGTCAGCGCTATCAGGCGGGCCTTCTCCGGGCAGGCCTGCCGGCTTGATCTGGGGCACAGCGGAGACCGATTGGTGATCCATCGAGGGTGAGACTGTGACTGCGCCGACGCTGCCGCGCGAGGTGAGCCGTGCCTTCGACGCCTTCCCGGCGCCGATCAGCAAGCGGCTGCTCCAGGTGCGTGCGCTGATCTTCGCGACCGCCGCGGCGCAAGAGGAGGTCGGTCGGCTCAGCGAAACCCTCAAATGGGGGGAGCCTGCTTATCTGACCGACGAGACCGGCAGCGGCAGCACGATCCGGCTCGGGCGCATCAAGGAGTCCGAGCACGCCGCCATTTTGTTCAACTGCAAGACGACGCTGATCGATACGTTCCGCGAGCGCTTTGCCGATCAGTTCGAGTATCGGCAAACCAGGGCTTTGCTGTTGCCGGCATCGGGCGCGCTGCCGAAGCGGCCGCTATCCGTCTGCCTGTCGCTGGCGTTGACGTATCATCTGGATCGCCGGGCCAGGAAAGCCAGATAGAAACCGCGGACTTGTAGTCCGGATGGACCCAACGGGTCGGCGCGAAGCGGCGCCCGATGACAAGCTCCGCGAAATCCGGGATCTCGCAGCGAGCGTTGCATTCCCGGATTGCGCTGGGGGCAACGCGGTTGCTGCTGGCACGCAGCCTCAATCCGCAGGATTGTCGGTCTCCGTCTCAATTGCTGCGCTTGCGTTGGGAGTCTCGTCGGGCCTGCGGCCGCTTGTTGGCCTGCGAGACTCTTCCGATTGTTTCCGGTGGAAGTTTCTTGATCCGGTGACGGCTTGGGATGGACCGCATGCCGTCATGCGAAGTTGGAGTTGTCTGCGGTCGAGAAAACTGACGTGCCCGACGGAGTGCCAACGCCCGTCTCGCCGCTTCCCCGAGTTCCCGTCGTGCTTCAAACTTTCGGATGCGCCTCAGCTCGTTCTTAACGCGCTTAGTGGCAGCAGCGAAAACCGATTGGCGCCGATTTGCGTGCTCTGTCGTTCCGGAGAAACTCTTGCCGCGGGGGTCGGCCATTCCCTTTGTTTCGCGGCGTCGATGCCGCGACAATGTACGCTCCCTGTCACGCAGATCCCGAAGGCGGGCGCGAAGGCCCTCAAGTCCTTCGCGCTCCATCTCTCCAACCATTGGATGGTGCGTATTCAATATGACTTCGCGCTCGTCGGGGTTCAGAAGGCTGAGCTCAGACTTGCATGGAACTGACATCGCACGCTCCTACTTCGCTGTAGCGACATTTCCTCGAGACCTGCAGCAAGCTCGTACTCAATAGTCGCCGCCGGGCTCATGGCAGCCGCTGCCTTCGTATTTTGGATCCGAGCTCGTGTATAGAATCTGCGTCACGCGGCCACTTCGGAAACGCGGGAAACACCGGCACAAGGCAAGCGCGAAGGCCACAATGCGCGGTTGGAATGCGCAGCGATACCGGGTGATTACCCGTTGGAAGTGGAGGAATCCTCCTTAGTGCAGATGCGCACCAAGATTTTGAAAATCCGAACTGTGTGAGGGGAAAGATCTCAGCGCAGCGAGGCGGTGCGGACCACGAATGATGTCGTCTCGAGTTTCGCGGTCGCACTGCCCGTAAAGCTGTCGCAGGACAGGCCTTGCATCGGATCGTCGGCAAAACCCATAGCGATCACGGCCTGCGGCTTGACGAAGTAGGCGCGCATTGCGGCCATGTCGAGCTCGCCCATCAGCGTGACCGACATCGCGCGGCTGGCGCTCGGCGACAGCATCACGATCTTGAGCCAGATGCTTTCGCCCTTGGCGGCGGAGAGCCGGGTCGCGGTCGCGACCATGCCATCGATGCGCTTGCCGACAACCGTGTTGATCTCGGTCGCGGGCGCTAGGTTGCGCGCCGCGGAGGCGGGACGGGCGGAGCGCGGGATCGGAGCGGAGGCGGCGACGACGTTGGCGCGGTCGACCGGCGCCGCGGACGCCGGCGCATAGGCCAGCGCCTGATAGGCGGCGTTGGAGACGCTCGCGGTCGGCTGCGGATCGGTGGCAGCGGCAAGTGCCTGGCGGGCTTTCAGCGCAGCCACTTGGGCCGGCGTTGCCTGTTGCGGCGTGGCCGGGGCGTCCCAGAAGCCGCGGGCGTTGATGATGTCGGCCGGGGTCTCGAGCTTTGCGTCGGCAGATTTGCCGGTGGCCGGCTTTTCAACCACGGGCGCGGGCTTCGGCTTGGGCGGCGCCAGGAGCTGCGCATCGGCCGAAGCGAGCTGGAACGTCGCGGCGATCGACGGCTTGGCGCGCGGCGTCGGCACCGGATCGGCCGGCTTGACTGCGGAGGCGACCACGGTCGGCGCGGCGGGCTTCGCGGCCGGGGCGGGCGCGCCCTCGTCATCCTCGTCGCTGCTCGTGGCGGCCGGGGCCGGCTTGCCCTTGAACAATGCGACAAAGAAATTCGGCTTGCTGCCGGCGTCGTCGCCGCTTCCGCGGCGCTCGATGTCGGCCTTGGCGAGCTCATAACCCTTCAGCGGCGTGCCGTCGGTCGGGACATGGACGGTGCGGCCGTCCGGGAAGACGCGGGCGAGCTGGTCATGCGTCATGCGCGGCCAGTGCCGGATGCTGCCGGTGTCCAGATGCACGAAGGGCGAACCGGAGGTCGGATAGAAGCCGACGCCGCCGCGCTGAAGGCGCAGGCCGGCAAAGCGGATTTGCTCCAGCGGCACGCCCGGAATGTGGAAGTCCATCGCATGTCCCAGCATGTGCTGGCTGAAGCGCGCCACCCCGGAGGAGCGGCGGCGGAGCATGGCGTTGGTGGCGGGCGAGCGGTAGGAGGAGATGATCTGGATCGGCTGCTTGGCATCGACGTCGCGATACACTTCCCAGAGGATGTCGAAGAGGTGACGGTCCATGACCGTCTCGTCCTGGGTACGCCAGTCGCGCAGGAAGTGGTTGAGCTGCTTCAGCGCCGCTTCGTCGTAACGCCCGTCGCGCTTGAAGGTGACGGTGAGGTCTTCGCCGGAATGGGTGTGGTGGAAGGAGAGCGTCTTGGTCTCGTTCAGCGCGGCGGCGTTGTGAACTGAACCTGCGGCAGCAAGCAGCAATACGGCAGCGAGGCCGATCCGAGAGCCGGCCTTCACTCCCGCATGGGACAACGACAGCGCAGCGAATTGGCGTGCGATACCAGTCAGCACGTTAGAGCCCACCCAGTCGACCAGCGTTCAAAATGGACTCTCCCGCTAACCCCGTTAGCACGCGAAAGAGGGTGAACGCTTTCTTAAAGCGAGAAGGTTAACTTGAGGTTGACCTTCCTGCCCCCAAACCAAGTCAGACTACAATCCTAACGGGGTGAGTGTGGCAAAAAAACGCCCGCTGCCTGAGGTCGGGTGGAGAATGGTTAACGTTAAGCGACCCCATCCAGAGAATGAGGTCGCTGATTTTGTTGCAGAATTTCAGGAGTTAGGCCCCAGTCTGGGCCGGTCTCAGCGGGTGAATACCCGCTGCTGCTGCGGTCGGCGACCGACCGGAGCCGGCGGCGGAGTCGGAGCTCCGAACAGCCGCTCGAAGAAATTCAGGCCGGACGAGCCGCCATTGTTGGCTGCCAACACGCCGTTCGGCAGCGTCGTTGCCGGGCGTGAATAGCTCGGCTGGGAATGCGCGACGACGTTCTCGAGATCCTTGCCGCGGCCGTTCTTCAGGATGTTGATCATGGTCGCGTCGCGGCCATAGACGTCCTTGCGGAATTGCAGCTTGCCGCCATCGTCCACGAATGCGGTCTGGTAGGTGATGTTGACCGGGATCGGGGTCGGGAATTTCAAGTCGACTTCGCCCTTGCCGTACATGCTGCGCACGCGCTCCGGCGTGTACTTCTCGTTCGGCAGCGCGATGTTGAGCAGGATGGCGGCGTACTGATCCGGGTTCTGCACGCGCATGCAGCCATGGCTGAAGGCACGCTCGTCCCTGGCGAACAGGTTCTTGTCCGGCGTGTCGTGCTGATAGACCAGGAACTTGTTCGGGAAGTTGAAGCGGATGCGGCCGAGCGCGTTGGCTTCACCCGGCGGCTGCGAGATGTGCACCGAGCCGTCGCGGTTCTGTTCGAGCTTGAGGCCCATGCGCTGGAGCACGGTCGGGTCCTGCTGAAGCGCCGGCAAATATTCGTTGTAGACGATCGACGGCGGCACGTTCCAGGTCGGATTGACCGTGATGTACTTCATCGTCTCGGTGAGCAGCGGGGTCGCATGCGTGCCCGGCTTGCCGGTGACGACGCGGGTGGTCCAGACCTGCTGGCCGCGCTGCATCACCTTCAGCGTGTAGTCGGGGATGTTGAGGATGACATAGGCGTCGCCCAGCGCGGGAACGCCGAGGTCGCGCGGCAGCCAGCGCCAGCGCTCCATATTCACCAGCACCACGTCGATCTGCTTGTCGCGCTTCGGCGTGTTGATCGCCTTGACCGTCTTGTCATCGAGGATGCCGGTCGCCTTGATCTCGGCATCGTTCTGGAATTTGCGCACGGCTTCGGCGACCGCAGCGTCATAGCGGGTGTCGCTGGCGTTCTCGGCGAGGCCGAGCTTGGCGCGCAGCTGCGGCACGCGCGGATCTTCAACGACGATTTCAGCCCGCTTCTTGCCGGCCGGGGTGTACTTCAGCGCCGGACCGTCGGCGATCTCGATCACCGGGCTGTTGCCCTGGCCGCGGAGCTCCGCGAGCTTCGCCTTCAGCTCCTTGTAGAGCTTCTGCGGCGGGTTATAGCTGTCGAGGGCTGCGGAGGCATCGGTCGCGCTCGTGACCTTGGCGAGCACGTCGCTCGGATCGGTCGGGTGCTCCGGATAGAGGATGTCGCCGCTGACCTGCGACCAGTGCATGCGGCCGCTCTGGGCCTGGCGCGCATAGTCGAACATGCTGGCGGTGAGCTTGAGCTCGGCATCGGCGAGTGCATCGGGCGTCGTGGCGGCGGCAAAATCCGGCAGCTGGTAATCGGCGGGATTGAGACCGTCGGACGCCGCATCCTTCAGCCGTGCGATCACGCCCTTGGCTGCAGGGGTCAGGCTGCCGCCCTGGGTCCAGACCGGCGCGAAGTCGCGTGCACCGTAAAACTTCTCGATCGCCGCGCGCTCGTTCTTGCGGTCGAAATGGCGCGAGGTCTTGGCGC
This sequence comes from Bradyrhizobium sp. LB8.2, assembly GCF_040548035.1. Lineage (NCBI taxonomy): Bacteria > Pseudomonadati > Pseudomonadota > Alphaproteobacteria > Hyphomicrobiales > Nitrobacteraceae > Bradyrhizobium > Bradyrhizobium sp. LB8.2. The sequence continues at coordinate 110,490 of NZ_JBEPQV010000003.1, read as the reverse complement.
CGATGATGTCCTTGAGCTTGTCGGCGACCGGCTGATCGGCGGCGGGAACGTTGCTCGTGGCCTTCACCGGCTCTGAGGCCGGGGTTGCTGCGACCGCAGGTGCCGAGGGAGCGGTCGGCGTTGCGGTTGCGGTGTCGGCCTTGACGGGTTCAGTCTTCGCGGGTTCAGACTTCGCGGGTTCAGACTTGGCCGTCTCGCTCTTCGGCGCCTCTGGCGGGGGCGTGGCGGCGACATCGGAAGGCTTGCTCTCAACCTTGTCGGGGGCCGGTGCAGCTTCGGCCTTCACGGCCTCCTTGGCCGGTTCCTGAATAGCGGCGGTGGTGTCGAGCTTGATGTCGGATGCGGTCGGGGGCGGGACGTTTGCGGGTTCGGGGCGCGGGATCGCAGCTTCGATCGCAAGCTCGGCAGCGCTGCTGCGCGCCTGATCCTGCGCCAAGGCTGAGCTGGCCGATACCGTGAGGAAGGTCGCAGCGACCGTCATCAAGACACGGTCAAAGCCTGCACGGTGGTTCAAACAGTCACGCATTGTGTCGCACCCCTCGGGTGAGCTGTCCCTCGTGGAACAGCTTTGTTATCGCCTAATGAGCTTCGGCTAAACCGCGCCGGCCTCTCGAAAGTTGCACGCCTGCACGCAACGATTCTTACGCAGACGATATACAGGCCCCGATTTCGCAGCCAGCGCTACCCGGGACAACTCACGACAAACTGACTTCAAGGAAGCCTTTTGGCAACGGATTGTGCGCTTCTGCCACGCGCTTTTCCCTGTGTCTGTCACTTCCAAGTCACGGTTCACCGTGCAGTCGAATTCCATCGTCATGCGAACGGCTTACAGTCGTCTCGCTCCGCCCGCACGAACCCCCGTTCGCGTCAGGCTCAGTGCGTCTCCTCACCGCTTTTGCCGCCATGGCCGGGAACCCCGGCTTCGTCGAGTTTGCGGTAGAGGGTGGACCGGCCGATTTTGAGGCGGCGGGCGACCTCGGACATCTGTCCGCGGTAATGGGAGATCGCGAAGCGGATGATCTCGTTCTCGATGTCCTCCAGCGGTCGGACCTCGCCGGTCGCGGTCAGCATGGAGAGGGCACCCGCCAGGGGCAGCGGCGCGATCGGTATTTCATTACCCGACACGAGGGAGGGGGCCGCCATCGGCTCCAGCATCAGCGGCGCGGTCGGAATGTCTGTTCCCGGATGCGGCTGCGAGGCGAGCAGGGGGAAGTCGTCAAGGCCAAGCTGGTCGCCCTCGCTCATCACCACGGCGCGGTAGACCGCGTTTTCGAGCTGGCGGATGTTGCCGGGCCAATCGAGCTGGGCGAGGTGCGCAACGGCCTCGCCGCTGATGCCGGTGATGGAGCGGTTTTCCTCGGCGGCAAAGCGCGCCAGGAAATGCCTGAGCAGATGCGGGATGTCCTCGCGCCGGGAGCGCAGCGAGGGGATCGTCAGCGGCAGGACGTGAAGGCGATAGAACAAATCTTCCCGGAAGTGTCCCTGCTTGACCCGCTCCAGCAGCCTGCGGTTGGTCGCCGAGATGATGCGGACGTCGACCTTCACGGGCTTGCGGCCGCCGACCGCCTCGACCGCGCCTTCCTGGAGCGCGCGGAGCAGCTTGACCTGCGCGGTCAGCGGCAGCTCGCTGACCTCGTCCAGAAACAGCGTGCCGCCATGGGCTTCGACGAACTTGCCGGTGTGGCGTTCGGTGGCGCCGGTGAAGGCACCCTTCTCGTGACCGAACAGGATGGACTCGACGAGGTTGTCGGGGATCGCGCCGCAATTGACTGCGACGAACGGTTTTGCCTTGCGCTCGCCGCTGCCATGGATGGCGCGCGCGAACATCTCCTTGCCGACGCCGGACTCGCCTTCGATCAGCACGGGGATCGAGGAGTTTGTTGCTTTCTGCGCTGCGCGCATCACGTCCGCCATCGCCTCGGCGCGGGTGATGATGTCGGAGAAGGTCAGCCGGCCCTCGCGGCTGTGACGGATGCGCTGCAATTCGCCCTTGAGCGCGGACGAATTGAGCGCGTTGCGAAGAGAGACCTGGAGCCGCTCCAGGCCGACCGGCTTGACCACGAAATCGGCCGCGCCCGCGCGCATTGCCGAGATCACATTGTCGATGCCGCCATGGGCGGTCTGCACGATGACGGGAATGCTGAGGCCCGCTTCGCGGATTTTCGCCAGCACGCCCATGCCGTCGAGGCCGGGCATCACGAGATCGAGGATGACGCCGTCGATAACGGGCGCATCGGGGGCGGTGAGGACGGCGATCGCGGCGTCGCCGGAATCCACGACGATCGTCTCATAGCCGCATTTCTGCACCATGTTTTCGACCAGCCGGCGGGCTACAGCGTCGTCGTCGGCGATCAAAATACTGGCAGCCATGGTGTTCCCCGCACGCTACTACTATCTGTCTCGAATCGGGGCACTCTGGCCGAAGCCGATTAACGCACTCTTAAACCTTGATGCCCCCGCCCGCTGTCGCGATTGTTGAACACAGGTTTCCCACACAATGAATTCGCGCTCCAAGTTTGCAGTTAAGAAGTCCGCCGCTAGCAAGCCCGCTCTCCGCAAGCCGAACACCAGGAAATCAGCAGCCAAGGTCAAGTCCTCCAAGCCGTCGCTTGCCAAGCCCTCGCTCGCCAAGTCTTCACCCGCCAAGCCTGCGAGCAAGACCGGCAAGCTTCCGGAGTGGAACCTCGCCGATCTCTATACCGGGATCGATGCGCCGGAAGTGGCGCGCGATCTCGCAAAAATGGATGCCGATTGCGTCGCGTTCGAGACGGACTACAAGGGCAAGCTCGCAACAGGAACAGCAAAGGAAGATGGCGGAAAATGGCTCACTGAAGCCGTGCGACGCTATGAGGCGATCGACGACCTCGCCGGCCGTCTCGGCTCCTACGCCGGTCTCGTCCATGCCGGCGACAGCGTGGACCCCAAGATTTCAAAGTTTTACGGCGACGTTTCCGAGCGGCTGACGGCTGCATCGACGCATTTGCTGTTCTTCGCGCTCGAGCTCAATCGTGTCGATGACGATATATTGAACCGCGCGATGCAGGCCGCCGAGCTCGCGCACTACCGTCCCTGGATCGAGGATCTGCGCAAGGAGAAGCCGTACCAGCTCGACGACAAGCTCGAGCAGCTCTTTCTGGAGAAGTCGCAGACCGGCTATTCCGCCTTCAACCGGCTGTTCGACCAGACCATCTCGGGCCTGCGTTTCAAGATCGGGACCAAGGAGCTCGCAATCGAGCCGACGCTCAATCTGCTGCAGGACCGCGACGGCGCCAAGCGCAAGACCGCGGCCGAGGCGCTCGCAAAGACCTTCAAGGCCAATGAGCGCATCTTTGCGCTGATCACCAACACGCTGGCCAAGGACAAAGACATCTCCGACAGCTGGCGCGGCTTCAAGGACGTCGCGGATTCCCGCCATTTGAACAACCGCGTCGAACGCGAGGTGGTGGATGCGCTGGTCGCCTCGGTGCGCGCGGCCTATCCAAAATTGTCGCATCGCTATTACGCGCTGAAGGCACGCTGGTTCCGCAAGAAGCGCCTGGCTTCCTGGGACCGCAATGCGCCGCTGCCTTTCGCGGCGACCGACGTCATCGGCTGGCCCGACGCGCGGAACATGGTGCTGACGGCCTATCGTGGCTTCTCGCCTGAAATGGCTGATATCGCCGAGCGCTTCTTCACCGATCGCTGGATTGACGCGCCGGTACGCCCGGGCAAGGCACCGGGCGCGTTCTCGCATCCGACCACGCCATCGGCGCACCCTTACGTACTGATGAACTACCAGGGCAAGCCGCGCGACGTGATGACGCTCGCCCATGAGCTCGGCCACGGCGTGCATCAGGTGCTGGCGGCCAGAAACGGCGCGCTGATGGCGCCGACGCCGTTGACGCTGGCGGAGACCGCAAGCGTGTTCGGCGAGATGCTGACCTTCCGGCGGCTGCTGGCGCAGACCAAGAACCCAAAGCAGCGCCAGGCGCTGCTCGCCGGCAAGGTCGAGGACATGATCAACACCGTGGTGCGGCAGATCGCGTTCTATTCGTTCGAGCGCGCGGTCCACACCGAGCGCAAGAACGGCGAGCTCACCGCGACGCGGCTCGGCGAGATCTGGCTGTCGGTGCAAGGCGAGAGCCTGGGGCCGGCAATCGAGATCAAGGCGGGCTACGAGAACTACTGGATGTACATCCCGCACTTCATCCATTCGCCGTTCTACGTCTACGCCTACGCGTTCGGCGATTGCCTCGTGAACTCGCTCTACGCCGTCTACGAGAACGCGGCCGAGGGCTTTGCCGAGCGCTATCTCGACATGCTCGCCGCCGGCGGCACCAAGCATTATTCCGAGCTGCTACGGCCGTTCGGGCTCGATGCCAAGGACCCGAAGTTCTGGGACGGCGGCCTCTCGGTCATCGCCGCCATGATCGACGAGCTGGAAGCAATGGGCTGAGGCGGGCGGACGAGTCACCTCGATACAGGGCGCCCGGTCGTGCGTGGACCGGTGACGGAGGGCGAGCGTTGTGGCGACGATGATCGATCAGGGCTGTGCGGCTCTCGCGCCGAGCTTTCCCGCCAATCGGAATTCCAAATGACCTGATTTGCCGCAAAACCGCGCCTGCCTGCCGTTGCCCTGCCCGAAGGTTTGCGGTATCCCAGCGATGAAATTCGACTTTCGACTGGGGACAATTGATGGCTGATCATAGCAAAGTGGCGTACAGCACCGCCGACGGCAACGACTACGTTGCCCACGAGCAGACCTACGAGGGCTTCATCAAGCTGGTGAAGTACGGCACGATCTCGGTCGCGCTCATCGTGATCCTGATGGCGATCTTCCTGACCTGACTATCGCCGGCTGCATCCGCCAGCGCCGGCGGCTGCTCATAAAATTTGCACACAATCCGGTTCCAAAACCGGTATCCAACGTTGCGGGAGTAACGCTAAGTTCGCGTGCGCGCTTTTCCCGCGTCGCCGGAGGGCCTATGAAGATCGCCGTTGCCAAGGAAATCGATCCGTCGGAGCCGCGCGTTGCCGCTTCGCCGGATACGGTGAAGAAGTTCAAGGCGTTGGGCGCCGAGATCGCCGTTGAGCCGGGCGCCGGCCTCAAGTCGGGCCTGCCGGATTCCGAATTCACCGCCGTGGGGGCCACCGTCAGCGCCGACGCGCTGAAGGACGCCGACATCATCATCAAGGTGAAGCGCCCTGAAGCCTCCGAGTTGGCGCAGTACAAGCGCGGCGCGCTCGTCATCGCCATCATGGACCCCTACGGCAATGAGGCCGCGCTGAAGACGATCGCCGATGCCGGCGTCTCTGCCTTCGCGATGGAATTGATGCCGCGCATCACGCGCGCGCAGGTAATGGACGTGTTGTCCTCGCAGGCTAATCTTGCCGGCTACCGTGCCGTGATCGAGGGCGCCGAAGCCTTCGGCCGCGCCTTCCCGATGATGATGACCGCGGCCGGCACCGTGCCTGCCGCCAAGGTTTTCGTGATGGGCGTTGGCGTCGCCGGCCTCCAGGCGATCGCGACCGCGCGCCGGCTCGGTGCCATCGTCACCGCGACCGACGTACGGCCGGCGACCAAGGAGCAGGTGGAATCGCTCGGCGCAAAATTCCTCGCCGTCGAGGACGAGGAATTCAAGAACGCGCAGACCGCCGGCGGCTACGCCAAGGAAATGTCGAAAGAGTATCAGGCCAAGCAGGCCGCGCTGACCGCCGAGCACATCAAGAAGCAGGACATCGTGATCACGACGGCACTGATTCCGGGCCGGCCGGCGCCGAAGCTGGTCACGGCCGACATGGTCAAGTCGATGAAGCCGGGTTCGGTGCTGGTCGATCTCGCCGTCGAGCGCGGCGGCAATGTCGAGGGTGCAAGGCCGGGCGAAGTCGCCGACGTCGATGGCATCAAGATCGTCGGCTACACCAATGTCGCCGGCCGCGTCGCGGCGTCGGCCTCCAGCCTCTACGCGCGCAATTTGTTCAATTTCATCGAAACGATGTTCGACAAGACCAACAAGGCGCTGGCCGTGAATTGGGACGACGAACTCGTGAAGGCGACCGCGCTGACCAGGGACGGCGCCGTGATTCATCCGAATTTCCAGCCGAAAGCGTAAGGAGAGCCGCCATGGAGCATGTTGCACAGGTCGTTGACCCCTTCGTCTTCCGGCTGTCGATTTTCGTTCTCGCCGTCTTCGTCGGCTATTTCGTGGTGTGGTCGGTGACCCCGGCGCTGCATACGCCGCTGATGAGCGTGACCAACGCGATCTCCTCGGTGATCGTGGTCGGTGCGCTGCTGGCGGTCGGCGTCGGCATGATCTCGAGCGGCTCCGGCTGGGCGCGCGGCTTCGGTTTCGTCGCGCTCATCTTTGCCTGCGTGAACATCTTTGGCGGCTTCCTTGTCACCCAGCGCATGCTGGGGATGTACAAGAAGAAGTCGAAGTAAGCGGCCACCTCGGGCTGAAGGGATCAATGGGGACCTGAGATGAACGCCAATCTCTCTGCATTCTTGTATCTCGTGGCGGGGGTGCTGTTCATCCTGTCGCTGCGCGGGCTGTCGAGCCCGGCGTCGTCGCGCCAGGGCAATCTGTTCGGCATGATCGGCATGGGGATCGCGGTCGCAACCACGCTCGCCAGCCATCCGCCGGCGGACGGCGTCGCCTGGATCCTCGTGATATCAGGTGTCGCCATTGGCGGCGCGATCGGCGCGGTGATCGCCCGCCGCGTGCCGATGACCTCGATGCCGGAACTGGTCGCCGCCTTCCACTCTCTGGTCGGCATGGCCGCGGTGCTCGTCGCTGCCGGCGCGTTCTACGCGCCCGAAGCCTTCGACATCGGCACCCCCGGCAACATCCACCCACAGAGCCTGGTCGAGATGTCGCTCGGCGTCGCCATCGGCGCGCTGACCTTCACCGGCTCGGTGATCGCGTTCCTGAAGCTGTCCGCGCGGATGAGCGGTGCGCCGATCATCCTGCCGTTCCGCCACATCATCAACATCGCGCTCGCGATTGCGCTCGTCGTCTTCGTCGTCGGGCTGGTGATGTCGGGCAGCGCGCTCGACTTCTGGCTGATCGTCATTATCGCGCTGGCGCTCGGTGTGCTCATGATCATCCCGATCGGCGGCGCCGACATGCCGGTCGTGATCTCGATGCTGAACTCCTACTCCGGCTGGGCGGCTGCCGGCATCGGCTTCACTCTCGGCAATTCCGCACTGATCATCACCGGCGCGCTGGTCGGATCGTCGGGCGCGATCCTGTCCTACATCATGTGCCACGCGATGAACCGGTCCTTCATCTCGGTCATCCTCGGCGGCTTCGGCGGCGAGACCGCTGCGGCCGGCGGTGGCGGCGGCGGCGAGCAGAAGCCGGTCAAGCTCGGCTCGGCCGACGACGCGGCCTTCATCATGAAGAACGCTCAGAAGGTCATCATCGTGCCCGGCTACGGCATGGCAGTGGCGCAGGCCCAGCATGCGCTGCGCGAAATGGGTGACATCCTGAAGAAGGAAGGCGTCGAGGTGAAATACGCCATTCACCCGGTCGCCGGCCGCATGCCCGGCCACATGAACGTGCTGCTTGCCGAAGCCAACGTGCCCTATGACGAGGTGTTCGAGCTCGAGGACATCAACTCCGAGTTCGCGCAGGCCGACATCGCCTTCGTGATCGGCGCCAACGACGTTACCAATCCGGCAGCCGAAGACGACAAGACCTCGCCAATCTACGGCATGCCGGTGCTCCAGGTCTGGAAGGCCGGCACCGTGATGTTCATCAAGCGCTCGCTCGCTTCGGGCTATGCCGGCATCGACAATCCGCTGTTCTACCGGGACAACACCATGATGCTGCTCGGCGACGCCAAGAAGGTCACCGAAAGCATCGTCAAATCGATGTAGCGCGGAAGGAAATGGGCCGTGGCCAAAGCGACGCGCGGGCAGCGCGTCGCTTGGCACGCCGCTCACAAGGCGACGTTACGGTTGCCGCGACGTTCCGGCGAGCCTCCAACGCGATGTCATGAAATTGCTGCGGAGTTGTCGCAAGTCCTGAACGGGGACGGGGCCGCGTCATCATGACCATCGTCAAGTGGATCGCCATCCTGTTCGCGGCCGTTTATCTCGGCGGTGTCCTCGTGCTGTATGTCAGGCAGCGCGAGATGCTGTTTCCGATTCCGTCCGTCGGTCGCACCGCGCCGGATGCCGCAGGCTTGCCCGAGGCCGAAGAGCACGTCCTGACCACCTCCGACGGCGAGAAGGTCATCGTCTGGCACGTGCCGGCGAGGCCCGGCCGCCCCGTGATCCTGTATTTCCCGGGCAATGGCGATTATCTCGCCGGTCGCGTCAGCCGCTTCAAGGCCATGACGGCGGACGGCACCGGTCTCGTCGCGCTGTCCTATCGCGGCTATGCCGGCTCGAGCGGTGCGCCGAGCGAGGAGGGCCTGCTGCAGGATGCAGCGGCCGCCTACGCCTTCACCACTGCACGCTATGCGGCGGAACGAATCGTCGGCTGGGGCTTTTCGCTCGGGACCGGCGTGGCGGTCGCGATCGCCTCGCAGCATCGGGTTGGAAAACTCATCCTGGAAGCTCCCTATACGTCGACGGTCGACATTGCTGCTTCATCATTCTGGTTCGTTCCGGTGCGCCTGCTGATGCGAGATCCATTTCATTCCGATGAGCGCATCCCGCGCGTCACTGTGCCGCTATTGGTGATGCATGGCACCAATGACCTTGCCATTTCGATCGTGTTCGGAGAGCGTCTGTTCGCGCTCGCGCATGAACCGAAGCAGTTCGTTCGCTTTGCGGGCGGCGGACACGACAATCTCGATGCTTTCGGTGCGATCGAAACGGCGAGGCGCTTCATTGCTTCCTAGACGGCTTGTTGTTCGGTGCGGGAGCGGGTTCATCGCCGCGATCCTGGTCGTGTTGTTGCCACAGCACGCATGGGCGGCGACCGGACTCGACGGCGCGGCGATGCGCTGGCCCTATGCGCTGCCCTTTTGCGGCCTCCTGCTGTCGATCGCGCTCGGCCCGCTGCTGTTTGCACGGTTTTGGCACCATCATTACGGCAAGATCGCCGCGGCCTGGTCGCTGCTGGCACTCGCCTCGCTCGTCGTCTTGGCCGGGAGCATGGCGGCGCTGGCGGCACTCGTCCACGCCATGCTCGCCGAATATCTCGGTTTCATCGTGCTGCTGTTCTCGCTCTATGTCGTGGCCGGGGGAGTTCTCGTCACGGGCGACATCAAGGCGACGCCGGCGGCGAATGCCGGCATCCTCGCGCTCGGCACGTTGATGGCGAGTGTCGTCGGCACCACGGGGGCGGCCATGATCCTGATCCGGCCTTTGATCCGCGCCAACCGGCCGCGGCGCCACAACGTCCATGTCGTCATCTTTTTCATCATCCTGGTTGCCAATGTCGGCGGTGCGCTGAGCCCGCTCGGCGATCCCCCGCTGTTCGTCGGCTTCCTGCATGGCGTCGACTTCTTCTGGACCACGCGGACCATTTGGCTACAGACGGCGATCGTTGCCGGACTGCTGCTCGCGATCTTCGTTGCCATCGACGTCTGGCGCTTCCGCAGCGAACCCTTGCCCGGCGGCGTCGGCGCCGCGAAGCCGGTCCGCATCCGCGGCCTCGTCAACCTGGTGCTGATCGCAGCCATCGTCGCGAGCCTGCTGGTCTCGGCGATGTGGAAGCCCGGCATTGCCTTCGACATTTTCGGAACCAGGCTGGAGCTGGAAGACATCGCCCGCAACGCGGCGCTGCTGGCGATAGCGGCCCTGTCGGTGTGGTTGACGCCGGACGAGCACAGGCAAGCCAACGGCTTCACTTGGGAGCCGATTCGCGAAGTCGCAAAACTGTTCGCCGGCATTTTTGTCGCGATCATCCCGGTCATCGCTATGCTCGATGCCGGCCATCACGGTGCCTTCGCCTGGCTGTTGTCGGCCGTGACGGCGCCGGACGGCACGCCGCGCGAGGTTGCCTATTTCTGGTTCACCGGCCTGATGTCGGCGTTCCTCGATAATGCGCCGACCTATCTGTTGTTCTTCGAGCTCGCCGGCGGCGAGCCGCAGGTGCTGATGCATGAGCTCTCGGGCACGCTTGCGTCCATCTCCATGGGCGCGGTCTACATGGGCGCGCTCACCTATATCGGCAATGCGCCGAACTTCATGGTGAGCAGCATCGCCAGCGAGAACGGCATCGAGATGCCGAGCTTCTTCGGTTATTTCGTGCGCGCCAGCGCGGTGCTGATCCCGCTGTTCCTGCTGCTGACGCTGCTGCCGCTCGCGCCGATCCTGCACTTGCTTTGAATCTGCCGACCGATTTGCCACTGCTCGCCCAAGGTGCGATGAATATCGTCGCACCCTGGGCTTTTCGTTTGAGCATGATCCTTTCGGAAAGCCGCGATACATTTTTCCGGATCGTGCGCGAAGCAGTTGGAGCCGATAGATGAGCGCGCATAGTCCGATGCCCCGGTCGGCCTGGATCTTTCCGGCCCTGGCTGTGCTGTTGTTTGTAGCCGTCAGCGCGACGGGCTATGTGTTCACGCTGTCGTTTGGCGGGCTCTTCTTCGCCATCGTGCTCCTCGTCATCCTGTTCGGCACCGTCTTTGCCGCGGTTCATCATGCCGAAGTGATCGCCGAACGGGTCGGCGAACCCTATGGCACGCTGGTGCTGACTCTCTCGGTGACCATCATCGAGGTGGCGCTGATCACCACGATCATGCTGGGCGACAAGCCTGCCCCCGAACTGGCGCGCGACACCGTGTTCGCCGTGGTGATGATCGTCTGCAACGGCCTTGTCGGGCTCTGCATCTTCATCGGCGGCCTGCGCTATCGCGAGCAGGGCTTTCAGCTCTCCGGCGCCAACGTCTATCTCAGCGTGCTGTTCGCGCTCGCGACCATCACCCTGATCATGCCGAACTACACGACCACCACGCCGGGCCCGGTCTATTCGGCGATTCAACTCGGCTTCGTCGACGTGGTTACGCTCGCGCTGTATGGGGTGTTTCTCTACACCCAGACCGTGCTGCACAAGGATTACTTCGTTCACGAACGGGAGGATGGCAGGATCGGCGAGGCGCATCTGTCGGGCCGGACCTTGGTGCTCAGCGTCGTGCTGCTGCTGATTGCGCTGCTGGCGGTCGTGCTGCTGTCCAAGAAATTCTCGCTGGTGGTCGACGCCGTTGCGGCCAGGATCGGTGCGCCGCCTGCCTTTGCCGGACTTCTGGTCGCGCTTTTGATCCTGCTGCCGGAAGGCGTCGCGGCCGTCTCGGCGGCCCGCAAGAACGACCTCCAGAAGAGCATCAATCTCGCGCTGGGCTCGTCGCTGGCCACCATCGGGCTGACCTTCCCGGCCGTCGGTGTCGCTACCTATGCGCTCGACAAGGAACTCAAGCTCGGTCTTAGCGCCCAGGGCAGCGTCCTTTTGCTCCTGACCTTCTTCCTGAGTATGCTGACCTTCGGTACGGGTAGGACCAATGTTCTGTTCGGGCTGGTCCATATGGTGGTATTTGCCGTCTACGTGTTCATGGTTTTCGTGCCCTGAACCGGTTTTCGGGATCATGCCCCAGGAGAGTTCCGATGCTTGCCGCCAAGTCCGAGGTTCAGGTCGACAATGAGCAGGTTCGGGTGACGGAGTGGCGGCTCGCTCCAAACAGCGCCACCGGGCATCACACCCACGGCATGGACTACGTCATTGTTCCCATCGTCGCGGGGGAAATGACCATCGTGGCGCCAAATGACGAGCGGTCCAAGGCGCAGCAGCTTGCGGCTGGAAAATCCTACTTTCGCAAGGCGGGCGTCCGACACGACGTGCTTAACGAAACCGCAACCGAGATCGTGTTCCTTGAGATCGAGCTGAAGCCGTAAGTCCGGCGTACTTCTTTGCCATTGATCCGTCGCAGTTGATCCCTCACTATGCCTCAAAGTTCCCGCATCAGATCGCGCGGGGAGTGGCCGGAATGCTGAAATACGTCGCTAAAATTTCGATGGACATCTTCCCCTCGGTGCTCGCAACGATCATCGGGGCATACATCGTTAATCACTACATCAACGCCAAGCCGGCGGCGGATGCGCCGTCGGCCGTGATGGCGCCTGCCGAGGCCGGCAAGAACGGCAAGCCCGCCGATGTGGCCAACCTCCCGGCGCACGGCGTCAAAGCCAAGGGCATCTCCGAGAAGAGCGTGACGGACAAGCCGGCGGCCGAGAAGACTGCCGAGCAGCCGGGCGCTGAGCCCAAGACGACTGAGAAGACCACTGAGAAGGCGACTGCGGACGTAGCGCCGGCCGAGCCCGCCCCGCGCGGTAAGACGTCCGCGCGCGAGAAGGCGGTCGCCAAGTCCAACCCGGCTGTCACGGCACCCGCTCCCTCCGCCCCGGTGGTGGAGGCCAATTCGGCGCCGGCTGCTGCCGCTCCGGCTGCAACCGCCGATGCCAACGATCTTGTGCGCGCTGCGATCGAGCGCCTGCGCAAGTCGCCTGAGGGCAAAGCGATTGAGGCCAAGTCCTTCGAGACCAAGCCTTCCGAAACTAAATCTTCCGAGACCAAGTCTTCCGAAACCAAGTCGGTCGAGAGGACCCAGGAGCCTGCCGTGCGGGAAGCCGCCCGCACCCCGGAAGCCCCGCGTATTATCCCCATGGACCCGTCGATGGTACGGCCGTTGCCGCCGCCGATCACGGTCTCGACGCCCGCACCCGAGGCCTATGGCAATGGTGGCTCGCAGGCGAGCCCGCCCTACACGGCCTCGGTCGGCAACGAGAACCCGAATCGGTTGACGCCGCCGGCTGATATTCCAGTCCCGATGATAGCGCCCCCGCTCGATCTGCGCGCCGATGCGGGCGCGTCCATGCCGCGGCCGAAGACCAATGTCGCCGACGACATGCTGTCGGGCGTCAAGTCCATGTTCCATTCCGTTCTACCGAAGAGCGACACCCCGGATTAAGACGGGGCCTGCGTTGCGCCAGTATCGTCAGCCGCCGACGCGGGCGAGGCCGCTGCGGGCGGCATCGTCGCGCGGACGAAGCGAGACCGCCTTGGTGTAGGACGCCGCCGCCTTGGTCCTGTCGCCCAGCCTTTCATAGGCTTGTCCGCGTGTGCTCCAGACCTGGGCATTGTGCGGATCGGCCTCGGAAGCCTCATCCAGATCGGCCGCAGCTTCCTTGACCTTGCCGAGGGCGAGATAGCTGTTGGCGCGGCCGAGCAGCGGCTCGACCTTCTGCGGGTTTAGTCCGCTCGCGGAGCTGAAATCGGCGATCGCGAAGTCGTGCTGGTTTTTGCTTTGGTAGATCAGGGCGCGGCCATAGAGCGCCTGCGCATTGTAGGGATCGAGCCCGACCGCGAGATTGAATTCATCGAGCGCGGCCGCCGTCTCGCCGGACTTTGCCAGGGCCTGGGCCTTTGCCGTATGGGCCTGGGCTTCGCTGACGTTGTTGGCGCTGACCACGTTCTCAGCCATCGTGGCAGTCTTGGGCGCCTCCTGCGGCTTCTCCTTCTCCGGCATCAGCGATCCCAGATCGAAGGAGCAGCCGCAGAGTGCAATCCCCGTCAAGGCCAGCGCGAGCGGCTGCTGCCAGATCTGGCGGAACCGCGCCAAGCGGCGCTTGGGGAAAGGGGAGGCCATCTACGGTTCGCTCGCGCTGGTGCCGCATCGGTAGTGCCCCGTCCCAGAAAGGCACCGCTCACAAAACAATAACGCGGACCAGGGGCCCGCGTCATCGAAAACTGTAGTCTTTTCAGGTCTGGTAAATCAGCGCGGTCCGCGCGGACCAGCACTTGCACCAGCGCCAGCACCCGGGCCGCCACGACCGCCACGATCACCGCCGGGGCCAGCGCCGAACACCGGCTTCGGCTTCATCGGCAGCAGGCCTTCGCGCTGCAGCTTCTTGCGGGCCAGCTTGCGCGCGCGGCGCACGGCTTCGGCCTTTTCGCGGGCCTTCTTCTCGGAGGGCTTCTCGTAGTGACCGCGGAGCTTCATCTCGCGGAAAATACCCTCGCGCTGCATCTTCTTCTTCAGCGCCTTGAGGGCTTGATCGACATTGTTATCGCGGACGAGAACCTGCACGCGGCATCCTCTTCAGTGGATCGGATTTGAATTCTGGTAAGTCAAAGGGGATGGCGAAGACGCGCAAGCCCTTAACCTTGAGGGCGCGGATGTATCAGACAAAACTGGGGATGTCCACCGACCAACCGCGTTTTCGGGCCAAGTTCAGCCATCAAATGAGGCAAAATACCACTGTGCGGCCCTGATTTGGGAGATTTGACGCCAAGGGCGGGGCCGTCTCCGGAGCTTTGTTCCGGAATCCTTGAAAGCAGGGGACGACACATGGATATGAAAAAATACGCGGCCGAGGCTATAGGCACCTTTTGGCTCACATTCGCAGGTTGCGGGAGCGCGGTGATCGCAGCCGGCTTTCCGCAGGTTGGTATCGGTCTGGTCGGTGTTTCCCTCGCATTCGGGCTGAGCGTGGTCACCATGGCCTATGCGATCGGCCACATCTCCGGCTGCCATCTCAACCCGGCTGTCACGGTCGGTCTTGCTGCCGGCGGGCGTTTTCCGGCCGGACAGATCCTGCCCTATGTGATCGCGCAGGTGGCCGGCGCGATCGTGGCCGCGTGGCTCCTCTACGTCATCGCAAGTGGAGCTCCCGGCTTCGACGTCAGCAAAGGATTCGCGTCCAACGGTTACGACGCCCATTCGCCCGGCCAGTACAGCATGATCGTGTGCTTCCTCACCGAAGTGGTGATGACCATGATGTTCCTGTTCATCATCATGGGCGCCACCCATGGCCGTGCGCCCGTGGGCTTTGCGCCGCTGGCGATCGGGCTCGCGCTGGTGATGATCCATCTCGTCAGCATCCCCGTCACTAACACTTCGGTGAACCCGGCGCGCAGCACGGGTCCCGCATTGTTCGTCGGCGGCTGGGCGACAGCGCAGCTCTGGTTGTTCTGGGTTGCGCCACTGATCGGCGGCGCGCTGGGCGGGGTGATCTATCGCTGGCTCAGCGACGAGCCCACCGGCGTCGTCGCGGGCGCGAAGACGGCGTAACGGCAAAGCGGGATCGCGGCATGCGCCGCGGTCCCGTTACTTGCCGGTCGTGGGTCGCACTTCGGTGACGTGGCCCATCTTGCGGCCGGGGCGCGGCGCGCCCTTACCGTAGATGTGCACGGTCGCGCCCGGCACGCTCAGCCACTTGTCGTAGTCTTTGATCTCGTCGCCGATCAGATTGGTCATGGTGACGACCTCGCCGTGGCGCACGGGCTTGCCGAGGGGCCAGCCGGCAATGGCGCGGATATGCTGCTCGAACTGCGAAATTGACGCACCGTCGAGCGTCCAGTGTCCGGAATTGTGCACGCGCGGAGCGATCTCGTTGACCAGCACCTTCGGTCCGGTGCCGTTGGCGAGCACGAACATCTCGACGGCGAGCACGCCGACATAATCGAGCGCGCTCGCGATCTTGCCGGCGATGCTGCGCGCTTCCTCGGCGAGCACGTCCGGGATCCGGGCGGGCGCACGGGAAATCTTCAGGATGTGATCGCGGTGCTCGTTTTCAGTGACGTCAAAACACTCGACCTGACCTGTGGCCGAACGGGCGGTGATCACGGAAATCTCGCGCTCGTACGGCACGAAGGCTTCCAGGATCGCCGATTTGGTGGCGAGACTGGTCCACACTTTCGCGATGTCGTCGCCCTCGCGGATGATGGCCTGGCCCTTGCCGTCATAGCCGAAGCGGCGGGTCTTCAGCACCGCCGGAAGGCCGATCCTGACGATCGCCTCGCGCAACGACGAGACCGAGGTGACGTCGGCATAGGCTGCGGTGCCGATGCCGAGCCGCGTCACGAAATCCTTCTCGGCGAGCCGGTCCTGGGTGGTCTCGAGGATCTTGCGGTTGGGCAGCACGGGGCGGCGCGCATCCAGCACCATCGCGGCCGCGGACGGCACGTTCTCGAATTCATAGGTGATGACATTGACGTCGCTGGCGAACAGCTCGAGCGCTTCGACGTCGGCATATTCGGCGCAGGTCGCGTTCAGGACGACGTCGAAGGCCGGCGAATCCGGATCGGGCGAGAACACCTGGCAGCGCAGGCCGAGCCGGGCCGCCGCCATGGCCAGCATCCGCCCCAATTGTCCGCCGCCGAGGATGCCGATGGTGTCGCCGGGCTTCAGCTTCACCTGCTTTGCGTCAGTCACGCCTTGTCCTCCGGGTGCTCGGCAACCGCCTCGGTCTGCGCCTTGCGCCAGGCGGCCAAGCGATCGGCCAAGGCCGGGTCGGACAAGGCCAGCACGGCAGCCGCGAGCAGCGCCGCATTGATGGCGCCGGCCTTGCCGATGGCGAGGGTTCCGACCGGGATGCCCGCAGGCATCTGGACGATCGAATAGAGCGAATCGATGCCCCTGAGCGTCCTGGATTCGACGGGAACGCCGAACACGGGCAGTTCCGTCAGCGCCGCCGCCATGCCGGGCAGGTGCGCAGCGCCACCCGCGCCGGCGATGATGACCTTGTAACCGGCCACCTTGGCGCCCTTGGCGAACGCAAACAGCCGGTCGGGGGTGCGGTGCGCCGAAACGATGCGGGTATCGGCGGCAACGCCGAGCGCTGCAAGCGTGTCGGCGGCATGCCGCATCGTGTCCCAGTCCGACTGGCTTCCCATGATAACGGCGATCGGCGCGGTCATGACGTCAATTGTGCTCGAAAAACAGAAAGATAGGCCAGATTAACGGTTCCGGCCGGCGGCTCGCAAGGCGGTGGCAAGGAGAAGCGAATGCACTATCCTGTCTTGGTGAATCCCCGCAAGCCTTCATTGAGCAGGATGCCCATGAAGAAACCAAAAACGGCGAGCGCTGCGAAGGCCAAAAAGGGCCTGAAGACCAGCGCCAGCCGCTCCAAAGCTGCCTCCAAAAGCCCGGCCAAGCGCCCGGCCGGGCGTTCGATCAAACCGTCGCGGCGCGAAGCGTCGGCCGATGACGGCGCCAAGACGGCCATCAAGACGGCCATCCGCAACCTCCGGAGCAAGCTCAAGGGGGCGCTGCGGCGGGTCGCGGAACTCGAAGCCGCCGCCGACACCGACTTCCTGCTCGAGATTCCGAACCGGCGCGGCTTCGAGCGCGAGCTCGCGCGCGCCGTCGCCTACATGAAGCGTTACCGCGCCAGCGGCGCGCTGATCGTGCTCGATGTCGATCGGTTGAAGCCGATCAACGATTCCTTCGGCCATGCCGCCGGCGACGAGGTGCTGAAGGCGATTGCCACAACGCTGGCGCGGCAGATCCGCGCCTCGGACGTGGTCGGCCGGCTCGGCGGCGACGAGTTCGCGCTGCTGCTCTGGAATCTCAGCGAGACCGACGCCAAGGCAAAGGCCGCGGCCTTCGAGGAGGCCATCGACGAATTGTCCTTTGTGTTTCACGGTCAGCACGTGAGCGCGGGCGCCTCTGCCGGCGTCGCCCTGCTAGGGATGCAGTCCGACGCCGCGCGCGCCCTGGAGGAGGCCGACGCCGCCATGTATGTGCGCAAGGCGCACCGGCGGCATGAACCGCGCATCAGGCTCGTCAGCAGCTGATTTCAGAGTGTGCCGAGGTCTTCCGGTACGTTGCCGAAGCGGCGGAGCAGTTTGGCGTCACCGAATTCGCCGGTCATGGGATCGCCGCTGCGGCTGAACGCGACCGCGCCGATGTGGCCCGCGCTGTGCGACATAATCTCGGCGCGCCGTAACGCGGCCGCCGAGGTCTGACATTCTTCGGCCGCACCTGCGACCGGCGATCCGTCGTCGTCGGTCAGGAAGGGTAATGCAACGTAATAGGTGACATCGGACATGGTCGGCTCCGATAGCTGGCAGCTCAGGCGGCGCCGCTCTTGCTCCGCATCGTGCTGCGTGAGGACTCCGGAATGCAGCCGGCGGAAATCGCCGCCCGCAATTCCTCGAGCTCGGCCTCCAGATATTCATTGGCCATGATCAGCGCCTTGATGGTGCTGCGCAGATTGCCGTCGCACATGGCGATCGCCTGATCGCAGGCTTGTTCATAATGGCTGTTGTCGAGAAGGGCGGTTGCCGACATCTGCGTTTTCCTTGGGCATTTTCCTGGGGGCGCTCGGTGCCCAAATGTTCTTATTTTGTTCTTTTGGAGTCAAGCGGATTCTCGTGCGGCGGGCTACCGCAAAGCCATCCCCGGTGGATCAGGCGATGATGTCCGGCGTGATCTGATCTTCGATGAACGCGATACGGTCGCGCAACAACAGCTTGCGCTTCTTCAGCCGCTGTAACCGCAACAGGTCGGGGGCGGGCGATTGATGCAGTGCATCGATCGCCGCATCGAGATCTCGGTGTTCCTGGTGCAACCGGGCGAGCTCGGATTCGAGTTCGCGCTCGTCTTCATTGGTCATGTTTGCGGTGGCCGAAAAACCGATAGGCGTGAGAGAGATTAAGGCTGTGGATGCCCTGTGGAAATTATCGTCCTTGCGCGGCGTGATCGCAAGCGATCTGCGACCATCGCTCGCCGATCTCCCGCAACATATTTCTGCGGCTTGCGACGGCGCTGCGCAAGCACGTTGATATCATGGATTTTTCCTGCGTGGTTCCCTTGCTCACGCTTCGTTACATATGAATTTTCAAAAATGACGGTGCGACGACGGATACCCCATCGACAGAACGAATCGGTGATGTAGACTTCCTTGTCCGGATCGAATCCTAAAGGTTCAAACTACCGAGGAGGTTTCGAATGACAATTCAGGCACATCTCGTTGAATTGGAGCGGAAGCACAAAGTTCTCGAAAACGAACTGCACGAAGCTCTCGTGCACCTTTCAACAGACGACCTGCAAATTGTTGAGTTGAAGCGCCGGAAGTTGATGGTCAAGGACCAGATCGAGCGTCTCAGGCACGGCGACACGCTCCACTAGTAACCCCGTAATAGCGTAAAGTTGATCGTACCCTTTCACGCAGGGGTGAGAGCCTTTGCGCTCATCCTTGCGGCAAGGCGCGCGCCGCGCAATCATTGCGCGAGACCGAGCCCTGCGAGTTCGGCGACGTGATCCGCGATCGCGAGCGATGACGTCAATCCGGGCGACTCGATGCCGAACAGATTGACCAGGCCTTCGACGCCGTGATCGCGCGGGCCCTGCATCAAGAAATCCTGCGTGGCCACCGCCGGCGGCACGATCTTCGGGCGGATGCCCGAATAGCTCGGCATGAGCGCGTCGTCAGGCAGCGTCGGCCAGTATTTGCGGATCGCCGGGTAGAAGCGCTCGGCGCGTGACGGGTCGACCTCGTAGTCGATCGTCTCGATCCATTCGACGTCAGGGCCGAAGCGTGCCTGCCCTGCCATGTCCAGCGTCAGGTGCACCCCTAGCCCGCCGGGCTCGGGCACCGGATAGATCAGGCGCGAGAACGGCGCCCTCGCATTGCAGCTGAAGTAGTTTCCCTTGGCGAGATAGGCCCGCGGAATCCGGTCCAGCGGCATGCCGTCGATGTTGCGCGCTACCGTGGTCGCCGAGAGCCCCGCGGCGTTGACGAGGAGGCTGCATTGCAGCGTCATCGGCGCTTCGCCGCCCGCTTCGATCTCGATGACGCCGGCGGTCGCCTTGGCGCGGATCAGCGGGGTGTGAAACGCGAAGGCCGCACCCGCGTCCTCGGCTTCACCGCGCAGCGAGAGCATGTAGGCGTGGCTGTCGATGATGCCGGTCGACGGGGACAGCAGCGCGGCGTCGCAGGCAAGCGCCGGCTCCAGCGCGCATGCCGCCTCGCCCGTGAGCAGCTGCATGTCGAGCACGCCATTGGCTTCGGCATGCGCCTTGATCGATTGCAGCTTCTCGGTCTCTTTCGGATTGGTCGCGACGATCAGCTTGCCGCAATTTCTGTGCGGGATGCCGCGCTCGGAGCAGTAGCGGTAGAGCGCGTGCTTGCCGTCGACGCACATGCGCGCCATCCAGCTCCCGGCGCGGTAGTAGATGCCGGCATGGATCACCTCGCTGTTGCGCGAGGAGGTGATGGTGCCGATGGCCTCGGCTTCCTCGAGCACGATCACCTCGCGCCCGGCTTGCGCCAGCTTTCTAGCCACCGCGAGCCCGACCACGCCGGCTCCGATGACGACGCAGTCGACCCTATCCATGGCTGCGCAGGACGTCCGCTCGAAGCGAAGGAGGCCTCAGGCCTGGGGAGGACGGCGCGGGGGCGTTTTCCGTTAAGGAGGCATTTATCATGTCAGGGCAATTGCCGTATTTGGCGTCACATTTTTCCGTTGCACGTACAGGCGTTTACCCGATCCAAACCGGCGAGGCCAGACAATCCGACGTTGAAATCGCGGGTGGCTGATGGCTGAGAAGAACTGGCACGTGGGCAGCACGCTTCCGATTGCGGTGCAGGCCGTCGTGTGCCTGGCCGCAGCCGTCGCGCCTGCGCGCGCCTTTGCCCTCTCCGACAGCTTCGCCCCGCCGAGCTATCTCGGCGAGCTCAATCCCAACGTGATCTGGGAAGCCTTGATCGCGGGTGTCGTCATCTGCTCGTTCCTCGCCGCGATCGCGCTGTGGATCCATTCCTCGCTGCGCCGGACCAGGCGTCTGCAGCTGCGGCGCAATGCCTTCATCTCCTCCGCCATGAACAATCTCAACCAGGGCGTGGTGATGACGGATGCGCAGCGGCGCGTCATCTTCTGCAACGACCGCTATCTCGAGATTTACAGCCTCGGCCGCTCAGAGCTCTGGTCGGGCATGACGGGACCCGACATCCTCGCGTTGCGGCGCAAGCGTGGCGTCCTCGGCGTCGCCTCCGACGACGAGTTCTACGAAAAGGCGGCAAGCACCAACGGCTTGATCACCGAACTGCCGGACGGGCGGGCCATCCTGGTAAAATATTTCGTGCTGCCCAACGGCGGCTCGGTGGCGACGCATCTGGACGTTAGCGAGCAGCGTAGGCTGTCGCGGCAGCTCGCCTCCACCAAGCAGTTCCTGGAAACGGTGCTGGACAACGTGCCGGCCTGCGTGGCCGCGAAGAGCATCGAGGATGGCCGCTACATCTTCGCCAACAGCGCCTATGAGCGCTTCTGGGGATTTTCGCGGGACCAGGTTGTCGGCAAGAACGCGCGCGAGCTGTTCGGGCCGAATTCAGCGGCCAGCATCGAGGCGACCGATCGGGCTGCGCTCATCGCGCCCGCTGGCCAGTACCGCAACGAATTCGAGGTCGAGCGCGGCGCGACCCAGCGCATGGTGGCCTCGATCCGGATCGTGGTCCGCAACGAGAGCAACAAGCCTGAATTCCTGCTGGTGGTGTTCGAGGACATCACCGACCGCCGCTCGCTGTCGCAGGAGCTGGAGAGCACGAAGAAGTTCTTGGAGCTCGTGGTCGACAACATCCCGGTGGCGCTGATCGTCGAGCAGGTCAAGGACGGCCGCTATCTGCTCGCCAACCGCAGCGCGGAGACGATCCTGAACCGCAGACGCGAGGACGCCACGGGCCTGACCGCGTCCGACATCTTCAATCCCAAGGAAGCCAAGCTGATCATCGCGCGCGACGAAGCCGCGATCAAGAAGCGCGGGATGATCACCGAAGAGCATCCGATCTCGACCAAGGACGGCCTGCGACTGTTCCTCACCCGCCGCGCCACCGTGCTGAGCGACGCCGGCGAGCCGCAATATCTGATCAAGACCCACGAGGACGTCACCGATCGCCGGCAGACCGAGTCGCGCATGGCGCACATGGCCTATCATGACGGCCTCACCGATTTGCCGAACCGTGCCGCTTTCTTGCAGGCGCTGACCCAGATGATCGAGGCCTGCGAAGGCACCGGCGAGGAGTTTGCCGTTCTGTGCGTCGACCTCGACGGTCTCAAGGAGGTCAACGACGTCTTCGGTCATGCGCACGGCGACAAGCTTCTGGTCGAGGTGGCCCAGCGGCTCCAGGACTCCGCGCGCGGCGGCGTGGTGGCACGTCTGTCCGGCGACGAGTTCGGCCTGATCATCGATGGCAAACAACCTGAGGCAGGTCTCGCGCTGGCGCAGCAGATCGGTGATGCCGTCGCCAAGGAATTCCAGATCGACGGCCGCCCGGTCCGCGCCGGTGTCACCACGGGCATGTCGATCTTCCCGCACAACGGCACCGACGGCGCCTCGCTGCTCGCCAATGCCGGCGCGGCGCTGTTCCGCGCCAAGCAGAAGTCGCGCGGCACGATCAGCCTCTTCCAGCCGGAGATGGACCAGCAGATCCGCGATCGCCGCGTGCTGCATCAGGACCTCTCGATGGCGATCAAGAACGGCGAGCTTTCGCTGGCGTTCCAGCCGCAGGGCGCCACGGGCCACAGCGTCGCCGAGAGCGAGATCATCGGCTTCGAGGCACTGGCGCGCTGGCAGCATCCGGTGCGCGGCCAGGTCTCCCCGGCCGAATTCATCCCGATCGCGGAGGAAAGCGGCCTCATCGTCGAGATGGGCGAGTGGATCCTGCGCGAGGCCTGCCGCGAGGCAGCGTCCTGGCCGAAGCCGCTCCAGGTCGCGGTCAATCTGTCTCCGGCGCAGTTCATGCACGGCGACGTGGTCGGGCTGGTCCATTCGATCCTGATCGAGACGGGTCTCGCACCCGGCCGGCTCGAGCTCGAGATCACCGAGGGCGTGCTGATCGAGGACTTTGATCGCGGACTTGCGCTGCTGCGGCGGCTCAAAGCGCTTGGCGTACGCATTTCGATGGACGATTTCGGCAGCGGTTATTCCTCGCTGAGCTATCTCCAGGCGTTCCCGTTCGACAAGATCAAGATCGATCGCGCCTTCATCATCAATCTCGGCCGCAACCCGCAATCGGCGGCGATCGTGCGCGCGGTGATCGATCTCGGCCATGGCCTGGAAATGTCGATCGTCGCCGAGGGCGTCGAGACGCTCGAACAGCTCGCCTTTCTCGCCGAGGAAGGATGTGACGGCGTGCAGGGCTATCTGCTCGGCAAGCCCCTGCCGATCGGGAAATATGCCGGCCTCGTCGGCCGCGCTGAAGTCATGGAGCTTGCGCTCAAGACCGGCTAGAGATGGCGAGCGTTTCGCTCCTTCTCGACGGCTTCATGGCGGATTACGACCTTGCGATCATCGGTGGCGGGCTGAACGGTGTCAGCCTCGCGCGCGATGCCGCCGGCCGCGGCCTGCAGGTCATCCTGTTGGAGCAGGGCGATCTGGGCGGCGCGGCATCGTCGGCAACGCCGCGGCTGATCCACGGCGATCTGTCGGTCCTGGAACGGCGCGGCTTCCGACGGGTGCGCCGGGCGCTCGCCGAGCGCCGGACCTGGCTCCGGATCGCGCCGCATCTGGTCCGGCCGATGCGCTTCGTAATCCCGGCGCATTCCGATGAGCGTCCGCCATGGCTGCTGCGCGCCGGCCTGTTCCTCTACGACAGCCTTACCAGCCGGAGCGGCCTGCCGGGAGCAACCACGCTCGACATCACGCATCATCCGGTCGGCAACGCGCTGAAACGACCGTTCGGCACGGCCTTCGAATATTCGGACTGCGTCGTCGACGATTCCCGCCTGGTGGTGCTCACGGCCCTGGACGCGGCCGAGCGCGGCGCTGCGATCCGGACCGGGGCACGCTGCGTGCGTGCCGATCGAACCGACACATGGCGACTCGCGGTGGTGGATCGCGGTCATCGCCGCACGATCACGGCCCGGGCGCTGGCCAACGCCACCGGCGGCTGGACCTCGATGGTCGCGGAGACCGTGCTGCGGCAGCCGCAACCCGCCATGGCGGCGATGCAGATGAGCCAGATCGTCGTCCCACGGCTGTTTGATTCCGATAACGTCTACGTTTTCCAGAACAGCGATGGCCGGCTGATCTTCGCTAGCCCCTTCGAGCGCGACTTCACGCTGATCGGCACGATCACGCACGATTTCATCGGCGATCCCGCGATCGTCGCGATGCCGGGGGCCGACGTCGGCTATCTCTGCGAAGCGGCCCGTCGCTATTTCCGCGAGCAGGTCGCCCCGACCGACGTGGTGCGCGTGGTCTCCGGCGTCAACCTGACGCTGGCGTCCGCGCGCCGGCGTGACGGCACGACGCTGTTCCACGCGCGGCGGCGCAAGGCGCCGCTGATCACGATGTTCGGCGGCGACGTCACCACCTCGCGCCTGCGCGCGGAGCGGGCAGTGACGAAGTTGACGCCGTTCTATCCGATGTCGCCGCCCTGGACCGCAGGCGAGGCGCTGCCGGGCGGAGATTTCGCCTGGGATCGTTTCGATACCGAGGTCGATCTCGCGCGTGACCGCTGGCGTTTTCTCTCGGAGCCGCAGACCCAGCGCCTGGTGGCGGCTTATGGTTCGCGCCTATCAGCGGTGCTCGGCGGAGCGAAAAGCCGTGACGATCTCGGCCCGGCTTTCGGCTCTGAGCTGACCGGGGCCGAGGTACGCTATCTCATGACCCACGAATGGGCGCGCTTTCCCGAGGACATCCTGTGGCGCCGCTCCAAGCTCGGCCTGACGATGCCCGCGGCGGACCGCGATGCGCTGGCGGCGTTCATGGCGAACCTGAACTAATCAGAGCCGCGCGTGCCGGGCATCCTGCCGGGATCGCGAGCACCATGGCGGATGGCGTGGATGATGATCTCCTGGCTCCGAATCTCGTAGAAAACGAGAAAACGGGTAGGGCGTTGTGGTTAGCCTCCGGATATCCGGATCGTCAGTTCGCAGGCCGATCTCAGGATGCGCCAGCAGCAGGCCGACCACGTCCTGAATGCGCTTTTGGACACGTGCTGCTCCCCGCGGTGACGTCGCTGAGATGTAGGTTAGAATCGAATCGAGATCGGTCAGCGCCGGAAGCGTATAGCGGATCTTCACAGGCCGTGTTTGGCCCAGGTCGCGCGGACTTGAGCCTCGGTTGCGAATTCGCCTCGCTTTGCAGCCTCCTTGGACGCGGCAATCGCCGACCGCTCGTCATCCGAGAGGATGACGGGGGCGGCCCCTTCCGCGCCGGCGAGCTGCATCACAATTCGGGCGATGTTATCCTGCGCGTCCGCCGGCAGACTGCGCGCGATTTTCAGGGCTTGATCCAGCAGCTTTGTCATCTCTGTAACCTTACGCCATTTGGGGGCTAGCATGAAGACCAATTCGGGCCGATCCGCCCCGACCCGGTTGAGGTAGGGGTGATCGGCCGCTAGCGTGCGGCGGAATCGGGGTTGGCGGAGACCATGACTGACAAGTTGCCCAGAACGAATGCCACGGCCAAGGCGGCCCGCGGGGACGCGCACCCGGCGGCCGGCGAGCCGCTGCTGCGCATCGAGGGCGTTGCCAAGACATTCGGGACGTTCCGCGCCGTGGACGGCGTGTCGCTCGACATCAAGGCCGGCGAGTTTTTCGCGCTGCTCGGACCCAGCGGCTGCGGCAAGACCACGCTGCTGCGCATGCTCGCCGGCTTCGAGGCCCCGGACGAAGGGCGCATCCTGCTCGGCGGCAAGGACATCGCACAGGCGCTGCCGCATGAGCGGTCGATCAACATGATGTTCCAGAACTACGCGCTGTTTCCGCATCTCGCGGTGCGCGACAACATCGCCTTCGGCCTGAAGCGCGCCGGCATGGCGCGCGGCGAGATCGCCACGCGTGTGGCGGAGATGGTCGCGCTGGTGAAGCTCGAAGGGCTGGAGAAGCGCAAGCCCGATCAGCTCTCGGGCGGCCAGCGCCAGCGCGTGGCGTTGGCGCGTGCACTGGCGCGACGCCCGCAGCTCCTCCTGCTCGACGAGCCGCTCGCGGCGCTCGACAAGAAGCTGCGCGAAAACACGCAAGGCGAGCTGATGGAGCTTCAGCGTCGGCTCGGCATGACCTTCATCATCGTCACCCACGATCAGGAGGAGGCGATGACGATGGCGAGCCGGATCGGCGTGATGAGGGACGGCAAGCTCGCGCAGGTCGCGAGTCCCCGCGAGCTCTACGAGGCTCCGCACTCGCGCTGGATCGCGGAGTTCGTCGGCGACGTCAATCTGTTCGACGGTGAGTTCAAGCTGCGCGACGGTCATCGACTGGTGATCGCCACGCAAGGTGCGGGCACGCTGGTGGTCGCCGAGCCGCGGGAACGGGTGGGCGAGAGCCATTTGTCGGTGGCCATTCGCCCCGAGAAGGTGAAGCTGTCCCGCCGCGGCCCGGTGGGCGAGATCGGCCATGCGGTGGCGATCAACAGTCTGGACGGCGTGATCGCCGACATCTGCTATCTCGGCGGCACCACCACTTACAAGGTGAAGCTCGACGCCGGTGGGATGATGCAGGCTGCAGTCGCCAACAGCGCGCGCCTGGACATCGATGCCTACAGCCTGAACCAGCATGTCGTCGCCTGGTTCACGCCCGACGACTGTGTGGTGCTGCCGTCATGAGCGCGCGCCGCATTTTTGCGCGACCGGCTCGCCTTGCCGCCATCATGCCCTATGTCTGGATGGTGCTGTTCTTCCTGGTGCCGTTCGGCTTCGTGCTGAAGATCAGCCTGTCGCAGACGGCGATCGCGCAGCCGCCTTACGAGCCGGTGTTCGACCTGACGCAGGGATGGGAGGCGCTGAAGGCCGCCTTTGCCGCGCTGTCTGTCGACAATTTCAGGCTGCTCGCCTCCGACGACATCTACATGTGCGCCTATGTGCGTAGCCTCACCGTCGCCGTCACCGCGACCGCGCTGTTGCTCCTGATCGGCTATCCCATCGCCTACGGGATGGCGCGGTTGCCGACGCGCTGGCAGGCGGTGGCGATGGTGCTGGTGATCGTGCCGTTCTGGACCTCGTTCCTGATCCGGATCTATGCCTGGATCAACATCCTCCAGCATGACGGCCTGCTCAACCAGATCCTGCTGGCGCTGCATCTGGTCAGCCAGCCGGTGGTATGGCTCTCCACCGACAGCGCGATGTATATCGGCATCGTCTATTCCTACCTGCCCTTCATGATCCTGCCGCTCTACGCCACGCTCGCCAAGATGGAGCCGGTGCTGGAGGAGGCCGCCTCCGATCTCGGCGCGCCGCCCTGGCAGGTGTTCTGGCTCGTCACCTTCCCACTGTCGCTCCCTGGCGTCGGTGCCGGCGTGCTGCTGTGCTTCATCCCCATCGTCGGCGAGTTCGTCATCCCTGATCTCTTGGCCGGCTCCAATTCGCTGATGATCGGCCAGACGTTGTGGCTCGAATTCTTTACCAACAAGGACTGGCCGGTCGCCTCCGCCGCAGCCATCGTGCTGCTGGTGGTGCTGCTGGCGCCGCTGCTGCTGTACGAACGGTTCCAGAAGCGGCAGCTGGAACAGGCGCGGTGAGATGATGCGCAAGATCTCCCGCCTGTCCCGTTTCAACATCGCCTCGCTCGCACTGGGTCTGGCGTTCCTCTATCTGCCGATTCTCATCCTCGTCATCTATTCCTTCAACGCCTCGCGGCTGGTGACGGTGTGGGGCGGCTGGTCGCTGCGCTGGTATCAGGAGCTCTTCAACGACCGCGCCATGATCGAGGCGGCCTGGATGAGCCTGCGGGTCGCGGTCTCCTCGGCGACCATTGCGACCCTGCTCGGCACGCTCGCGGCTGTGGCGCTGTCGCGCGGCGAGCGTTTTCGCGGCCGCACGCTGTTTTCCGGCATGCTCTATGCGCCGCTGGTGATGCCGGAGGTGATCGCCGGGTTGTCGCTGCTGCTGCTGTTCGTGGCGCTGAACGCCGAGCGTGGCTTCTGGACCGTGACGATCGCGCACACCACGCTGACGATGTGCTTCGTTGCCGTCGTCGTGCAGTCCCGCCTCGGCTCACTTGATCGCTCGCTGGAAGAGGCCGCCATGGATCTCGGCTGCGATCCCGTCCGCGCTTTTCTGGCGGTGACGTTGCCGCTGATCGCCCCCGCGATCGTCGCCGGCTGGATGCTGGCCTTTACGCTATCGCTGGACGATCTCGTGATCGCGAGCTTCACCACCGGCCCGGGCTCGGCGACCCTGCCGATCCGGATCTACTCGGAGGTGAGGCTGGGGGTGAAGCCCGAGATCAATGCCATCTGCACGCTGGTGATCGCCCTGATCGCGGTGGTCATCGTCATCGCCTCGCTCGCCTCGAAACTGTCGAGCTCGCAGGGCGAGAGCGCGGCGCCATTGTAGTCTCATAGGAGAGTGACGATGAACCGCGCGGAAAAATGGCGTCAACTTGAGGAGGCTCTGACAAATCTGGTTGGGTCGATATCATCTCAACTCTCTCGCCGAGGCCGTGAGTTACTGACTGAGTTTATCGAGAATCGAGAATTTGGCGTCGCGCTGGAATGGCTGCACTCGTCAATCATAGGAAATGATCTCCGGCCCTCTTCGGGCCAGCAACTTGAAATTCAGTGATTGGCGGCAACGATGAATATCGACCTGTCGTAGTCGCTGGCTACGACAGGTATTCGGGTTGATGATCGCGCGGGATCGAGATTACGACTTCACCGCACCCGCCGTGAGCCCGCCCACCATGTAGCGGCGGAAGGCGTAGTAGATCGCGGCCGGCGGCAGCGCGTAGATGAAGCCGGTCGTCATCAACAGCTCCCACGGCGAGTCGTCGGCGGCGAGGAAGTTGCCGAGCGCGACGGGGAGGGTGATCTCGCGGTCGTTCGAGAGCAGCAGGAACGCGTAGAGGTATTCGTTCCAGGCGAGCAGTACCGCATAGGTGCCGATCGCGACCAGCGAGGGCATCATCAGCGGCAAATAGACCAGGCGGAATATCTGGAGGGTGGTCGCGCCGTCCATCACGGCGGCCTCGTCCAACTCGACCGGCAGCTTGTCGGAGGCCTGCTTGAGCACCCAGATCGCGTAAGGGCTGGCGATCGTCACCATGGCCAGGATCAGCGACCAATGATTGTTGAGCAGGCCGTAATTGCCCATGGTGCGGTACATCGGCACGGCGAGGAAGGCCGCCGGGATGAAGTAGGTGAACAGCGCGAGGTTCATCACGATGCGTCCGCCGGGCACGCGCAGGCGCGAGATCGAGAACGCCGCCGCGGTCGCGATGACCAGTGTCAGCACGCCGACGGCCGCCGCGATCACCAGCGAATTCCAGAACTGCACGTAGAAGTCGCGCAGGAAGTAATGCTGCTGCTTGAACACGATTTCGAAGTTGTGCAGCGTCGGATGATCCGGCCACAGTTTGCCCGAGAACGCGTCCTCCTTCGGCGAGATCGCGAACAGGAACATGTGATAGATCGGTATCATCGTCCACAGGAAGACGGGAATGCCGATCAGGAGCAGCCGCGATTCGGTCGCGACATCGCGTAGAGAGGGAAGCTTCATCGCGACAACCGTTTCATCATGAAATACATCAGCGGGAGGACGAACGGTACCGCGCAGACGATGGAGGCCATCGCGAGCGAGAGCTGGTCGAGCCGGAGATAGCGGATGCCGAGCGTCGACAACACGTGCGTGAGGTCGGCCGGACCGCCGCCGGTGAGCAGATAGACGCTGTTGAAGTCGCCGAGCGTCCAGATCATCGAGAGCAGCGTGCAGGTGATGTAGAGCGTCTGCAGCGACGGCCAGGTGATGTAACGGAATTTCTGCCACCAGCTTGCGCCGTCGACCTCTGCGGCCTCGAACAGATCTTGCGCGATCGCAAGGCGTCCGGTCATCAGAATCAGCGTCCAGAACGGCAGCGACTTCCAGATGTGGACGCCGATCGCCATGGTCAGCGCCACGGTCGGGTCGTTCAGCCAGTTCGGGCCGTCATCGCCAGTCAAGGAGAAGATGAAGTGGTTCACCATGCCCCATTCGGGGTTGAACATGAAGCGCACCGACAGAATGGTCGGGATCGACGGCACTGCCCAGGGCAGGATGAAGATCACCGAGAGCCATTTGATCCAGGTGCGCTGCTGCGCGAAGAAGCCGGACAGGAACAGCGCGATCAGCATCTTGATGTTGATGCCGATGAGCAGGAAGATCAGCGTGTTGACGGCTGCGCGCGCGAAGATCGGGTCGTTGTAGAGCGCGACATAATTGGACGGGGCCCGCGCCAGCCATAGCCCGTAACCGACGGGGTAGACGACGAAGGCGAGGAAAACGAGCAAATAGGGTGCGAGCAGCACGATGCCCCAGATTTGCGCCGGGGTCAGCCGCGACGACAAGGGCGGTGCGGGGATCGACTGATCGCCAGAGAGCGTAATCGCCATTCTTTTCGGACTCTTCAAAGAGTTGCCGGCCGCGAAACGCGGCCGGTGTTGTTCTTATACCTTCCCACGCAGAGCGGGGAGAGGGGTGGGATGAATTAACCCGCGACCTGCTTGATGCGGACGATCAGCTCGTCGACGGCCTTGTCGACCGGCACCTTCTCGCTGACCACCCGGTTCATAGCCTTGGCCCAGACGTTCTCGTTGTTCAGAATCGTGAACTTCCAGTTCTTGGTGAAGTCGAACGGCGCGGTGCCGCCCGTGAACTGGGCATAGACCGCCCTGCGGTGCTTGTCGGCCTGCCAGAACGGGCTGGCCTGGCTTTCCTTCGTCACCGGGAACCAGCGGCCGAGCGCGCCCTCGATATAGGGGCGAACGTTCTCTTCCTGGAGCAGGAAGCTGATGAACTGCTTGGCCTCGGCCTTGTTCTTGGCCGCGGTGAAGACCAGCCCGGTCTTGACGTCGGAGCGGTAGCGAATGGTTGAACCATCCGGTGCCTTGGGGAAGGACGCCGTCACGATGTCCTGCTCGTAAGCCTTCTTGCCGGCGTCGCGCTGGTCCTGCGTGAGAGCCTGGTTCTGGGAATCTTCGTACCATTTCGCCGCGATCGAGATCGTGAAGTTGTGGGTCATCACGATGGTCTTGTTGTGGAAGGCGACGTTGTTGTCCGGATCCTTCCAGGTCGTGGAGGACGGCGGCGTGCAACCTTTGATGTAGGTGTCGGTGTAGTCCTTAAGCGCCTTGATCAGGTTCTCGCGAACCTTGGGATCGTCGACCGTGAGCTTGCCGTCGTCGTCGACCAGCTTGACGTGGTAGGCGTCCATGAAGGTGTAGAACGACTGAAAGGCATCGGTGGATTCCACGCCCATCGGCTGGCCGACGCCATAGATGCGCTGGCCGGTGGCTTTACGGATCCCCGGTTGCACCTTGTCGCACCAGAACGTCCAGTAACCTGCCCAGTCGGTCGGGATGTCGGCGAGTTTGAAGCCGGCCTTCTCCAGCATGTCGTTCCAGATCTCGACATGCATGCTCTGCTGCTTCAGCGGGAAGCCGTAATAGGCTTTCTTCTTGGTGACGTCGTTATAGAGGATCGACGCATCCAGCGTGTTCTGCACGAACCGGCCCTTGATCGGCTCCATCACATCCGTGAGATCCTCGAGCTTGCCCTCATAGGCCCACTTGCCCTGCGCCTGCACGTCATAGGAATCGGAATAAGCGACATCGGGCACGGTGCCGGCATCGAGCGCGGCGACCGTCTTCGGAATCATGTCCTGGATCGCGTACTGCGACAATTCGACCTTGATGCCAGTCTTGGCTTCGAACTTCTTGATCGTTTCGAGCAGCGCGTCGTCTTCGGAACGGTAGAAGCCCTTGCCCCACCAGACCGTAATCGTCTTCTGCTGCGCAAATGCGGGTGCAGCGGCTGCAAGCAGCCCGGCCGCAGCGACCGCCAATGATACTGCGCCAATAACCTTGGATTTCACGTTTATCTCCCTCAAACGGCCGGTGTTTTTAACCGGTCGTATAAAACACTAGCCCATGGCCGTCAGCCGATCTAGCGGCATCTTGTCAGACATAGGTCGTGGGTGTCGGGCGAGAGAAGATG
This sequence comes from Bradyrhizobium sp. LB8.2, assembly GCF_040548035.1. Taxonomy (NCBI): domain Bacteria; kingdom Pseudomonadati; phylum Pseudomonadota; class Alphaproteobacteria; order Hyphomicrobiales; family Nitrobacteraceae; genus Bradyrhizobium; species Bradyrhizobium sp. LB8.2. The sequence goes on along the minus strand of NZ_JBEPQV010000003.1, from coordinate 78,866 downwards.
CTTAATGTGCGCATCAATCCAATCGCCGCATCAATTCGCCCTGATCAATTCGCGCCGATCGGCTGGAGCCGCTTGATCGCTGTTCCTAGTTGGACTTCGCGCCTTGCTTGGCGTTCTCCGCCGTCGGCGATTCGGCCGGTGCGGAACGTTTTCCGCTGCCGGTGATGCGCTCGATCGCGGAGCGCACCGCGTCGCCCGGCTTGCGGTCCTTGAGCAAGTCGAGCAGCGGCGCTGAAGCCGGCGAGCGACGGATCAGGCTTTCCGGATCGGGGAAGACCAGGGGATCGTCCCACGGGCCCTGCACCACGAAGGGCAATTCGAAGCCCGACGCGCTATTGAGGCTGGCCACGCCCTTCATGTCATATTCACGCGTCGGCACCGAGGCGGTGCCGGTCATCGTGATCTTCGCCGCAGGTCCTTCGACGCGGATGTCCTCGGCGGTGGCGACGCCGTCGGAGAACTTCACCGCGATGGTGAGATTGTCGTAAGGGGTGGTGCCGTTGCGGAAATTGCCGCCGCCGGACAGCGGCCGGCGCTCCAGCCGCTTCAGGAGCTGCTCGGCATTGAAGCCCGAGATCGCGCCGTCATGTCCGGTCACGGTGGCGCTGCCGTCGAGCGACTGCACGAGGCCGAACGGGCTCGAGCCGGAAGCGAGGAGCGAGACGTTGATGTTGCCGCGGCCGGACAGCTTGGTGATGCCGAACAGCTCGGAGGCGCAGGCCTGGAGGTCGACGTCGGTGAACTGGAATTGCGCCTTGATGTCGGCGACGGTGTCGGAGCGCGCGATGCCGAACGAGCCCTTGGCGATACCGCCATAGACCTGGGCCTCGCCGACCGAGAGCGCCAGCGTGCCATTGCGCAGATTCGCGCCGATCGCGGTGCGGCCGAGTTTCGACGCGCCGACCGTCAGCTTGGCTGCCGACAGGCGCATGTCGAGGTCGGTGGTCGACAGGGCGTTGAGATCGAACAGCTGCCTGTTCCAGTCGCGCGCGCCGCTCGCGAGCAGGCGGAAGGTCGAGATATAAGGTGTGAAGTCGAGCGCGTCGGCGGCGAGCGTCGCCTGCAGCGTCTGCCGGCCGTTATTGGCGTAGGTCATTACGCCCTCGGCGCTGTTGCCGTCGAGCTCGATATTGACGTTGGTGAGCGCGATCGAGGCGCCGACGACATTGGCGCGCGCCTTCAGCGCGAAGCGGCCGAAGCCGCCGCTGGCAGGCTGCGGCTGGCCGGTCCAGCGCAGCGCGTTGCGCAAGGACGGGCTGTCGATGGTGAGCGTGCCCTCCATCATCGGGCTGGTGCGGTTGGCGACGCTGCCGTCGAAGGCGAGCTTGAGCGGGGCGCTCGCGATCCGCGCCTTCAACCCCGAACGGTCGCCGGAAAGGGCGGCGACGAAATCGGCGAAGCTGATCGAGCCGTCGACGCGCTCGCCGCGCCAGTCGAATTGTCCGGTCGCGGCGAAGGAGCGCGAGATCGAGGGCCACGCCAGCGACAGGTCGATGTCCTCGAACTTTTCGATGCCGTGCGTGGCAGCGTTCTCGTAATTGAGCACGCCGTCCTGGATCCGGATTTCGGAGAACGACACCTGATTCTCGGCGCCGGGCTTCATGGTGCGCGCGATGGTCTGGATGAAGGGCGTCCAGTTGCTTTCGCCGTCCGGCTTCAGGCTGACATGGATGCGCGGCCGCAGCAGCGTCAGGTCGGCGATCTCGAACCGTTGCAGCAGCAGCGGCAGCAGCCGCAGGTTCGCGGTGAGCACGTCGACATGGAGCGCGGGATCGCTGGTGCCGCCGCCCTTCAGGCCGACGTCATGGAAGGAGATGTAGCTCGCCGGCAGCACCGAAATGTCGATCGCGCCGTTGACGCTGAGCTCGAGCCCGGTGACAACGCGGATCTGCGCTTCCACCGCCTTACGCAGCGCGTCGCGGTTGATGAGCCAGGAAGTCGCGATCAGGGCGATCAGCGCGCCGCCGAGCAGCGCCGCGATCGGCGTCCCGAGGCGCTTTATTCCTTGGGCCATGGTCAATGGCATGTCCCGATCGGGTTGGTCGTTGGAGCCAGAAGGGCGGGCCGGTAAACCTGCGTGCCCACACCCAACCCCCGCAACTTGATGGGTTTTCTTGTCGCTTTCAAGGCCGCGGACGGTTCTGCCCACGGCGTGGGCAAGCTTCTACCACCAGGCTACCGGGCGGAGAACCCCGTATCATTGACGGCTTCGGACGATTTCGCCTAATAATCGCCGCCAATAAGGCGCGACGCCTGCAAGCCGAAGGTTCACTCGAAGGTTATTTGCATGAACAAGGTCTATCCCGACGCCAGGTCGGCTCTCGAGGGCGTTCTGAAAGACGGCATGATGATCATGTCGGGCGGCTTCGGCCTCTGCGGCATTGCCGAGACGCTGTCGGACGCGATCCGCGAGTCCGGCGTCAAGGGCCTGACGGTCGTCTCCAACAATGCCGGCGTCGACGGCATCGGGCTTAGCCGCCTGCTGGAAACACGCCAGATCAAGAAGATGATCTCGTCCTATGTCGGCGAGAACAAGCTGTTCGCCCAGCAATTCCTCGCCGGTGAGCTGGAACTCGAATTCAACCCGCAGGGCACGCTGGCCGAGCGCATCCGCGCGGGCGGCGCCGGCATTCCGGCCTTCTACACCAAGACCGGCGTCGGCACGCTGATCGCCGAAGGCAAGGAAGTGAAGGAATTCGACGGACAGAAATACCTGATGGAGCGCGGCTTGTTCGCCGACCTCGCCATCGTCCACGCCTGGAAGGGCGACACCGCCGGCAACCTCATCTACCGCAAAACCGCGCGCAACTTTAACCCGATGATGGCAACCGCCGCCAAAGTCACGGTGGCCGAGGTCGAGCATCTGGTTCCGGCCGGCGAACTCAATCCCGACCACATCCACACGCCCGGTCTTTTCGTAAAGCGCATCGTCGAGGTCGGAACGGCCAAGAAGCGCATCGAATTCCGCAACACCCGCCCGCGCACCGCCGCTTAAGCGTATCAGGAGATACACATGGCCTGGACCCGTGAACAGATGGCTGCGCGCGCCGCGAAGGAATTGCGTGACGGCTATTACGTCAATCTCGGCATCGGCATCCCGACGCTGGTCTCGAACTACATCCCGGATGGCGTCGATGTCAGCCTGCAGAGCGAGAACGGCATGCTCGGCATGGGACCGTTCCCGTACGAGGGCGAAGAGGACGCCGATCTCATCAACGCCGGCAAGCAGACCGTGAGCGAGCTGCCCTCGACCTCGTATTTCTCGAGTGCTGATTCCTTCGGCATGATCCGCGGCGGCCACATGGACCTGTCGATCCTCGGCGCCATGCAGGTGGCCCAGAACGGCGATCTCGCCAACTGGATGATCCCCGGCAAGATGGTCAAGGGCATGGGCGGCGCGATGGATCTCGTCGCCGGCGTCAAGCGCGTCGTCGTGGTGATGGAGCATTCGGCCAAGGACGGCTCGAAGCTTCTGAAGCAGTGCAATCTGCCGCTGACCGGCGAGCGCGTGGTCGACATGGTGGTGACTGATCTGGCCGTCTTCACCATCGACAAGCATGGCAACGGCGGCATGGCGTTGATCGAGCTCGCCGACGGCGTCTCGCTCGACGAGGTCAAGGCCAAGACCGAAGCCGAATTCCGCGTCGCGCTGAAGAACACGTAAGATCTTGGCAAAAGGGGGCGCGCATGACGATAAGGTCTGCGCGTCCTGAAGACGCCGATTTTATCGCACAAACCATCCTGTCATCGCAGCGCGGCTGCCGGCCGCGCGGCTGGTTCGACGTTGCGCTCGGCTGGCCTGAAACACAGTGCCGCGATTTCATCGCCCGCGTCGCAACCGCCCGCGCGGCGTCGATGTGGCACGTCTCGCAATTTCTGGTCGCCGAGATCGACGGGCAGCCGGGCGCCGCGCTCTGCGCCGTGCCTGCGGTGGGCACGGGACCCGCGGCGTGGCGTGCGATCGAGGAGGTCGGTGCTGCGACCGGGCTCCCCGCTTCGGACCTGGACGCCATCCGCCAACGCGGCGCCTACACGCGGGCCTGCTGGGTTCAGGGCGGCGAGGGCGATTGGATGATCGAGTATGTCGCGACCGATCCCGCCTATCGCCGCCGCGGCGTGGTGCAGGCGTTGATCGCGCATGCGCTGGAGAAGGGCCGTGCGGCTGGATTTGCCCGGGCGACAATCTCGTTCCTGATCGGCAACGAGGCCGCCGAGCGCGCCTACGCCAAGGCCGGATTTGTCTTTGCGGAAGAGAAGCGCGATCCCGCCTTCGAGGCGATCATCGGCGCGCCGGGCTTTCGCATGTTCGTGCGGACGATGTGATCGGCCTTGAAATTCAGGCTGCGGCCGCCGCCGGTGGCCGAACGCCTTTGCGCCATGCGGTGATGGTGCAGCCGAAGCGGCCGCGGAACCAGCGGGCCATGGCGCTCTGTGCGGAGAAGCCGAGCTGCACGGCGATGTTGGCCAGCGGCCGGTCAGGGTCGTCGATCAGCTGGACCACGAGATCGGCGCGCTGCGTGTCGTGAATGGCCGAGAAGCTGGTGCCGGCTTCGGCGAGGTGGCGGTGGATGGTGCGGCGGGTGCAGGCGAGGTGCTCGGCCACGCGCTCGACCGTGCAGTCGCCGCTGGCGAGCAGGAGACGCACGACCTCGTCGACCTTTTCCTCCCAGCTTGCCGGCCGCGTTTCGATCGCCTCGATCCGCTTGCGCAGATAGCTCGCGATCAGCGGATGCGCGCTCGGGATCCGGCGCTCCATATCGTGTGCCGACAACAGGATCGAATCGTCCTCTGCATTGAAAGTCACACGGCAGCCGTAGAACTCGCGGTAGCGTTTGCGGTCGCGCGGTGGCGGATAATGCAGGTGCACTTCCTGCGGCCGCCAATCGCTTCCGAACAATGACTGGACGATGCGGTGAACGCTGCCGAGCGCCATGTCGATCGACTGGCGCGGCGCGGTCGGTTGCCGGCCGCGCAGATGCAGCGTGACGGTCACGGTCTGCTTGTTGCGGGTGACGTCGAGCTTCATGCCGTCGTGATGGATGGGGATGAAGCGGGAGAAGGCTTCGATGGCCTCGCCGACGGTCGCCTGTTCGCGCACGATCAGGCCGACCGCGCCGAAATTGGTCAGCCCGCCGCGCTCGGCGAGCCGCAAGCCGAAATCTTCGGCCCCGGAAGCTTCTGCCGACAATTCGAGCAGGCGGCGGAGACCGGTGACGGCAATGGGCGTGTCGGGCTTTTCGAGGCAGGCCAGCGGCAGCCTAACCTTGCGCATCATCTGTTTGGGGTCGAGCCCGACCGACCGGGCGACCTCCGGGTAATAGCTCAAGCCTGCGCTGCGAATGAGGTCGGTCATGCGACCCGTTCCAGTCAGCCATTCCCGCAGATGTCCCGAAATGTAAAGTTTCTGTCCCGATCCGTCAAATCCGGAAACAGGGTGGAACATACATAAGTGAAACCGAAGCACTGGCGCGGATGCCGTGCTCACGACGCGGGGCGCTATGAGGCCCTCGGCCGTCTCGGATCATTTGAGCAAGACATTATTGGATCGGGATCATGCCGGGAAACATGCTTTCCAAGGGTGAGGTATTCGTCATCGACACCGACGCCGCCTCCCGAGAACAACTTTCCACCGCGCTCCAACACAGCGCCTATGACGTGATCTGCTTCGCCGACGGTGCGTCTCTGCTGTCGGAAGCCAAGGCGCGGATGCCGGCTTGCGTGCTGCTGGAAATGCCACCCGATCGCTCCGGCCTGGACGTGCTCAAGCGCCTGCGTGAGGAAAACTGCATGGCGCCGGTGCTGGTGACTGCGGCTAATGGCAGCATCGCCATGGCGGTTGACGCCATCAAGAGCGGCGCGGCCGATTTTATCGAAAAACCGTTCCGCACCCACGATATCGTCGACCGGATCGATGCCGCCATCGACGAATTCGCACAGCCCGGCTCTCACCGACAGCGCTGGCTGCCCGGCTGCGAACCCCTGGCCGGCCGTGAAGGCGACGTGCTCGAACATCTCGCCGCCGGCCTCACCAACAAGGAGATCGCCCGACGCATGCATTTGAGCGCACGGACGGTCGAGGGCTATCGCGCCGGCATCCTGAAAAAGGCCGGAGCCAAGAACGTCACCGATCTGCTCCGCCGCATCTTCGGCCAGGGTTCGCCCACCCAAGTCTAAAGTCTCAAGTCAAAAGCTTCGCCGCGGGACGCCACGTTCCGCGGCCTTGGTGCCGCCGCGGCCGCGCCCCACGGAAACCCCAATCGAACCAGTTCCTTCCCTGCCGCGTCTCATCACATGGCGCGGCATCTTTTCGCGCGTCCGGCTGCGGCGCGGCGATATCGGCAGGGAGGAAATTTATGCGCATCATCGCAAAATATCTGGCGACGACGAGTCTGGTGCTGGTGACCAGTGCGGCCGCGTTGCCGTCATGGGCCGCAGACGTCGACGCCACATCGGCGATCGACACCGTCACCGTCTATCCCGATGGCGCCACCGTCACCCGTATCATCGCGCTGGACGTTGCCTCCGGCGACAGCACGCTGGTCGCCAAGGATTTTCCGCTCTCGCTCGATCCGTCCTCCCTCCGCGTCGAAGGCGAGGCGGGCGCAAAACTCACCATCGGCACGATCGATGCGCGGCCGCCGCGTGCGGCGCCGCCGGTCAACCTGTCCGAACTCGACAAGCGCATCGAAACGCTCAAGGACGAGCGCTCCGATTTGCAAGGAGCAATCGATGCGGCGGTTGCGCGGCGCAAATTCGCGCAGCGGTTTGCCGAAGCGTCCCCCGCCGGGCTCGGTGAAAAGGGCGAAGCGCGCCCGATCACCGAATGGCGGGCGGCGTTTGGCGCGGTCGGTGAGGAGATCGCGACCGCCGACACCGCGATCCGAGATGCCACGCGGAAACAGCGCGAGATCGATCGCCAGATCGCGCAACTCGAAGCCGAGCGCTCGGCCAAACCGCCGAGCAAGCTCGAGGTGCGCATTGACGTCGCCTCGGCGGCCGCGACCAAGGCAACGCTGCGTGTGACCTATGCCGTGCGCAACGCGCGCTGGCTGCCGCTCTACGACGCCCGGCTCGATACCGGCGCCAAGGACCGCAAGCCGCAACTCGAACTGGTCCGCCGCGCCGAGGTCACGCAATCGACCGGCGAGGATTGGTCGAACGTGACGCTTGGCGTCTCCACGGTTCGCCTCGGTCGTGGCGGCAGCGCGCCGGAGCTGAACTCGCTGGTCGCGCAGTATTTGCAAGTGCCGAAGCCGCGCGCGTTGGGTTCAGTCTCCGATACGGCAATGCCTGCGGCGGCACCGATGCAGCGAAAGGTGGAAGCCCCCGCCTACGCTGGCAGATCCAGGGAAGATCTTGCGGAACGCGCCGAAGAACAGCAGGCCGTTGCCGAAATCGGCGATTTCCAGGCCACCTTCAGGATTCCCGGCCGCGTCAGCCTCGGCGCCGCCGAGGGCGCCAAGAGCCTGCGCGTCGCTTCGATGAACGTGCCCGCCGATCTCATGGTGCGCGCGGCACCGGTGATGGACCCGACCGCCTTCCTCGAAGCGAGCTTCAAGCAGACTGATGACGCGACACTGCTGCCGGGCAAGGTCGCGATCTATCGCGACGGCGTCTTCGTCGGCCGCGGCAAGCTCTCGGCCTCCGCCAAAGACGACATCGTGCGGCTCGGCTTCGGCGCCGACGACAAGATCAAGGTCGAGCGCGCCGTGCTCAAGCGCAACGAAGGTTCGGCCGGTCTCCTGGTGACAACGTCGAAGACCGACGAGCGCGCATTCAAAACCACCGTCCGCAACGGCCACGACTTCCCGATCAGGGTTGCGATCGAGGATCAGCTGCCGGTCAGCGAGAACGAGGACATCGTGGTGGAGATGCTGCCGGCGACCACGCCGCCGACCGCAAGCAATATCCGCGACCGGCGCGGCGTGCTGGAATGGTCGTTCGACGCCAAACCCGCCGAGGTCAAGGACATCAACTTCGTCTGGCGCATCCGCTGGCCAAAGGACAAGAGCATGGTGATCGTGCCGGCTGGCTAGAGTCCGGCCACTGGCGGCGCCGCGCGCATCGACAGGTCACGTCCAGCCGGTTCGGTTTCGAGAGAGCCGAGCCCTGCTTCGCCTTCAGGAAATCCGCGACGTCGAGCAGCATGAACTCGTCGTCGTCGGCCTTGTTGGGATCGCGGCTGGACGAGAACGGCAGATTGTTATGCGTCTCCTGTTAGCGGATGCCGTCTTATGCAGATCGCGTGTTGCAGTTTTGTGAAACCGGGCCCAACGCCGCCGCCGCGGTTACTCCTTCACCGCGCCGGTCAGTGACGACACGTAATAATCCACGAACAGCGAGTAGAAGATCGCGACCGGCAGCGAGCCGAGCAGCGATCCCGCCATCAACGCCCCCCACTGGTAGACGTCGCCGGTGACGAGTTCGGTCAGGATCGCGACCGGCACGGTCTTGTTGGCGCCGCTCTGGATGAAGGCGAGCGCGTAGATGAACTCGTTCCAGGACAGCGTGAAGGAGAAGATGCCGGCCGAGATCAGGCCGGGTACCGCCAGTGGCAGCGTGATCCGGCGCAGGATCTGCAGCCGCGTGGCGCCGTCCACCAGCGCGCATTCCTCGAGCTCGTAGGGGATCGACTTGAAATAGCCGATCAGCAGCCAGGTGCAGAACGGCACCAGAAAGGTCGGATAGACCAGGATCAGGGCAAGCGGGCTGTCGAACAGGCCGAACTGCACGACCACGGTTGCGAGAGGAATGAACAGGATCGACGGCGGCACGAGATAGGCGAGATAGATGCCGAGACCGACATAGGCGCTGCCGCGGAAGCGCAGGCGTTCGATTGCATAGGCGGCAAGCGTGCTCGCGATCAGCGACAGCGTGGTCGAGCCGATCGCGACCAGCATTGTCGTCCACAGCCAGCGTGGATAGGCGGTGTCGAACAAGAGATGCTTGATATGGGCAAGCGTCGGCGAGGAGATCCAGAACGGATTGTGCTCCTTGTAGTTCATCAGTTCGGCGTTCGGCTTGAACGACGTGATCGCCATCCAGTAGAACGGAAACAGCAGGATCAGCACGAAGCAGCCGAGCGGCAGGTAGATCATCATCAGCCGCCGCAGCCCGGAATCCCAGGCCATGGTGTCGGGCGCGGCCTTCGCGTCGGCGGTGGCCGGTTGAGCGACAATATCAGTCATTGTTCTCTCCCTGCTGCCATTTGCGGCGCGCCAGGCCGAAATATGAGAACAGCGTCGCGAACACCAGGAACGGGATCATCGACACCGCGATCGCCGCACCTTCACCGAGTTCGCCGCCGGCAATGCCGCGCTGGAAGGCCAGCGTTGCCAGCAAATGGGTCGAGTTGCCGGGGCCGCCACGGGTGATGGCATAGACGAGCTGGAAGTCGGTGAAGGTGAAGATGATGGAGAAAGTCATGACGATGGCGAGGATCGGCATCATCATCGGGAAGGTGATATAGCGGAAGCGCTGCCAGGCGGTGGCGCCATCGAGCATCGCCGCTTCGTAGAGCGAGGGCGAGATGGTCTGCAGGCCAGCCAGCAGCGAGATCGCGACGAAGGGGATGCCGCGCCAGATGTTGGCGGCGATCAGCGAGAAGCGCGCCGGCCAGGGCGAGCCGAGGAAGTCGATATTGGTCGTGCGCCAATGCAGCACGTCGACCAGGAGGTAGGAGATGATCGAGAACTGCGGATCGTAGATCCACCAGAACGCCAGCGCCGACAGCACCGTCGGCACGATCCAGGGCATCAGGATGATCGCACGCAACAGGCTCTTGAGCGGAAAATGGTTGTTGAGCAGCAGCGCGAGCCAGAAGCCGAGCGCGAACTTCCCGAACGTTGCGATCGCCGTGTACACCACGCTGTAGAACACCGCGTTCCACCACAGGGAATCGGTGAGCAGATACTGGAAGTTCTCCAGGCCGACGTAGACGCCTTTTCTGCCGATCGTTGTGTCGGTGAAGGCGAGCCAGATGCCGAGGCCCAGCGGATAGGTCAGGAACACCGCGAGCAGCCCGATCGCGGGTGCGAGGCACATCACGATCAGGAACGGCTTGTAGTCGAACAGGCGTACCAGCCAGGATGGCTGCCGCTGTGCGAGTACGGGGGAGGAGAGGGTGGTCACGGACATCGGTCAGGCGTCCTGTTCTAGGCTGTCACCACATCCATCATTGCGAGCGAAGCGAAGCAATCCAGTCTGTCTCCGCAGTTACAGTCTGGATTGCTCAGTCGCTTCGCTCTCGCAATGACGGTCGCTTTATCGTCGGGCGTTATTTCTGGCGCCGGAAGTACCGCTTGCTGCGCTGCTCGGCTTCCGCGGCCGCGGCTTCCGGCGTGGCAGCGCCGGTCGCTACGGACGCGAACATCTGAATCAGCACGTAGTCGGCGCTGACGGCACCCGTCGCCGTCGAGATCGGGCCGGCGTAGCCGTCATAATAGGTGCTGTTCATTGTGTCCTTGAACAGCTTCACCTTGGGATCCTGCGCCCACACGCCGGCCTCGCCATAGGCGGCGAGCGGCTGGGACCAGTAACCGGAGTTGGCGTTGAGCCAAGGCTCGTACTGGTCCTTTTCCAGCATGTATTGCAGGAAGGCCTTTGCGGCGTTGGGGTACTGGCTGTGCTTGAACACCATGGCGTTCAGGGTCAGGCCCGCCATCGGAGAGACCTTGGCCAAGCCCTTCGGCAGCAACTGATGCTCGCTGTCGTCGGCGATCGCCTTGGTCGCGGGATCGTTCTTCAGCGAGAAATACAGCGAGACGCCGTTGGCGGTCAGCGCGATCTCCTGCGCGGCGTAGGCGCGGTTGTTGCTGACGTCATTCCATGAGGTCGTGCCGGCGATGAAGGTCGGGTAGAGCTGCTTGACCCAGTTCAGTGCGGCGATCGTCTCCTTGCTGTTGATGACGACGTTGCCTTCTTCGTCGAGCAGGGCCGCGTTGTGCGACCACAGCGCCCAGCTCGCGAAGCCGTTGCCGTCGCCCTTGGCATTGCCGAGCGCGAAGCCTGCCGGCTTGCCGGCCTTCTGGAGCTTCCGGCACAGGTCGAGGATCCCGGCATGGTCTTCCGGCACCTTGTCGAAGCCCACCGATTGCAGGATCGATTTGCGGTAGATCAGAGGCCCCGCGGTGGCGCCAAACGGCAGCCCGATCCAGGTGGGGCTCTTGTTCTTCTTGCCGTAGCGCTGCGCCAGCGGCAGCCAGCCGCCGTAGCGCTTGCCGAGATAGTCGGCGACGTCGGTCAGCTCGACCAGCTTGTCAACATAGATGTGCGGTGCGTCGGAGAAGCCGATGATGATGTCGGGACCGGCGCCGGAATTCGAGGTCACCGCAGTCTGCTGGTTGATGTCTTCCCAGCCGACGAAATCGACCTTGACCTCGACACCCGTCTCCTTGGTGAATTTTGCCGCATTGGCGCGGAACACGTCTTCGTCGGCCTGGACGAAGCGTACCGGTCGCAGCATGCGCAGGGTTGCGCCTTTCTCGATCGGCAGTTTCGGTGCGGGGAGGTCGGCGGCCTTGATCGCGGATTGGGCGTTCGCCGGAGCACCGGTTGCCGCGATCGCGGCAGCGGACAGGCCCAGCGCCAAGGCATCACGACGTGTGATGTCGTTCCTCATCGATTTCTCCCTATATGTTTCCCTTCCCGGCGTTAATCGCCGGTGAAGGGTCTTTTCGGTTTCCGGCGCGCCTGGCGGCCGGCCGCCTAGCTGTTCGGACCGCGGTCCATGCTGACAGGCTGCCAGCGGCGGAGCGCGGTGTCTTGCAGCACCGACGGATTGACGCAGCTTACCGGCCACATGCCCTGAAGCACCAGTGACAATTCGTAGCCCACCCGGCGCTTGCGCGCCTCGTCGAACCGTGCCGAGGCCGAGGCGACATGGGCGGTCAGGGTCACGTTCTCCATTCCGAGCAGCGGATTGTTGTGCGAGGGCGGTTCCTTCTCCAGCACGTCGAGGCCGGCATGGGCAATCCAGCCCTCCTGGAGCGCCTTGATCAGGCTTTCCTCGTCCACGGTGGCGCCGCGGCCGGTGTTGATGAAGATCGAGCCCTTCTTCATCTGCCGGAAGTGCTTCTCGGTGAGCATATGATGCACCTCCGGCCGGGCGGGGGCATGCATCGAGACGAAATCGGATTGCGACAACACCTCGTTCAGCGTTGCCGGGATCACGCCGTGGTCGGACATCAGCGTTTCCTGGATGAACGGATCGTAGGCTATCATGCGGAGGCCGAACGGCGCCGCGCGCTTCGCAACCGCACGCGCGACGCGGCCGAACGAGACGAAGCCGAGCGTCTGGCCCATCAGCCGCGGAATCTTCGACAGCGCCGGCCGGCCCTCGGCCCAGCGGCCGCTGCGCACCATCCGGTCCTGCTCGACCAGCCGGCGGAAGCCGGCGAGCAGCAGCATCATGGCATGGTCGGCGACCTCCTCGATGAAGGTGTCGGGGATGTTGGTGACGGGAATGCCGCGCGCCGTCGCGGCCTTGATGTCGACGCTGTCGACGCCGACGGAGCCGAGCGTGATGACCTTGCAGGTCTCCAGCGCGTCGATGATGGTCTTGGTGATCGGGATGCCTTTGGCGTAGATGGCGTCGGCGGTCTTCGCGGCGGCGATGAACCCGGCCTCGTCGGCAGGAGCCTCGACGATCTCGGCATCGATCGGATCGAGCGCCTCGCGCTCGTAGGAATAATCGCTGCTCGCGACGGTGAAGCTCGCGCCTTTCGGCGTCACCACCCTGTATTTCGGCATGTCCTGCTCCCGATTTGGTTTCTTGTTGGGACCCGGCCTTCGCGCGGGCCTTCGCGCCTTTTACGCGAAATCGGGCAGGTCGCGTACAATTCCCAGTTGTCGTTGAGGTGATTTATACGACCGGTTCGACGCCTTCTCCGGGCTTCTACGGGGCGTCCCGTAACAGGTTGCTAAGGGGTCCCCACTAAAACTTGATTTAATTTCGACCGACTCACTCGCGCGTCCTTATCCCTTTGTTGCCGGAGCCTCCCGTGAAATTGAGCAATCTGAAGATCGCCCCCAAGCTCGGCATTCTTGTCGGCGTCACCTTGTTTGGCCTGTGTATTTCCGGGGTTCTTGCCGGCTATCTGATGAAGCGCGAGATGGTGAATGCGCGCATCGACCAGGCCAAGGCCATCGTCGAGATGGGTCGCAACTATGCGATTACGCTGAAGAAGCGCATCGACGCCGGCGAGCTGACGAAGGACGCCGCGATGACGGAGCTTCGGCGCTATGGCAACGCGATGACCTACGACAAGGGCGCCGGCTATCTGTTCGGCACCTCCTATGATGGCATCACGCAGCTCGCGCCCGATCCCAAGCAGATCGGTATCGATCGCATGGACGTTGAAACCAACGGCCGCAAGCTGAACCGCGAATTGATGGCAGGCGTGAAGGCCAACGGCGACACGATGCTGTATTATGAATATGTGAAGCCCGGTCAGGACACGCTGATCCGCAAGATCGGCTATGCGATGGCAGTCCCCGGTCTCGACATGTTCATCGGCACGGGCGCCTATCTCGACGATATCGACGCCAAGATGGGCCCGGTCTACTGGCTGCTTGGCTTCGCCATGCTCGGCATCATGATCGTCGCCGGCAGCGTTGCCTGGCTGATCGGCCGCAGCATCAGCCGTCCGCTCGCGCTGCTCGGTACCCGCATGAAGGATCTCGCCGACGGCAAGCTCGAGGGCGACATCCCCGGTGTCGGCCGCAGCGATGAGGTCGGCGCGATGGCTTCGACCGTCCAGATATTCAAGGACAACGCCGTTCGCATTCGCGGTCTGGAAAGGACCGAAGCGGATGCCAAGGATCGCTCCGCGGCGGAACGTCGCAGCACGATGGAGGGTATTGCCAGCGACTTCGAACGCAGCGTCAACGGCATCGTCCGCTCGGTCTCCTCGGCCGCGACGGGCATGCAAGCCACGGCGCAGTCGATGACCGCGACCGCCAGCGACGCCTCTACGCGTGCGGCGACTGTCGGCGCGGCCTCACAGAGAGCGTCGGGCAATGTCGGCACGGTTGCTGCGGCCGCGGAAGAGCTGTCGAGCTCGGTTGCGGAAATCTCCCGCCAGGTGACGCGCTCGACCGAGGTGGCGAGCCGCGCCGTCAATGACGCCGAGCGCACCAACGCCACGGTGCAGGGGCTCTCCACCGGCGCCGAGAAGATCGGCGAGGTGGTCAAGCTGATCCACTCGATCGCCGCGCAGACCAATTTGCTCGCCCTCAACGCCACCATCGAGGCGGCCCGTGCAGGCGAATCCGGTCGTGGCTTCGCCGTCGTCGCCTCCGAGGTCAAGGCGCTTGCCAACCAGACCGCGAAGGCGACCGAGGAAATCTCCGCCCAGGTTGCGGCAATGCAGACCTCGACCAGCGATGCGGTCGCAGCCATCGGCGGTATCACTCAGACCATCGCCGAGATGAGCGAGATCACCGCGGGCATTTCCGCGTCGATCGAGCAGCAGGGCGAGGCCACCCGCGAGATCGCCCGCAACATCCAGTCGGTCGCGGCCGGCTCGAGCGAGATCAACACCCATATCGGCAGCGTCGCCTCGGCCGCGGAAGCCACCGGTACGGCCGCCTCCGACGTGCTCACCAACGCCCGCGAGCTGGACAACCAGTCCGGCGCGCTGCGCAGCGCGGTGGATGGCTTCCTCGCCAAGGTGCGCGCGGCGTAAGACAGGTTCTCGTACCCCGGACGCAGCGCAGCGCTTCTTCAGCGGTGCGCTGCAGAGCCGGGGCCCATGCCTGTCGCATTCTGGGTCCCGGCTCTGCGTCGCACCGCGTCGCGCTGCGCCGCGTCCGGGACACGAGACCGTCCTACTGCTTCTCGATCCCCGCTTCCCGGATCAGCTTCTCCCACAACACCAGCTGTTCGTTGACGAACGTGCCGAGCTGCTCTGGCGTGCCCGAAAATGCGTCCATGCCGAGGGTGGCGAGCTGGGTCTTGATTTCCGGCTTCTCGACGATCTTCCGGATCTCGGCGTTGAGCCGCGTCACGA
Source organism: Bradyrhizobium sp. LB8.2 (assembly GCF_040548035.1). NCBI lineage: Bacteria > Pseudomonadati > Pseudomonadota > Alphaproteobacteria > Hyphomicrobiales > Nitrobacteraceae > Bradyrhizobium > Bradyrhizobium sp. LB8.2. Next base: position 63,855 of record NZ_JBEPQV010000003.1, on the reverse strand, counting down.
TGTCCTTGGGCATACCGGCGGGACCGAAATAGCCCTGCCACGACGAGATGTCGAAGTCCGGCACGCCCGCCTCCTGCATCGAGGGCAGGGTCGGCACCAGCGATGAGCGATCCTTCGTCGTCACGGCGAGCGCACGTAGCGCGTTGCCCTGGACGTGGGGCAGGCCGGTCAGGATATCCACGAACATCATCGAGACGCGGCCGCCCATGACGTCGTTGAGCGCCGGCGGCGAGCTCTTGTAGGGCACGTGCAGGAGGTCGAGCCCGGCATTGTGCGCAAAGGTCGCGCCTGACACGATCGCCGAGGACGAGCCCGAGGCGTAGCTCAGCTTGCCGGGATTGGCCTTGCCGTAGGCGACCAGCTCGCCGACGGTCTTGGCCGGTACTTCCGGGTGGATCACCAGCATGAAGGGCAGGTCCCCGGTGCGCGCGATCGGGGTGAAGTCCTTGACCGGATCGTAGGTCAGGCTTTTGAGCAGATAGGGATTGGCCGAATGCGTGGTGTTGGTGGTCACCAGCAGCGTGTAGCCGTCGGGGGCGGCGCGCGCGACATAGGTCGCGGCGATCATGCCGTTGGCGCCCGCCTTGTTCTCGATGACGATGCCGACGCCGAGCGCCTGCGACAAATGCTGCGAGATCAGCCGCGTCGTGGTGTCGGTGCCGCTGCCGGCAGCAAACGGCAGCACCAGCGTGATGTTGCGGCTCGGATAATTGTCGGCCTGCGCAGCGGATGCGGCGGCGAGACAAAGAGCGGCGGTGCCGACGGCACGCAGGTTTCGGATCAACGCTGAAAGCATGTCTGGTCGTTCCCTCTTTTTTCGTTGGCGGGGAACCTAGCGTCTCCTCGTTGAAATCGGAAGGCGCGAGTTTGTCGCCTTGTCTCCGCACCGCGGAATTACTTCACCGCAGAGCCCTGGCGCGAGGCGATCACGACGCCGGCGAGCACCAGCAGGTAGCCGATCAAATGGAAAGGCTGGAGCTTTTCGCCGAGCAGCAGGATCGCCATCGCTGAGCCGAACACCGGCACCAGATGGAAGAACGGCGCGGCGCGGTTCGGGCCGATCAACGCCACGCCGCGGTTGAAGAAGAGATAGGCCAGCGTCGAGGGAAAGATCAGGATGTAACCCAGCGTCGCCAGCGTCACCGTGTCGAATTGCATGACATGGCCGCTCCAGGCCTCCCAGATCGCGGTCGGCAGCAGCATCGTCGCGCCGCAGCAGGTGGTGAAGGAGAGAAACGAGAGCTGGTGGATCTTCGGTCGCCGCGGAATGAAGGCGGAGTAGATCCCGAACGCGACCAGCGAGGAGGCGAACATGATGTCACCCCGGTTGAAGCTGATGCTTGCGAGCGCCGCGAAATCGCCGTGCAGGATGATGACGAGCACGCCGAGCAGCGAGATCGCGATGCCGGCGAGCTGCGCACCCGTCAGCCGGACGCCGAACAGCACCAGCGACCATAGCGCCACGAACAGCGGTCCGGCCGACTGGATCAGCAGCGCGTTCAGCGCTTCCGTGTATTGCATCGCCCAGTACGAAATCGCGTTGTTGAAGGCAAAGCCCACCAGCGACAGGAACAGCATCAGCGGCAGGCTTTTGCGCAAATTCGGCCAATCGCGCTTCAGATGCGGCCAGGCGAACGGCAACAGGATCAGGAACACGCCGAACCAGCGGATCGTGGTCACCGTCAGCGGCGGCACATGCGCGCCGACATGGCGCGCGAGCACGATGTTGCCGGCCCAGAACAGTGAGCTCAGGCTGAGCAGCAGATAAGGCTGGTTGTTGAGCCAACTGGCCGGATTGGGGGGCTTTGGCGCGGGCGAAGCGATCGTCATTGGCGTTGGATACAAGCTTGCGCCGGATTTGCGTCGTGACACAAGTCACGTCGCCGCAATGCTACAATGCAGGCATGACCAGAGGAGGCGGCATTGGCGGTTAATATGTTGAACATCCACGGCCTGGGGCGGCTCGATCAGGATGCCCCGGTGGTGATGCTGAATCTGATGCGCTTCCACGAGCGTTCGCGCGACGGCGACGGATCCGGCTGGGACGCATATTTGCGCTACAGCGCCGTCACAGTGCCCATGATCAAGGCGCGCGGCGGCACGCTGCTCTGGACCGGCGACGCCAAGGCGGTCGCGCTCGGCGCGCAGCAGGGAAACGATTGGGATTTCGCGGCGCTGGTCTATTATCCCACCGTCGCGGCTTTCCTCGCCATGATGACGTCAGAAGCCTATGAGACGGAGGCCGACCCGCATCGCGTCAACGGCTGCGCGGAGCACGTCATCATTGCGACGAGCGAAGCGTACAGCAAGTTCAAGATCGGCTGACGTTGGGCGTCAGTTATGTCGCCTGCTTCCGCGACGCCACGAACACGCCGGCCAGGACCAGCGCAAAACCGATGAAGTGGAACGCCCGCGGGTTTTCGCCGAGGAACGCCATCGCCATGATCGAGCCGAACACCGGCACGACATGGAAGAACGGTGCGGCGCGGTTGGCGCCGATCAGGCGGACACCACGGTTGAAGCAGAGATAGGCGAGCGTCGACGGGAACACCGCGACATAGAACAGGGTCAGGAGATTTGGTCCGTCGAGCTTCATCAGGGGACGTGCGGACAGCTCCCAGATCTCCAGCGGAATGAGACAGGCCGCACCGCAGCCGAAAGTGAAGGCGAGGAACGACAGGCCGTGCATCGGCGGCCGCTTCAGTGTCAGCACCGAATACAGCGCGAAGATGATGAGCGCGACGATGAAGATGAGGTCGCCCTTGTTGAAATCGATGTTCGACAGCGTGGTGAAATCGCCATGCAACAGGATGATCAGCACGCCGCACATCGAGAGCAGCACGCCAAAAGCCTGCGCCGCGGTGAGCCTGATACCGAGGATGGCCAGCGACCACAGCGCCACGACAAGCGGTGCGGCCGATTGCAGCAGGAGAGTATTGAGCGCCTGCGTATGCTCCAGCGCCCAATATTGCAGAGTGTTGAAGGCGCCGATGCCCGTGATCGAGAGCGTGACCATCAGGCCGAGCTTGCCGCGGATCGCGGGCCAGTCCTGCGCCAGATGTTTCCAGGCGAACGGCAGCACCAGCAGGAAGGCGAAGAACCAGCGCAGGAAGGACAGCGTGACCGGCGGGATATGACCGGCGGCGAGCCGCCCGACGACGGCATTGCCGGCCCAGCACAGCGCGGTGATGCTGAGCAGCAGGTAAGGCTGGTTGGCGATCCAGCCGTGACCGGATGTCTCCGCGCTTGTGGTCTGGCCGGTGGCGGACATTGTGATTGTTATGGCCCCGCGTCATGCGCCGAAGCCTTCCGGCCCGGCGTTGTCCGGGCCGGCGCGTGGCCCGGCTCCTCTCAAAGACACGGAAATCGGGGCTGCATCAACGGGGGGCGGATGCATCGCGACCATGCAGCGGCAGATGCGGCGCCTTACGCTTTGGTCGAAGCTATCGCACAGCCTTGGAATATTTCTGGATTTTCAGGGGATATCAAAGGCTTGGGATGGGCTTCGGGCCCCGAAAAAGCCCCGTTCTAGCTTGCCTAGAGAGGCTGCTTCCTTTATCCGGTTGGGCTGCCTCGCGTGCGAACGGCCTCTGGCCGGGAATCAGGCTGGGCGCAGGCATGGTCCCGGAAAAGTGGGTACCGGTTTTCCGTTTGGATCATGCCGCTTACAGAGAAATCTTCGAAGGATTACCCGCGAATGGCCAATGTTGTCGTCGTCGGCGCCCAATGGGGCGACGAGGGAAAGGGCAAGATCGTCGACTGGTTGTCGGAGCAGGCGGACATCGTGGTCCGCTTCCAGGGCGGCCATAACGCCGGCCATACGCTGGTGATCAACGGCGAGACCTACAAGCTGGCGCTGCTGCCGTCCGGCGTGCTGCGGCCGTCGAAACTCGCCGTCATCGGCAATGGCGTGGTGTTCGATCCGCAGGCTTTCCTCGACGAAGTTGCAAAACTGAAGGGACAGGGCGTCGCCATCAGCCCGGACAACCTGCGCATCGCGGAGAACGTCACACTGATCCTGCCGTTGCATCGCGAGCTCGACGCCCTGCGCGAATCCTCCAACGCCGCGACCGCGATCGGCACCACCCGTCGCGGCATCGGGCCGGCTTACGAAGACAAGGTCGGCCGCCGTGCCATCCGCTTGATGGACCTCGCCGATCTCGACACGCTCCCGCACAAGATCGACCGGCTGCTTGCTCACCACAATGCATTACGCCGCGGCCTCAATCTGCCGGAGTTCGACGGCAAGGCCATCCAGGACGAATTGACCGCGTTCGCGCCGCAGCTGCTGCCCTATGCCGAGACGGTGTGGCGGCTGCTCGACATCAAGCGGCGCGAGGGCAAACGCATCCTGTTCGAGGGTGCGCAGGGCGCGCTGCTCGACGTCGACCACGGCACCTATCCCTATGTGACGTCGTCCAACACGGTGGCGGCGCAAGCGGCGACCGGCACCGGCATGGGCCCGGGCGCGGTCGGCTATGTGCTCGGCATCTGCAAAGCCTACACGACGCGCGTCGGCCAGGGTCCGTTCCCGACCGAACTCAACAACGAGATCGGCGAGGAGATCGGTCGCCGCGGCAAGGAATTCGGCGTCAACACCGGCCGCAAGCGCCGCTGCGGCTGGTTCGATGCCGTCTTGGTCCGGCAGACTGTCCGCACCTGCGGCATCACCGGTCTGGCGCTGACGAAACTCGACATTCTCGACGGCTTCGATTCGATCGACGTCTGCACCGGCTACATGCTGGACGGCAAGGAAATCGACCATCTGCCGGCGGGCGAAGGCGCCCAGGCCCGGGTCGAGCCGATCTACGAGACCATCGAAGGCTGGAAGGAGCCGACCGCAAACGGCCGTTCCTGGGCCGACCTGCCGGCCCAGGCCATCAAATATGTCCGCCGGATCGAGGAATTGGTGGGGTGCCCCGTCGCGCTGCTTTCCACCAGCCCCGAACGCGAGGATACTATTCTGGTGCAAAATCCGTTTGAGGCTTAACGATATCTTACCGGGACGTGCGCTAGTTGAGTTGAAATGGCTGATTATTATCCGCTGATCGCCCGCGCTATTGCAGCCCTGGACCCCAACGCTCCCGGCGAGAGCCGTCGCGCGCTCTACGAGCGGGCGCGCACGGCGCTGATCGCGCAGCTCCGCAGCGTGCAGCCGCCGCTCTCCGAATCCGAGATCACCCGCGAACGGCTGTCGCTCGAAGAGGCCGTCCGCAAGGTCGAATCGGAAGCTGCCCAGCGTGCCCGCGAGGCCTCGCGCCCCGGTGGCGGCGCCCGCAGCAGCGGCAGCGGCGATGCCTTCCGTCGCGCCAGCACCCGCGCCACCGAGGGCAACTCGCCCGCGCCCCAAACCGCTGCCCCGCCGCGCACCCGTCCGGCTCCGCCGCCGCCGCGCGCCGACCGGCCGTCCTTCAACGTCGATGACCAGGGCGACGCCCCGCGTGCGCCGCGGGCCCCGCGTTTCGACGCGCCGCGCCAGTCGGGTCCGTCGGCACCGCCGCCGATGCCGGAACCGCCTCCGCCGGCCGGACGTGATCGCGCCAGTGGGCGCCGTCAGCCGGACGTTGGGCCGCCGTTGCCGCCTGCACCGGGCGTACGCGGCTTCCGTGACATCACGGCCGACGCCAATGATCTCGGCGGCGCCGCCGCGCAGGCCAACCGTGCCGCGCGCCGCACCTACGCCAACGTGCCCTCGCCCTCGCCGGAATTCGACCGGCTCGAGCCGAGCCTGGAGAATCGCGCCGCCGGGGAGGCGCCCTATTCCTACGACGAATCGATCGAGGAAGCCGAGCGTTACGCGCCGCAGTCGCAGTCGCCATCGCAGCGTCCGCACATCCCGGTTCTCGACCGCAATACCAACAAGAAGCGCGCCCGCACCGGCTCCGTCTTTCCGTTCAAGAGCGCAATCGCCGTCGGCATCGTGCTGATCCTGGTCGGTGCCGGCATCCTCTGGGGCAAGCAACTGGTCCAGACCGCGAGCGGCCTGTTCAAGTCTTCGCCGACGCAGGTGGTGGAGGCGCCGAGGGATTCGTCGCAGCCGCAGAGCAAGCCGAAGATTCCGGATCGCGTCGGCCAGCCTTCAGCCAGCGACCAGCCGGTCGCGCCGGTGGCGCAGAAGGTGGTGCTCTATGACGAGGATCCGTCCGACCCCAAGGGCAAGCAATATGTCGGCTCGGTGGTGTGGCGGCTCGAGCCGATCAAGGCGTCCGGCAACCAGAAGGCCGACGTCGCCGTGCGCGCCGACATCGAGATCCCCGATCGCAAGTTCAAGATGACGATGTCGTTCCGCCGCAACACCGACTCGTCGCTGCCGGCGAGTCACACCGCGGAATTGACCTTCATCCTGCCGCCGGATTTCCCGGGCGGCAGCGTCTCCAACGTGCCCGGCATTTTGATGAAGTCGAACGAGCAAGCCCGCGGCACGCCGCTCGCAGGTCTCGCGGTCAAGGTCACCGACGGCTTCTTCCTGGTCGGCCTCTCCAACGTCGATGCCGACCGCAGCCGCAACGTCCAGCTCCTGAAGGAGCGCTCCTGGTTCGACGTGCCCCTGGTCTACGCCAACCAGCGCCGCGCCATCATCGCCATCGAGAAGGGCGCTCCCGGCGAGCGCGCCTTCAACGACGCCTTCGCGCAGTGGGGCGACTGAGGTCGCGCCTGACTGTCGTTCACCTTTCCCTCCGGAGAGGTGAACCGGGCATTCAACGATCCAACCGAAATTGAACCGGCGCTATTGAGCAGCAGCTTCTCGTTTGCGCGATCCTGTTGCGGCTGCGTGCTCGCGGTCCATCACGGCACGACAGCCGGGGCTGACCTGCGCCTTTTTGTGAACCATGCAGGCCCTGATCCTGGGGATGTCGGGGATTTCACTCGAGCACAGCCGCATGGCATCGCCGGAGCACATCTGTTGCGCTTCGGACGAGAAGGCGAGGCCGGGCGATGTCTGGAATGCGACGGCGGTGGTGGCGATGGCGAAGAGAGTTGCGATTGTCTGATAGCGTGTCATGCAGAATGCGTCCCCGAGTTCCGTGGGCTTGTGCCACTTGGTTTTTGGGGCGCCGCACGCGGCTTGATCTGCCGCATGTCACAGCCTTCACGCCGGGACCTCAATCCCGCATGTGGTCGCTCGATCTCTCGTGATGTGCGAATCGAAAAGTGCTGCGCCGCCCGAGCCAAGTATGCGCCATTGTCACGCGGCCGCAATGGGACGCAAAAAGGAATTCGCAATTGTTGCGTGCACGTCACGCACAAAACGGCGCGCGCGATCAGATCAACCGATCGGAGGATACGCTCGCTTGTTCCGCGTCGCCCGCGCCAAGCCCTGCGGCGTGTTCCTCGACGGCGGTGACGCCTCTTGCTGTGAGTTCGAACAGATCGCCGTCTTTCATCACGTAACCGTCGGCGATCAGCTGTCCCACCTTGCCTTGCCGATCGTCGGCGAAGGCAACGGACTGACTGATGTCCCTGAGGATCGAGAGCTGTTCGTCGCGCAACATGGCTTCACTCTCCGTTCGAGCGGAATGGTCCGGTCCTTACATGCCGTGGCTCTGAAACACCTTCTTGCAAGAGCGCGACAGCTTGGCTCTGTTGGCCTGCAAGCAGCCTTGTACCGCCGTGTCGTTGCCGAGGTCTTTGCGGCACAGTCGCGAAGCATCGCGCGAGCAGGCCTGCTGTTCCTGCGGGGTGCCGCCATGACCTTGCGCGCGCGCAGGCAGGCTCGACAGGCCGGTCAGGACCGACAACGCGATCGTCGTCAGAAAGAACAGTTCGCGGGACATCGGCGGCTCCAAATCTGACAGGTGAGTTTCAAGTCCTGTCTGAACTCGTCGCTATGCCGCTTGTTCCCAAAGGCAGAGCCCGCACCCCGCTATTCAAGGTTCCCGCGGCACTGCTATAACAGGGCGAAGGATGGGGGTGGTTGATGAAACGCTATCTGGTGTTTGCGCTGGTCGGCCCGTTCGTGGGCGGGTTCCTGCTGCTGCTGACGACGACTTATCAGTCCGGCTATTGGGCCCAGACCAATCTCGGCGAGGTCGGCAAGCTGTTCGCAGTATTCTTCAAATCGCTGCAATACAGCTATCTGTTCGGCTTCCTGCCCTCGCTGATGCTCGGCGCGGTCGACGATATTCTGGTCCACGTCCGTCGGATCGGCCCGGTGCTGCGGATGCTGCTGGTCGGCGTGTTCGCTTTCATCCTGGCCTCCCTGACCTACAGTTCGCGCGGGCCGGATTCGGGCGCGGTGCAGTTCATCCTGTACGGCCTCGTCGGGTTCGTGCCGGCGGTGATTTCATCCTGGCTCGTGCATAAATATGTCGAGGAGCCGCTGCCAGCGGCGGCGCGGAGCTGAGCGCACAACCCCTTGATCAGGGCCGCAGCAACCTCCGCCGCGCTGGCGCGTTGCCTTGAGATCATGACCATGTCCGATGACGATATTCTTGCTCCACGCCGATCCCGTTCGGGAAGCCGCTCGGGTGCGGCCTCTTCGGGCACCGAGGGGCGTGGGCCGATCATCGACCAGGACGGTCGCGAGATCCGGCCCGAAACGCTGGAGCAAGGCTTTCGCGAATTTCGCTTCGAATTCGGCAAAGATAATCCATTTGCTGGCAGCCCGTTCGGCAATCTGACGCGCGAGCAGCGGATCGCGCGGATCGAGGCGATCGCAAAGCTGCTCGACGTCGCTTTCGTCCTGCCCGGCACCAATATCCGCTACGGCATCGACGGGCTGATCGGACTGATCCCCATCGTCGGCGACATCATCACGACCGCGATCTCGCTGTGGCTGGTGCGTGAGGCCCGCGCGCTCGGCGCGCCCTGGTACCTCACCGCGCGCATGCTCGGAAATGTCGCCGTCGACGGCGTGGTCGGCATCGTCCCGTTCGCAGGCGACGCCTTCGACGTCATGTTCCGCGCCAATATGCGCAACGTGCGCCTGTTGCGCCGCTGGCTCGACAAGCAGCCGCGCACCTGACACTCCCCAAAACGCAAAAAGCGCGACGGCTTATGGCCATCGCGCCTTCAGCGCACATCGGAGGCTTGCGATATAGCAGGCTTGCGATAAAGCAGGCTTGCGAGAAAGCTTACGCGGCGTCGGCGTCGGCGTTCTCGACGGGCTCAGGCTTGCGGTGACGGGGCAACGGGAAGGCTTCGCTCTCGTAAAGCGAGCGGATCCCGTTCTGGTCGAAGCGCGCTTCCTCGACCTGGAGATAGGCGCCGTTCAGCGAATCCGTCGGCAGCTGCTCCATTGCGAACTGCACGGCTTCGGCCGCGGTACCAAACCGCCGATAGGTGAAGCCCGCGCGCTTCTTCTTGCGGATCGCGGCGGGAAAGAGTTCGGCGGAGGTGTTGAAGTTGAACGGACGCAGTGGACGCATGGTCAAAGACCTCGTGATCGCTCTGGGGCTTTAAGCGCGTGGGATTTGGACGGGCGGAGGCCACGATCAGGTGGGCCCGCCGCACATGTCATTTTCGTTCTCTAATATAGGCCGTTTTGACAAAATTGCGACCCCTGCGATGAGAGATGATGAATCCACGCATGGCAGGTCCGCGACTTGGAAAGTCGAAATAATATCAATGGCTTGATTGGTTTATAGCTTACCGAGGAGCAGCAGCACGAGCAGCACCACCAGCACGAGGCCGCCGATCCCCATGCCGGAATGGCCCATCCCGTAGCCGTAGCCACCGAAGCGGCCCGACAGGCCGCCGAGCAGATAAATGATCACCAGGATGATCAGGATGGTCCCAAGCGTCATGGCATCCTCCCTGGCGGCCGCCGAAACACGATGGTCGGCCGCACCGCCAAAGAAGAAAAGCACATCGCGTCCCCCGGTTCCATGACGGAACCGGGGGACACGCAACGATTATTTCGGCTCGAGCTTCAGCGCCGCCGAGTTGATGCAGTAGCGCAGGCCGGTGGGTCCGGGGCCGTCAGGGAAGACATGGCCGAGATGGCCGCTGCACTTGGAGCACAGCACCTCGGTGCGGATCATGCCGTGGGTGACGTCCCGCTCCTCGTCGACATGGCTCTCGACGGCGGGCTGGGTGAAGCTCGGCCAGCCGCAGCCGGAATCGAACTTCGCATCGGATTCGAACAGCTCGTTGCCGCAGCCGGCGCAGGTATAGGTGCCGGCGCGGTGGTCGTGCTCATATTCGCCGGAGAAGGGACGCTCGGTCGCCTTCTCGCGCAGCACCGCGTACTGCATCGGCGACAACTCGCTGCGCCATTGCTCTTCGCTCTTGATGACCTTGTCGTCTGTGGTTTTCGTCTTGGTGTCGGGCATGGGTCTCCCGTGTTTTTTGGTGATCTCGCGATCAGTTGGTGGCCTTGCTGGCACTCACCAGCGTCGGCTTCTCGATGTAGTTATCCGCGAACAGCTTTTTCAGGTTCTCGACCTTCGGGAGATCGTTGTAGGCGATATAGGGCTGGTTCGGGTGCAGCGTCAGATAGTCCTGATGATAGGCCTCCGCCGGATAGAACGCCTCCAGCGCGCCGACCTTGGTCGCGATCGGCTTGCTGAAGACCTTGGCACCGTTGAGCTGGGCGATATAGGCTTCGGCCACCTTCTTCTGCTCGTCGGAGGTGGTGAAGATCGCCGAGCGATATTGCGTGCCGCTGTCGGGTCCCTGCCGGTTGAGCTGGGTCGGGTCGTGCGCCACCGAGAAGTAAATCTGCAGGATCTTGCCGTAGGAGATCTTCTTCGGATCGTATTTGATCTCGACCGATTCCGCATGGCCGGTTCGGCCGCTCGAGACAGTCTGGTAGTCGGCCGTCGCCTTGGTGCCGCCAGCATAGCCGGAAACCGCGTTGAGGACGCCTGCGGTGTGTTGGAACACGCCCTGCACGCCCCAGAAGCAGCCTCCGGCGATCACGGCGGTTTGGGTCCCGCTTGCGGGTGCCGCATCCACTGCGGGAGTTGGGATCACGACCGCATCCTCGGCGGCCCGGGTCGGCGCGGCAAAGGCCAGCGTCAGGGCGGTGGTTGCGGCGAGCAGGGACAGGATGGCAGGTCGGCGCATGGCGATCCTCTTTCGGAAGGTCTGACAGTCTAGGGCGGTTGGAGCCGGGCGAACAGCCTGCCCGGCATTTCCAGACATTCGAGATACGGGCCGGCCGGGCGATTGTTACGGCCGGACGGACACGAGTCTGTGAAAAACGTGGCTTGGGACAGTCCGGCTTGGCGAGGACCGGAACTCCGCGCTAGATGAACCCGCGCGATCGGTGATCGACCTAAAGATTGATGGCTGGAGCTGACCTGACAACATGCTGCGCGTCATATCCCTGACCCTCGTCGCCGTGCTCGCCGGTTTGGCCGCCTGGAGCTCGATCGCGGCGGCCGGTCCGCAATCCGGCGACGACCTCGCCATTTGCCGCGACCGCCAGGCGGATGCGCAGGCGAGGGCACAGGCCTGCGACAATCTGCTCAACGCCGACCGTGTCACCGGCAAGGACAAGGGCATCGCGCTCTCCGTGCGCGGCAATACGCTGATCAATAAGCGCGACTACGTCCACGCGATCGAGACCTTGTCCATGGCCGTCGATCTCGATCCCGACAACGTCGTCACGCTCAATTTGCGCGGCCTCGCCCATGAGCGGACGGGCCAGGACGACCTTGCGATGGCGGACTACAACCTCGCGCTCCAGAAGCGTCCGACCTACGGTGTGCCCTACAACAACCGCGGAATCATACAGCTGCGCCGAGGTGCGCTGCAAAGCGCGCTCGACGATTTCAACCTGTCGATCAAATACGCGCCCAAGTTCCTGCTCGGCTACACCAACCGCGCCCGCGTCCGCACGCTGATGAAGGATTTTGACGGTGCGATCGCCGATTTCGCGGAGGCCGAGAAGATCGAGCCGGCCGCGCAGCAGATCACCAGCAACCGCTGCATCACCTACGGCATGATGGGCAAGTTCGACCAGGCCTTCGCCGACTGCAGCCGCCTGATCGAGAAGCAGCCGAAGAACACTTACGCGATCAACAATCGCGCCGACGTCAACATGTTGAAGGGCGATTTCGACGCCGCGCTGAAGGACTACAACACGGCGATCCAGATCAACCCGAACAACGTCCGGGCACATTCAGGCCGCGGCCAGATCTACGAGCGCAAGAAGGATCTTGCCCAGGCCCGCGCCGACTATCGCGCGGCAGCCTATTCGCTGACGAAGTTCGACGAGCTCGACGTCGCGCGCGCCCGCGCGATCGCGCGGGAACGGCTCGCCGCGCTGACACCGCAGGCGCCGGCCGGATCAACGGGGCGCCGTGTGGCGCTTGTGATCGGCAACGGCGCCTACAAGAACGTCCACGCCTTGCCCAACCCGCCCCGCGACTCGAAAATGATCGCAAGCGTACTGCGCGATGTCGGCTTCCAGACCGTGATATCCGTCAGCGACCTCACCCGCGACAAGTTCTTCGAAGCGTTGCAGACGTTTGCCGCCGAGGCGGAGAAGGCGGATTGGGCGGTGGTCTATTACGCCGGCCACGGTTTCGAGATCGGCGGCGTCAACTATCTCGTTCCTGTCGACGCCAAGCTCGCCGCGGACAGGGACGCCGAGACCCAGGCGGTTGCGCTGGAGCAGGTGATTGCCGCCGTCGGCGCCGCGCGAAAGGTGCGTCTGGTGATGCTGGATGCCTGCCGTGACAATCCGTTCGCGCCGACCATGCAGCGCACGCTGTCGCTCAAGTTGGTCGACAAGGGCTTTTCCAACATCGAGCCCGGCGCCGGCTTCATGGTGGTCTACGCCGCCAAGCACGGCGAGACCGCGATGGACGGCGATGGCGACGCCGACAGCCCCTTCGCCACCGCGCTCGCCCGCGAAATCAAGGTGCCGCGCGTCGAGATCCGAAAACTGTTCGACATCGTCCGCGACGACGTCTGGGTCGTGACCAAGCACGAGCAGCAGCCGTTTTCGTACGGCTCGCCTCCGGGGCGCGAGGATTTTTATTTCGTCGCGGGGAAGTGAGAGAGCAAATGAAGCCGCGATGCCGGTATCGTAGAGTGGACAAAGCAAAGCGTGCCCACCGTTCTTACCGCGTGCTTGGACGAATGGTGGGCACGGCGCTTCGCGCCTTTGCCCACCCTATAGCCGCGGAGCTTTAGACCACAATGCTCAGCCGCTTCGCCGCCCGCGTGATCCCGGTATACAGCCATCTCGCTCGGCTCTCCTGAAACGCAAAGCTCTCGTCGAATAGCACGACGTCGTCCCATTGCGAGCCCTGCGACTTGTGCACAGTCAGCACATAGCCGTAGTCGAACTCGTCATAGGGCTTGCGTTGCTCCCAGGCGATCGCCTCGACGCCGCCTTCGAAGCAGTCGGCGCGCACCGAGACCTTCGTCACCTTGTGGCCAAGATCCTCGTCCGGCGACAGCCGCATGCTGAGAATGCGCGATTTCGAGCGCGTGGTGTTGCGCGATTTCACGCGCCACAGGCCGCCGTTGAACAGGCCCTTCTTGCGGTTGTTGCGCAGGCACACCAGCTTGTCGCCGGCGACCGGAAAGGTGTCCTCGATGTTCTGGCGCTGACGCACCCGCATATTGTACGCGCGCCGCGTGTTGTTACGGCCGACCAGGACCTGGTCGGCGGCCATGACTCGATCGGGATCGAGCTCCTTGCGCGACACCACCTCGCTCTCGCCGTAGCGGCCGATGTCGAGCTCACGTCCCTCGCGGACGTCCATCGACATCCGCACGATCGGGTCGTCCTGGGCCTGGCGGTGCACCTCGGTCAGCATCGCGTCGGGCTCGGTATTGGTGAAGAAGCCGGCGCCCTGGATCGGCGGCAGCTGCGCGGGATCGCCCAGCACCAGCAGCGGGCAGTCGAACGACATCAGATCGCGGCCCAATTCGGCATCGACCATCGAGCATTCGTCGATCACGATCAGCTTGGCCTTCGAGGCCGGGGCGTCGTCCCACAGCTCGAAACTCGGCTGTTCCTCGCCGGATTCGCGGGTGCGATAGATCAGCGAATGGATGGTGGAGGCCTCGTCGCAACCCTTGTTGCGCATGACCAGCGCCGCCTTGCCGGTGAAGGCAGCGAATTTCACCTCGCCGTCGACGCCGTCGGCAATGTGCCGCGCCAGCGTGGTCTTGCCGGTGCCGGCAAAGCCGAACAGGCGGAACACCGGCGGCGTGCCGTTGCGGCCGGGTTTTGCCTTCAGCCAATCGCCAACGGCTTTGAGCGCGGCATCCTGATGCGGGGTGAATGTGGCCATGTCTGTCTTGAGGAGGGGCGAAACGGAGCGATTCGCAATCCCCAAAACTAACCATTCGCACCGCCGGTTCAAGCGCAGGACAATCGCATTTAACTGCCGTTTCCCTGCCGCCCATCCTTCGAGACGCCCGCCTTTGGCGGGCCCTCAGGATGAGGACGGAGTGCGCGGCAGCGCTTTCGACAGGCAAAGATGCCGCTCAGCCTCGTCCTGAGGAGACCGCAAAGTGATGGTCTCGAAGGACGAGGCGCTCGCTCAGGCCAAGCGGCCCAAACATGTGCTGATGGCGCACACTGCTACGTGCGATCGAGGAATCGTTCTCCCGCACGACGGAATTGCTGCTCCGTAGACAGCGCCGCCTCGCGCATTAAGATGAGCGCAAGAACAATTAGCGGGCAAGAAAACTTGGGAGAGACGGCGTCATGAAGTTCGGCATCTTCTATGAGCTGCAACTGCCAAGGCCCTGGGTGGCCGGCGACGAGCTCAGGCTCTACCAGAATGCGCTCTCGCAGATGGAGCTCGCCGACCGGCTCGGCTACGATCATGCGTGGGTTGTCGAGCATCACTTCCTCGAAGAATACTCGCATTCGCCCTCGCCGGAATCCTTCCTCGCGGCGGCTAGCCAGCGCACCAAGAACATCAGGCTCGGCCACGGCATTCTTCAGCTCACCACCAATCATCCGGCGCGTGTCGCCGAGCGCGTCGCGGTGCTCGACCTGCTCTCCAACGGCCGCTGCGAGTTTGGCATGGGCGAGAGCGCGTCCATTACCGAGCTCACGCCGTTCGGCCGCGACATGGAAACCAAGAAAGAAGTGTTCGAGGAGGCCGTCGCTGCGATCTTCCCGATGTTCAAGGACGCGGGCTCCGAGCATCACGGCAAGTACTTCGACATCCCGTTGCGCAATGTCGTGCCAAAACCGGTGCAGAAGCCGCATCCGCCGTTGTGGATGGCCTGCTCGCAGCTGCCGACCATCGAACGTGCCGGCCGTCATGGCTTTGGCGCGCTCGGCTTCCAGTTCGTGAGCGCGGACGCCGCGCATGCCTGGGTGCACGCCTATTACAACGCCATGACCAAGCGTCTGGCAAAGCTCGCCGACTATGAGATCAACCCGAACATGGCGTTGGTGTCGTTCTTCATGTGCGCCAAGACGGACGAGGAGGCCCGCGCCCGCGCAGACGGCGCCACCTTCTTCCAGTTCGCGCTGCGCTTCTACGGCGCCTCGCAGAACCGCCAGCGTCCCGCGCCCTACACCGTCAACATGTGGGACGAGTACAACAAGTGGAAGCGCGACAATCCCGAGGCGCAGGAGGCCGCGCTGCGTGGCGGCCTGATCGGCTCGCCCGAGACCATCCGCAGGAAGCTGAAGCGCTTCCAGAGCTCGCATATCGACCAGGTGATCCTGCTTAATCAAGCGGGCAAGAACAGTCACGAGCATATCTGCGAATCGCTCGAGCTGTTCGGCCGCGAGGTGATGCCGGAATTCCAGAACGATCCGGCCCAGGCGGCCTGGAAACAGGGCGTGATGAGCGGCGAGATCAAGCTGGAAGAGATCGACACGGAGGCCTTCACCGACCGCTACGGCAAGCTCGCGGTCAGCGTGGCGCCAGCGAAGGCGGCGGCGGGGTAGGACATCATCCGCCCTCCGGTCGGGAATCCCAAAGCACTGGGCGCATTGATCTGCTTCTACAAACCGAGCGCGAGGACGTGTACTCATAGACGTCGGCTTACCAACGCAAAGCGGAGGTCTCCCACCTTGCGGGTGATCGGCGGCTTATGACCCAGAGCAGGCGCGCTAGCCCTCGGGCACCCCGGCCGCGCGCAGGCCCACATAGATACGCTCGTGCTTCACGCGAAGTGCGTAGCCGCCGAAGCGGCGGATGGTGAAGCCAGGATTGAGCGCAAGTCCCGCCTTTACTGCGGCTCTGGCCTGATCCAGCGAGCCAACCAGTGCTAGTGCGGCAGCTAACCCAAAATGGGTAAGGGGGTGATTTCGGTTCGCCTCTATGCCGCGCCGGAACCAGTCGATCGCTTCAGAATCTGCGGCAAGCTGTAACTTGGCAAAGCCGACCAGCATCAACCAATCGAAGGCAAAGATATCGCGCGGAGAGAGACGAAATGCTTCATTGATGTGGGCTTCAGCCTCTGCCTCCTGACCTATCAGAATCTTCGCGGCCCCAACACGTGCGTGGGCGTCGGCTAGATTCCGATCCAACACCAATGCACGCTCACACTCAGCTATGCCGTTAACCGCGCGATGGGTGGCATTTAGCAGGGCGCCCAAGGCTAGATGGCCAAAGGCGTTGTTCGGAGCTACGGACACCACCTTTAAAAGAATTGCTTCGGCTACTGAGATCAGAGCTCGCCGGTCGTCGCTCATGCAATTCAATCCGACGATCAAATCGACGACTGCCATCCAGATCATCGCTTCGATATTCTCGGAATCGAGGGCTAACGCCCGCTCGAAATTGCCCCGAGCTTGCGCCAAACATTCGGGCGACCACCCCCTGTACAAGAGCGACTTCCCTTGGAAGTATAAGTCCATTGAATCGGGATGTGGTGATCGTATCGCACGCCTCACCTCGGCTTCGATCAGTTGTGTATCCAGTGTATTGGCAAGTCGCGATACGATCTCGTCCTGCATATCGAACAGATCAGCAAAGGGCTTGTCAAACCGATCGGTCCACAACTGTGCACCGGTTTCAGCGTCGACAAGCTGGGCGCCGACACGCAGCCGATTACTGCTCCGCTGAACCGAACCTTCCAGCACATAGCGAACATTCAACTCACGGCCGACTTGCCGGAGGTCAAGCGTTTTGCCCTTGTACGTAAACGCGGTGTGTCGGCCAATGACGAACGAGCCGCTGATGCGGGAAAGGTCGGTGGTCAGGCTTTCAGTGACGCCATCGGCAAAGTAGTCCTGCTCGGAATCACCGCTGAGATTGACAAAAGGCAGCACAACTATAGAAAGGCGCGGGGTCGAAAGCGCGAGCGACCGCGCATTCTCGGGTCGCGGAACAACTCCATCCCCGACGATGGCGTAAGCTCGCACTGGGCGGTGAATGTTCTTGAGATTCTGCTCGCCCAAGTCAACGAATGCGACCCCGACCTTGCCGCAAACATGTTCGTAGGTGGACGACGAAATGCATATGCCCCCGGGCTCCGCAATGCTCTGCAGCCTTGCTGCTATATTGACGCTATCCCCGAAGATGTCGTGGGGCTCAACGATGACGTCACCGATGTTGATGCCCACCCGAAAAGTAATACGCCTGTCCGCCACCTCAGCGGCCGTAAGTTCCTTGATGCGGGTTTGAAACTGCACCGCGGACCGAACCGCCTGCACAGCGCTTGGAAATTCTGCCAACAGCCCGTCGCCGGTGTTCTTCACAACGCGGCCGCCATGTTCGGCGATCGAGGGATTGACGGTACCCGCGAGAAGCGCGGATAGTTTGATATGGGTGGGCTCCTCTTCGCTATGCATCAGTCGCGAATAGCCGGCAACGTCGGCGGCCAATATGGCCGACAACCTTCGCTCGACCTGGGTTAGTCGGTCCTCGCCCATGGCGCCGTGACCTCTCAGCGGCAATATACGACAGACCCGTTGAGATGGCCACATGAGCTAATGTCGCTTCTGGCCCATCTGCGACCTCGGAAACCATCCGCTCTTCGGCCGCCGTTGGCGGTGACCGGGCATCAGGCGGCCAGCCGCTTGATGAGGAGATGCCCTGGTCCAACCTTCCCACCTACGTCACCTGAGAACTTCAGCCTCGGATCGGACCAAAGCTTTGGCTGGAGCCGACATGA
The DNA here is from genome assembly GCF_040548035.1 of Bradyrhizobium sp. LB8.2. Taxonomy (NCBI): domain Bacteria; kingdom Pseudomonadati; phylum Pseudomonadota; class Alphaproteobacteria; order Hyphomicrobiales; family Nitrobacteraceae; genus Bradyrhizobium; species Bradyrhizobium sp. LB8.2. The sequence goes on along the minus strand of NZ_JBEPQV010000003.1, from coordinate 45,855 downwards.
GCTCCATGGCTGGAATTTACTTGGTCTCATTTTTGGTTTGGACGTTCTGAATGGGTCCGTCCCCCGGGTTCTACTGCACCCTTCCATCGGACGCGGACAGATTGAGACCACCGCCGGTCCCGTAGAGAACCATGTGAGCCGAGCTGACGGCGTCGACAGCGAGCGTGGCACGAGGATGTTTTGCAGCATTGAACATCGTCAAGGACGCATCCTGATGATCATTCAGGGACAGCACGGCCCGGGAGCGCTGCTCTGTATCGAGGAGCGACACCGAAGGTGCGCCGTCCTGGCGAAGCCCGATACTGAGACGTACCTTCTCGCGGCTGTCGAATAACGAGATATGCGGCGTTCCGTCGGACGTGGATGAGATCAAGGCGACGATTTTGCCGGTGTCATTACGCAAGGCGATGGTTTCCACGGCCAAGGTCTTGGCTTTGACTGTGCCGGCGCTGACGGTCGAGTGCCATTGCGAGGCAAGGATCGCCGCAGCCGCCATGATTGTAGCGCCCAGAACGCTCCATCCCATGGCCTTCAGTGATCGGTCCTGGCGCTGGATATGTGATGCCAGAGCTTCAAGCGTGGGTTCTGCCTTGAGCATTTGCCTTCGAGTACGCTTGAAGCCTGAGCGAGTGCGGATGCCTGGGGCGGATTCTACCGCACCAGCAGCGGATGCTAGTCACCTCAGCGGCCGCCCGGAAGGTAATTGTGCTTGCAAGTCTCGATGTTCTTGCTTCGGTTCGGGTAGTCGGCACCGAAGGCCCCCACGTATTTCAGGCAGTCCATGTATGGCTTGTTTCCCATCCACCCGTATTGCGAGCCGAAGCCTGCTGCAGCAGGTGAATAGTGTCCGGATCCGAGGAGAGAGCCGAGCCCAACGAGGGCAGCGAAGAGAGCAAAGCGAGCGGTTTTCATGCGAGGTCCTCCTGTTTTTGGGCGGCGGGTTGCAGCCAGGATGCAGAGTGCCGCAACTGCTGCGCACCTTCAGTGACGCACGTCACGGGCGCTGCGATCGGCGTTTGGCGCGGATTTGCTGCCGCATATTCCTTCCAGGGCTTTCCAGTCAGAGTCTCTACAGGCAAACTCCATCGATGGCAGGTCTCTTGGCCACTGTCGGCGCATGCGGTGGCGAAGGATTGCGGCATCGTCTCAGCTCTCCCCGGCCCCTAACACGTGACCCCCCGGAGTCGTCATGGCAAAACACCGGATCTATACGACGAGCTTCGCAAGCGTTTACCCGCTTTACGTTGCGAAGGCGGAGAAGAAAGGACGCACCAAAGCAGAGGTCGATCAGATCATCTCCTGGTTGACAGGCTATGGTCAGACGGAGCTGGAAGCTCAACTGGAACAGCGAACCGACTTCGAAACCTTCTTTGCGAAGGCCCCTAACATCAATCCTTCGCGCACCCTGATCAAAGGCGTGGTTTGCGGCGTCCGGGTCGAGGATGTCAAAGAGCCGACGATGCGAGAGATCCGCTACCTGGACAAGCTGATCGATGAGCTGGCCAAGGGAAAAGCAATGGACAAGATTTTGCGGCAAATTGCTTCCTGAGTCGCCACCCTTCGTCCACTTGGCTCGGCGACGTCGCGGGAGATATCGGCAACACCCGCCTTTCGCCGCGCGGCCATTGCTGCTAAATTTCATCAAAATGCGATAGGGAGAACACGATGCGCCCTCACGGGAGGCCCGCGAATCCGGCGGCTGGCGACATCGCGCCCGCGGTGCTCGCGATCGGCCGCCCCGACTTTCCAAATGTCCTGATCGACACGCTACGTCGGCAGGCCGATGTCGGGCATTGCATGGTGTTCGCGCTGAGCCGTGCCGGCGCCGCACACTGCCTGCTCGATGCCGGCAACATCCCGATCGGCGGCGACCTCGGCGCGGCCTATGCCGGGCAGTTCCACGAATTCGACCCCAACCGCGATGCGCTGTTCGAAGGGAAGGGGCGCGCGCCGATCGTACTGCCCGCCTTCGCGCCCCGTATGTACGGCGCGCGCTACCGAAAAATGTTCTTTGTGGATTCCGGCATCGTGGACAAATGCGCGACCGCGATCTGGGTCGACGACACCTGCTTCTACGTCAATTTCTATCGGATCGCCGCCCAGGGTCGCTTCAGCGCCGAGCAGCACGAGCGGCTCCGAGCCATTGCACCTGCAATTGGCGCGAGCGTGGCGCGCCACTTCCAGCAAGGCGCGGCGACCACCGACCAGACTCTCGCCACGTTGTTTGCGACGCACACGCCGCTCGCCAGCCTCACCCCGCGCGAGCAGGACGTTTGCCGTCGTATCCTCTCCGGCTTCAGCTCCGAGGCGATCTCGCAAGCACTCGGCATCAGCCTGCATTCGACGCTGACCTATCGCAAACGCGCCTATGAGCGGCTTGGCATCTCCTCGCAGAGCGAGCTGTTTGCCATCGTGCTGCGCCTGCTGGCTGGCCCCCGCAGCCTGAATTAAGGGAGCTTCAGGTCCGCGAAGAGTTCGCCGTTAACCATCCCCATGGTTCCCAGTCTGAGCGAAATCGCTTCGAAGTTTCTTAAATTTTGCCGCGTACCTCTCTTGGGCATGGTGACCTGGGGAAAGACATGAGTAAGCGGGCCAAACGTGGAAAGGCAGAGACGTTCGCGCTGCCTATGGCCGGGAGAGTTGCGATTGGCGCCGTGGCCATCGCGGCATTGGGGTACAGTTTGCTGTCTCGCCCGGCGAGCGTGCAACCGATCCGAAAACCGTCTGCGAACCAAGCCATGGCGTCGTCAACTCCGGTTTACGTGTCAACTCCAGTTCATGCATCAGCGCCGGCTCCGATTCCGGCCCCGGCGCCTCTGGTCGAACCACCAAAAGCTGCTGATGGCCCCGGAGCATTTGTTCGGCAGGTCATTGACTACACCAGCCACCAGGCGCCGGGCACCGTGATCATCGATACCGGAAACACGTTCCTTTATTTCGTTCTGAACGACAGGCAAGCGATGCGCTACGGCATCGGTGTTGGCCGCGAAGGTTTCACGTGGTCCGGTGAACAGACTGTGGCCCGTAAAACAGAATGGCCGGATTGGCGTCCGCCTGCGGAGATGGTTGTGCGTCAGCCTTATCTGCCGCGGTTTATGGCGGGCGGCCCCGGCAACCCGCTCGGCGCTCGGGCGATGTATCTAGGCGAGACCGAGTATAGAATTCACGGCACCAACAAGCCCGATACGATCGGGAAGCGGGTTTCGTCCGGCTGTATCCGCCTCACCAATGAAGACGTCGTGGACCTTTTTGAGCGGGTGAAGATCGGAGCGAAAGTGATCGTGCTTCCAACAACCGCTGCCCGTCGACCATCCGAGCGAGCACCGCCCGACGCCGCTTCCCGATCGCCGGACCCGGCGTTGCTGTCGAACCGACCCTCGGCAATTAACGCGCAGATGCAGTCATCTGGACCGAAGATTGCCGAGGCCCAGTAACTCCCATTCCGTCCGTCCCTATCGCTAGGGACAGACCCGGGCCGCGGAGTTCGCTAGTCTGTCCTGAAGCACAGGAGAATTCAGGGGAGGCCGTCTTGAGCACCGCGCCGCGCATCGACATCGACCCTGTCGCGTTCTGGGCCGACCCCTACCCGATGCTCGCGACAATGCGTAAAGAGGCGCCGATCGCCTTCGTACCGCAACTCGGCTCGACGCTGCTGACGCGCCGCGACGACATCTCGATCTCCGAGAAGCAGATCGACGTGTTCTCCTCGCACCAGCCCGCAGGCCTGATGAATCGGCTGATGGGCCACAACATGATGCGCAAGGACGGCGAGGCGCACCAGGTCGAGCGCCGCGCGATGTTTCCGACGGTGTCGCCGAAGACGGTGAAGGCGCACTGGACCGCGCAATTCCAGGCGCATGCTGACCGCATCATCGATGCAATCGTTCCGGGCAGCCGGATCGACTTCATGCGCGACTTCGCGCTGCCGTTCTCCGGCGAATGCCTGAAGTCCATTACCGGCCTCACCAATATCGGCTTTGGGGACATGGATGCATGGTCGCAGGGCATGATCGAGGGCATCGCCAACTACACCGGCGATACGGCCGTCGAGGCGCGCTGCCATGCGGCGACATCAGGCATCGATGCGGCGATCGACGACATCCTGCCGGTGATGCGCAAGCATCCTGACCGGAGCATCCTTGGCGTGCTGCTCGCTTCGGGCATGTCGATGGAGAGCGTGCGCGCCAACGTCAAACTCGCGATATCAGGCGGCCAGAACGAACCGCGCAAGGCGATCGCCGGCACGGTGTGGGCGCTGCTGTCCCATCCCGAGCAGCTCGATCTCGTGCGCAAGGGCGAGGTGACCTGGCTCCAGGCCTTCGAGGAATATGCCCGCTGGATCTCGCCGATCGGCATGTCGCCGCGGCGCATCGCAAAGCCGTGGAGCATCCGCGACGTCTCGTTCGAACTTGATGAGCGTGTGTTCCTGATGTTCGGCTCGGCCAACCGTGACGAGCAGCATTTTGAGCGCGCCGACCAGTTCGACGTGCGGCGTGACACCGCCAAGAGCGTCGCGTTCGGCGCCGGTCCGCATTTTTGCGCCGGCGCCTGGGCCTCGCGCGCCATGATCGCCGATGTCGCGCTGCCGACATTGTTCGCGCGTGCCCAAAAGCTCGAGCTTGCCGACGACGAGCCGGTGCGGATCGGCGGCTGGGCGTTCCGCGGGCTGCAGAACTTGCCGGTGAGGTGGCTGCATTAGCCCGCCAGAGGCGGGTCCATCCCGAACGCCGCCACGATCTCACCTTGCCTCCGTTTTGCCCGACGAGTCAAAACGAATTTCGGATATACGTAAGTCATTGTTTTCGCATGCCCCGGCTACTGTGCATGGGGTTGTTTTCGCGGTTTTTGGTCCGGTCGCGAGTCTCGAGACCCAACGCGCTCGGCATTCACATCCGCGTGCAGAAAAATTCCATCTTCATTCGCTCCACCGCTTGAAAGATTAATCGTGCGCGCGGCACCGGGCGCAGTGCTCGCATCGCTATTTTCTCGCGCGTCTCGACACCTCCGATAAGTCGCACCATCATTTGGGCTAGATGAATGATGACGGCCACGTGCGGCCGGGAGTGCGGAATGCAGCGTCGGGACTTTCTCAAATTATCCGTCGGAACTGCGGCAGTCGCTGCATTCGCCTCGCGCGCCAACGCGCAAGGAACGTCACAAGGCGCGCTGAAGGAAATTCGTGTCGGCTACCAGAAGACCGGCGTGCTGGTCATCACGCGCCAGCAGGCGTCCTTGGAAAAACATTTCAATCCGCAAGGCATCGAGGTGAAATGGGTCGAGTTTTCCTCGGGCCCTCCGATGATGGAGGCGATGAATGTCGGCAGCGTCGATTTCGGCTCGGTCGGCGATTCCCCGCCGGTGTTCGCCCAGGCCGCGGGCGCGGCAATCGTCTATGCCGCCGGCCAGCCCATCACCAACGGCCAGGGCATTTTGGTGCCGAAGGGCTCGCCGATCCGCACCATCGCTGACTTGAAGGGCAAGCGCATCGGCTTCACCAAGGGCTCCAGTGCCCACAACATCGTGGTGCAGACGCTGGAAAGGGCCGGTCTCACCTACGCCGACATCACGCCGGTCTATTTGACGCCGCCGGATGCCGGGCCTGCCTTTGCCAATGGCAGCATCGAGGCCTGGGCGATCTGGGATCCGTATTTTGCGATCGGCGAGACCAAGCAGGGCGGCCGCATCCTGATCAATGCACGCGAGGTCACCAAGACCAATTCCTTCTACATCGCCAACCGCGATTTCGCGAAGAACCACGGTGCGATCCTGCAACAGATCGTCGACGTGACAACGGCGGCCGGCAAATGGGCCGAACAGAACCGCGACGAGGTCGCGAGATCGCTCGCCGCGATCACCGGCGTCCCGCTGGATATCCAAACCGTCGCAGCCAATCGCGCGAACTTCGTGGTCGGCCCCGTCACCGACGACATCGTCGTCACCCAGCAGGGCGTTGCCGACCGCTTCTACAAGCTCGGCCTGATCCCCAAGCCGATCGTCGTTCGCGACATCGTCTGGCGCAACCCGGCAGCCTGATCGTGCCGACCGATCTTCCCATCCAGAAGGGTTTGAACATGAGACGTATCATTCAGCGTCTGATCGCGGCCATCGTGCTGTCGATCGGCATCGTCGCCGCCGCGGTCGGCACCTCCTACGGTCAGGACAAGGTGGTCCGCATCGGCTATCAGAAATACGGCAAGCTGGTGCTGCTCAAGAGCAAGGGCACGCTGGAGCCGAAGCTCGCGGCCGACGGCTACAAGGTGGTGTGGACCGAATTCCCCTCCGGCCCGCCGCTGCTCGAGGCGCTCAATGTCGGCGCGATCGATTTCGGCAACACCGGCGAAGCCCCGCCGATCTTCGCGCAAGCCGCCGGCGCCCCGATCCAGTATGTCGCCTACGAGCCGCCGGCCCCGAAGGGCGAGGCGATCCTGGTGCCGAAAGACAGCCCGCTGAAGTCTGTCACCGATCTCAAGGGCAAGAAGGTCGCGCTCAACAAGGGCTCCAACGTCCACTATCTCCTGGTCAAGGCATTGGAGAAGGCCGGCGTCAAATATTCCGAGATCGAGCCGGTATTTCTGGCGCCAGCCGATGCGCGCGCCGCCTTTGAGCGCGGCGCGGTCGATGCCTGGGTGATCTGGGATCCGTTCCAGGCCGCCGCGGAAGCGGCGACCGGCGCACGTACGCTCGCTGACGGCACCGACATCGTGGCGAACTACCAGTTCTATTTCTCCTCGAAGAAATTCCTCGAAGCCAATCCTGAGATCGTCGACGCCGTGCTGGCCGAGCTGAGCGCGGTCGACGATTGGGCCAAGGGCGACATCCACGCGGTTGCCGAGCAGCTGGCGCCCGCGATCGGCCTGCCGGTCCCCGTGGTCGAGGTGGCGCTGAAGCGGCAGGCCTACGGCATCAAGCCGATCACCGACGCCGTCGTCGCCGATCAGCAGCAGGTTGCCGACGCGTTCTTCGCGCTCAACCTGATTCCCAAATCCATCAAGATTTCCGACGTGGCGCGGAAGCCAGGATCATGAGCAAGCACATGAGCAAGCAAGCAAACGCCAACATCCTCTGGTTCCTGCCGACCCACGGTGACGGCCGCTATCTCGGCACCGGCGTCGGCGGCCGCGAGGTCAATTTCAACTATCTACGCCAGATCGCGCAGGCCGCCGACCAGCTCGGCTTTTTCGGCGTGCTGCTGCCGACCGGGCGATCTTGCGAGGATTCCTGGATCGTCGCCTCTTCGGTCGCGCCGTTCACCGAGCGGCTGCGCTATCTCGTGGCCGTCAGGCCCGGCCTGCAATCGCCGAGCGTGGCCGCGCGCATGACGGCGACGCTCGATCGCATCACCAACGGCCGGCTTCTGGTCAACGTCGTCACCGGCGGCGATCCCGTCGAGAACAAGGGCGACGGCATCTTCCTCGGCCATGACGAGCGCTACGAGGTCACCCGCGAGTTTCTCAACGTCTATAGCGACCTGCTCGCCGGCAAGACCGTCAATGTCGAGGGCAAGCACATCCATGTCGAAGGCGGCAAGCTGCTGTTCCCGCCGGTGCAGTCGCCGCGGCCGCCGCTCTATTTCGGCGGCTCGTCGGATGCCGGTATCGACGTCGCCGTCGACGCCGTCGACAAATATCTCACCTGGGGTGAGCCGCCGGCGCTGGTCGCGGAGAAGATCGCCAAGGTGAGGGAGCTCGCAGCAGCACGTGGCCGAAAATTGTCCTTCGGCATCCGGCTCCACGTGATTGTCCGCGAGACCAATGAAGCGGCCTGGCAGGCTGCCAACGAGCTGATCAAGCATGTCAGCGACGAGACCATCGCCACGGCGCAGAAGAACTTTGAGCGGATGGATTCCGTCGGCCAGCAGCGCATGGCACAGCTGCATGGCGGCAAGCGCGACAAGCTCGAGATCGCTCCGAACCTGTGGGCCGGTGTCGGCCTCGTGCGCGGCGGCGCCGGCACGGCACTGGTCGGCGACGCCCAGACCGTCGCGGCCCGTATCAAGGAGTATCAGGACATCGGCATCGATACCTTCATCATGTCGGGCTACCCGCATCTGGAGGAAGCCTATCGCTTCGCCGAGCTGGTGTTCCCGCTGCTTTCGCTGGAGCAGCCCAGCAACGTGACCAAGCTTCACTTCAACGGCGGCCCCTTTGGTGAGACGGTCGGCAGCGACTTCCGTCCGCAGCACAAGGTGTCGCAGTCATGAGCCTGATCGACAGCGTTTCGTTCCCGCGCAGTTTTCGCCTGCCGCGCCTCGACGGCCTGATCCAGTGGATCGTGCCGCTCGCCATCATCGCGATCTGGCAGGTTGCCAGCGTCACTGGCTTTGTGCCGACGCGCGTGCTGCCGGCGCCGAGCGACGTCGTGCTTGCGGGCTGGAAGCTTTTGCTCTCCGGCGAGCTCATTCGCAACATCTGGGTCTCGTTCTGGCGCGCCTCGATCGGCTTTTTGATCGGCGGCAGCATCGGCTTCGCGTTCGGTCTCGCCAACGGCCTGTCGCAGCTCTCCTCAAAGCTGACCGACACCACGCTCCAGATGGTGCGCAACGTGCCGCATCTGGCACTGATCCCGTTGGTCATTTTGTGGTTCGGTATCGACGAGAGCGCGAAGTTGTTCCTGGTGGCGCTCGGCGTGTTCTTCCCGATCTACCTCAACACGCTGCACGGCATCCGCACCGTCGATCCCCAGTTGATCGAGATGGGCCGCATCTACGGCATGAGCGATGGCGAGCTGTTCCGGCGCGTGATCTTCCCGGGCGCGCTGCCCTCGATCTTCGTCGGCATCCGCTTCGCGCTCGGCATCATGTGGCTGACCCTGATCGTCGCCGAGACCATCGCGGCGTCTTCGGGCCTCGGCTACATGGCGATGCAGGCGCGCGAGTTCATGCTGATCGACGTCGTCGTGCTCTCGATCCTGATCTACGCGCTGCTCGGCAAGCTCGCCGACAGCGCCTCCCGCGTGCTGGAGCGCCTGACGCTCTCCTGGCATCCCGCTTATTGGAAACGTTGAGAGTGACATGCAGACAGCCCTTCGTAGCTCCCTTCCGGAAACCGAACTCGCCAGCCGCGCCAATTTCGCGCCTCAGGTCCGTGTGCTGCGCGAGGAACGGCCGGCGCAGACCAGCGGCTTGCCGCTCAGCATCCGGGCTTTGCGCAAATCCTACGGCGACAATGAGGTGCTGCGCGGCATCGATTTGCACATCCCGGCCGGCCAGTTCGTTGCGATCGTGGGCAAGAGCGGCTGCGGCAAGAGCACGTTGCTTCGGCTGATCGCCGGCCTGGAAAAGTTTGACGCCGGCAGCATCTCGCTCGGCGACGCGGTGAAACCCGAGGATATCCGTGTGATGTTCCAGGAGCCCCGGCTGTTGCCCTGGGCTCGCGTTCTCTCCAATGTCGAGGTCGGTCTCGGTCGCGATCGTTCATCCAGTGACGCGCACACGCGCGCCGAGAAGGCGCTGACCGAGGTCGGGCTGACCGACAAGCGCGACCAGTGGCCCTCGGTGCTGTCGGGCGGCCAGAAGCAGCGCGTAGCCCTTGCCCGCGCGCTGGTCTCGCGTCCGCGGGTACTCGCCTTCGACGAGCCGCTTGGCGCGCTGGACGCGCTGACCCGCATCTCGATGCAGCGGTTGCTGGAGCGCGTCTGGCGCGACCAGGGCTTTACCGCGATCCTGGTGACCCACGACGTCGCCGAGGCGGTCGCGCTGGCCGACCGGGTGCTGGTGATCGAGGAGGGGCGGATCGCCCATGACGTTGTGGTTAACACGGCCCGGCCCCGCGAACGCGGCTCGGCCGAGCTCGCGGGTCTCGAAGGCTCGATCCTGAGCCACCTTTTGTCGGCGGACGATCGTACCTAAATAGCGAGGGACCCCGTTTGGGGGCGATGCCATGAATGTAGTGCCCCGCGATCTCATGACCGAAATTGTCGTCACGTCCGCCGATTTCCGCGGCGCCATGCGCCACCTCACCGGCGGCGTCAGCGTCATCACCGCCGGGCGAGGCAAGGACATTACCGGCATGACGGTCACTTCCGTCGCCTCGCTGTCGGTCGAGCCACCGACGCTGATCGTCAGCATCAATCGCGATGCCTCGTCCTTCCCGCTGATCCGGCGCCACGGCGCTTTCGGCGTGAACATCCTCGCGGCCGATCAGCTCGATGTCGCCGAGCGCTTTGCCGGCAAGGGAGGGCTCAAGGGTGCCGATCGTTTCGCGGGCGCCCGGTGGGTAACGGCGGTTTCGGGCGTTCCGCTGCTGGTCGGCGCATTGTCCGCCGTCGATTGCGAGGTCGAGGAGATCGTCGAGCGCCATTCGCATGGCATCGTCATCGGCCGTGTCCGGGATGTCAGGAATTCCACCCGCAACGCTGCGCTGGCCTATTGGCACGGCCAGTACGTGGCGGTCGATCAGGACGAAGACGCGGCCAGGCTTGCGGACGTCAGCGTTCCCACCCACCTCCGGCGCGGCATTTGATCGCCGCCGGACGAGGGGCGCACAGGCTGGCCTTTTCGCTTTCATCGCTCTAGAAGCACCTCGGCCTCCCGCCGGGACGGCAATGGAGCGCAATGATGAAACGCGTCGCGACCTGGGCCTTCTACGCCATCGGCGCGCTCGCGATCGCCTATCTCGCGCTCTACGCCTATGCCATGTTCAGCGGCCAACCGATCGTGCCGGGCGACCCCATCCACATCTTCCGCAAGCCGGACGCGCCGAGTTATTCGTGACGGCTCTCTCCTCGTCATGGCCGGGCTTGGTCCATCCACGCGTAGCCGCGATTCCCGGAAAGACGTGGATGCGCGGGACAAGCCCGGGCATGACGGCGGAGTGTCTGCGACTAGGCTCGCAAAATCGCCAGCGCCAGCGCCTGTGCGCGAGGCACGATGCTGTCGAGTTCGAGATATTCCTCCGCCGTGTGCGCGAGTCCGCCGACGGGGCCGAGGCCGCAGATGGTCGGCGTTCCGACCGCGGCGGTGAAGCCGGAATCGGCGCAGCCGCCGGAGAACTCACCCTGGAGCGTGGTAAGGCCGGCCTGCTTTGCGGCGGCCTGATAAGTTTCGAACAGCGCCTTCGAATCGGCGCTCTGCACCACCGGGACGAACTCGCCCTTGACCGTCAGCGTCGCACTCGTGCCCGGCACGTAAGACGTCGCGATGATCGCCTCGATCGCGGCCATCACCCTCGCACGATCCGCGGGATCGACGTAGCGCATGTCGATCTGCCCCTCCGCGTAAGGCGCCGTCGTGTTGACGGACTGCCCGCCCGAGACGAGACCGACGTTCAGCGTGATGCCCTTGTCGAGATCGGTCAGCGCGTGGATCTGCACGATCTTGTGCGCGAGCTCGCCGATCGCGCTGACGCCGGCGGCGAAATTGGCGCCGGAATGCGCGGCTTTGCCAGTGATGGCGACATGCATGAAGATGCCGCCCTTGCGCCCCGTGACGATATTGCCGGTCGGGCGGCCCGGCTCGGAATTGAACACGGCGCGCGCGGCGCGTCCTTCGCGCTCGATCACCGGCCGGGAGGAGGGCGAGCCGATCTCCTCGTCCGAGGTGATCAGCACCTTGATCGGGTGCGGGCTGCCGCCGAATTTATGGAAGGCGGTCGCCACGAATATGTTCATGACGACGCCCGACTTCATGTCGGCAACGCCCGGACCATAGGCGCGCTTGTCTTGAATCGTGAACGGACGCCGCCCGGCCTCGCCTTTGCCGAACACGGTGTCGCGATGTCCCATCAATAGCACCGGCTTCTCGTTGCTGCCGGGCTTTGCGACGTCGGCATGGATCGCATCGCCGAAGGTGGCGTTGTTTTCACGCCGGAACGGGATGCCGTGCTCGGCAAAATGCCGCTCGAACCGCGCCCCGACCGCATCGACGCCTTCCTTGTCATAGGACCCGGAATCGATGTTCACGACATCGCGCAGCAGGTCGATCATCGCCTGCCGCTGCGTCGCCAGCCAGTCCGTGATTTGAGCTTCAGACATGTTTACCCTCGCGTGGTTTCCATGCGGGGTTATAGGGCGTTGCCTGCGGATGGCCTAGTCACGTAGCGCGGTCCCGTTATGCGAGAAACGCCCTCAACGCCGTCATTGCGAGCGACGCGAAGCAATCCAGTCTGTCACCGCGGAAAGATCCTGGATTGCTTTACTGCGCTCGCAATGACGAGGGCGGTAGCCTGCATTCAAACAAAAATGCCCGGGACTTGGCCCGGGCATTCGCATTCTCTCGATCAGCGTAGAACGCCTACGCCCCGACCATCGGCATGCGCGGATATTCACCCGGCGTGCCGGCGGGCGTAATCGGGATGCCGCCGTCGGAATATTCGTTGAGCTTGTTGCGCAGCGTGCGGATCGAGATGCCGAGGATATTGGCGGCATGGGTCCGGTTGCCGAGACAGTGCTTTAGCGTCTCCAGGATCAGGTCGCGCTCGACATCGGCGACGGTGCGGCCGACCAGGGCCCGCGTTACCTGCTCGGCGGCCATGGTGGCATGCGCCACGGCCGGCGCGGTCTTGGCGAGGTCGAGGCGGTCGCCGTCCGGCGTGAGGATGGCGTCGGCGCCGATCTCGTCGCCCTGCGCCATCAGCACCGAACGGTGCATGGTGTTTTCGAGTTCGCGGACGTTGCCCTGCCAGCGGTTGGCGGAAAGCACGCGTCGCGCTTCCGCCGAGATCGGGCGCATCGGCACGCCGTTGGCTTCGGCGTATTTCTTGACGAAGTGCTGGGCGAGCTCGAGAATGTCGGCGGGACGCTCGCGCAGTGGCGGGATCTTCAGATTCACGACGTTGAGCCGGAACAAGAGGTCCTCGCGGAACGTGCCTTCGCGTACGGCCTCAACCAGATTGCGGTTCGAGGTCGCGATGATGCGAATGTCCACCGGGACAGGCTTGGTGCCGCCGACGCGGTCGATCACGCGCTCCTGGATGGCGCGGAGCAGTTTCGATTGCAGGCGGACGTCCATCTCCGAGATTTCGTCGAGCAGCAGCGTGCCGCCGGTTGCCTCCTCGAACTTGCCGATGCGGCGGGCGATCGCGCCGGTGAAGGCGCCTTTTTCGTGGCCGAACAGTTCGGACTCCAGCAGATGCTCGGGGATCGCGGCGCAGTTGATCGAGATGAACGGGCGCTTGGCGCGGGCCGAGCGGGTATGGACGTAGCGGGCCAGCACTTCCTTGCCGGTGCCGGATTCGCCGGTGACCATCACGGAAGCGTCCGAGCCCGCGATCTGCTGGGCGAGCTTGATCACCTTGGCCATCGCCTCGTCGCGGTAGACCAGCTCGCGGGAATCGTTGGCGACCGCGGCCAGCACGGCTGCGATCAGCTCCGGGTCCGGCGGCAGCGGGATGTATTCCTTGGCGCCGGCGTGGATCGCGGCAACCGCGGCGCGGGCGTCGTTGGTGATGCCGCAGGCGACGATCGGAGCGTGGATGTGCTCGGCTTCGAGCCGCATCACGAGGTCGCGGATGTCGAGGGCGACGTCGACCAGCAGCAGGTCGGCGCCTTTGCCGCCACGCAGCACGCGCATCGCCTGCTCGTGATCCTCGGCGTGGGTCACGGTGGCACCGTTCGCCATCGCGATCTTGGTGGCGGTGGTGAGCTGGCCCTTCAATGTGCCAACGATGAGAAGCCGCATATCAGTCTCCTGTCCGTCTGGTCGCGCTGCCGCGCGTCATCGCTTTAAGCGCGTTCAGTCTTGATGATTTCGGTCATGGTCACGCCGAGCTTGTCCTCCACCAGGACCACTTCGCCGCGGGCGACCAGCTTGTTGTTGACGTAGATGTCGATGGCTTCGCCGACGCGCCGGTCGAGCTCGAGTACGGTCCCGGGCCCGAGCTTCAACAGCTCGCTGACGTCCATCTTGGAGCGGCCGAGCACGGCCGAGACCTGCACCGGTACGTCGAACACGGCCTCGAGGTCGGCGGCGGCGCGCATCGCATATTCGTCCTCGTTGTAGCCGACGTCGGTGCCGGCAGGCGGCATCGGGCCGTTGAGATCGGGCAGCGGGACCTGTCCGTCAGTGTCGCTCATGGCTTAGCTCCCCCTGCGGGACGCAACATAGCGTCCCACCATTTCGTCGATCTTGGCTGTGATGGCGCCGCGCTCCAGCACGACGCCGCCATCGGCCCATTCGATCCGGCAATCACCGGTAGCAATCTCGGGCTCGGCCAGAATCACCAGCCGGCCTTCGAAACCGCTCTGCTTGGCCAGCCGCTCCATGTTCTCGCGGGCCGCGTCGTAGAGCGCGTCGTTGATGCGGATGACGAGATGCGGCGTCGCGACCAGATGCGAGAAGCAGTCCTTGATCAGCGCGACGATCTCGCCGAGCGGCTCGGCGGCGACCAGATCGGCGCACAGCTTGCGCGCCACCGCCACCGCCACGTCGACCGCCTCGGTCTCCATCTTGGTTTCGATGTTGCCGATGCCCGAGGCAATGCCCCGGATTCCGATGTTGATCTCTTCCATCGCGAGCGCGACGCGGCGGTCGCTCTCGGCCTTGGCCTCGCGCTGGCCGGCGGCAAAGCCGTCTTGATAGGCGCGCGCCTCGGCTTCCGCGACCTTCTGGGCGATCTCGGCCGCAGTTGCGGCCTTCTCGCGCGTCCGGTCGGGCGCGGCGAAGTCGTTGTCGAACAGGAATTTTGCCGGAGCGCCCATCAATACACCAGCTCGTCGTCGGCGCGGTTCTTGGTCAGCATGATCTCGCCCTTGGCGGCGAGGTCCTTGGCGAGGTTGACCAGCAGCGCCTGGGCCTCGTCGACGTCGCGCAGGCGGACCGGACCCATCGCCGCCATGTCGTCCTGGAGCATTTTGGCCGCACGCGAGGACATGTTGCCGAAGAAGAAATTGCGCACGTCCTCGTTGGCGCTCTTGAGCGCGACGCCGAGCTTGTCCTTGTCGACGTTGCGCATCAAGGTCTGGGCCGAGCCGGAATCCAGCTTCACGAGGTCGTCGAAGGTGAACATCAGCGCCTTGATGCGCTCGGCCGATTCGCGATTGTCCTCTTCCAGCGAGGTGATGAAGCGGGTTTCGGTCTGGCGGTCGAAATTGTTGAAGATTTCCGCCATCACCTCGTGGGCGTCACGGCGGCGGGTCTGTGACAGATTGGACATGAATTCGGTGCGTAGCGTCTTCTCCACGCTCTCGATCACCTCCTTCTGGACCGCCTCCATCTTCAGCATGCGGTTGACGACGTCGAGCGCCAGATCCTCGGGGAAGATGCCGAGCACGCGCGCGGCGTGTTCCGGCTTCAGCTTCGACAGTACGACCGCGATGGTCTGCGGATATTCGTTCTTGAGATAGTTGGCGAGCACCTCTTCCTGCACGTTGGAGAGCTTCTCCCACATGTTGCGGCCGGCCGGGCCGCGGATTTCGTCCATGATCCCGTTGACGCGCTCGGGTGCCAGATATTGCTGGAGCAGCCGCTCGGTGGCGTCGAAATTGCCCATCAGCGCGCCGGAGGCCGACATCCGCGAGACGAATTCGAGCAGCATGTCCTCAACCGTGTCGACCTCGACGGTGCCGAGCGTCGACATCTCCAGCGAGAGCTGGCGCACTTCGTCGTCGTCGAGCAGCGACCAGATCTTGCCGCCATATTGCTCGCCCAACGCCAGCATCAGGATCGCGGCACGCTTCGGCCCCGCCACGGCTTCGACCTTCGCACCTCCACGGCTGCCGGCACGCTGACCAAGCGTGGAGATCACGCTGGTGATGTCGTTGGAGTTGGCATTTTGCAGGGCAGCGGCCATGTCAGATCACTTCTTGATTCACTTGACGCGGATTATTTGGCTGGTTCGGTCAGCCACTGGCGGATGATGGCGACGGTTTCGTTGGGGTTGCGCTCGGCGAGCTCGCCGACGCGATGGACGGACTGCGCGTGGACCTGGCCCTGGATGGTAGCGACGTCGATCGCGCTTGCGGCGGCGCCGGGCAGAAGCGGCTGGCTGCTGGGCGCTGCGTCGTCGCTCGCGGCGGGGCCGGTGAGAACGCCGGAGATGGCGGCTGCGACTTCGTCGGATGCCAGGATGCGCTTGACCAGCGGGCGGATCACCAGGAACAGCACGATCAGGCCGAGCAGCATCATCACGCCGAGCTCGACGAAGTACATGACGTCGTCCTTGGTGAACTGGAGCATGCCGAGCAGGCCGGAGGGTTCGGCGATCGGGGTGGTCGAGGGGGCGTCGGCAAAGCGCAAATTGACGACCTCGACCTGGTCGCCGCGCTTCTGGTCGAAGCCGATCGCCGAACGCACCAGCGTGGCGATGCGGTCGAGCTGATCCTTGGTGCGGTCCTGGTAGGCCAGATCGCCCTTGTCGTTCTTGGAGTAGATGCCGTCGACCAGCACCGCGACCGAGATCCGGTTGACCCGGCCGGCCTCGGTCACTTCGGTCTTGGTGGTGCGGGAGATCTCGTAATTGTTGGTCTCTTCGCTCTTCTTGCTCTGGTCCTTGGCCGCGACGCCGCTGTTCTGCTGGTTGCCCGGCAACTCGTTGTTGACGGTGACCTGGCCGTTGTTGTCGGCGGTCATGCTCTGCTCTTCGCGGGTCTGGCTCGAGCGCAGCACGCGGCCTTCGGGATCGAACTTGTCCGAGGTCTGGGTGATCTTGTTGAAGTCGAAATCGGCGGAGAGCTGGACCCGGGCGCGCCCCGTCCCCACCACGGAGGAGACGATGTCCTCGACCTGCTTGCGCATCCGCTTCTCGAAGGCAGTGCGGCGCTCGTCGCCGATCTGCTGGTCCGGATCGGTCTGGGCGCCGTCGGCGAGCAGCTGCCCGGTCTCGTCGACGATCGAGACCCGCTGCGGCTTCAGCCCGTTCACGGCCGAGGCGACCAGGTGGCGGATGGCGCGGATCTGCTGGGCTTCGAGCGCGCCGCGGACCCGGACCACGATCGAGGCAGACGGCTCCGGCGCCTCGCGCGAGAATAGCGGACGCTCGGGCAGCACCAGATGGACGCGGGCGGCCTGGATGCGGTCGATGGCGCGGATGGTGCGGGCGAGCTCACCTTCCAGCGCGCGGAGATGGTTGATGTTCTGGACGAAAGAGGTGGTGCCGAGCGCGTCCGACTTGTCGAACACCTCGTAGCCGACCCCGCCGCCCTTGGGCAGGCCGCCCTCGGCGAGCTTCATCCGCAGGCGGGTGACCTTGTCCTTGGGCACCATGATGATGGTGCCCTCGTTGCGCAGCTCGAACTGGATGCCCTGGCGCTCCAGGTCCTTGATAATGCCCGAGGAGTCCTCGACGCTGAGGTCGGTGAACAGGGTCGTCATCTGCGGCGTGGTGACGCGCATGATGACGAACGCGAAAAAGCCGACAAGCGCGGCGGTAACCGCGATCATCGCCCCGAACCGGGCGGCTCCGATACCCTTCAGAAAGTCCGCAAGACCTTGCAAGCAACCGCCCCGATAGATTCGGCTGCTTTCACAGGAAAGGCCGACTGGGCAATTATTGCCTAGGTGATGGTTTCGATATGGTTAACGAAGGTTAAGAGCTGCGACAAAAGTAGCGCCATGAAAAAAATCGGCCTCGCGAGGCGAGCCCGATTTTCGTCAAAAGCCGCAGATTTCCGGATTGCCTACTGGCGGTATTGCTGGATGCGGGTGGTGCGAAGCCCCGCCAGACCGTGCTGGTCGATGGAAAACTGCCAGGAAAGGAATTCGTCTACCGTCAGGGTATAACGGCTGCAAGCCTCCTCAAGGGAGAGAAGCCCGCCACGCACAGCGGCAACGACTTCGGCCTTGCGGCGGATAACCCAGCGTTTGGTGCCGGGTGCGGGCAGATCTGCAATCGTCAGCGGACTGCCGTCCGGCCCGATGACGTATTTTACCCTCGGGCGATGGGGTTCTGTCATGGCGTACTCACAAACTCTCAACCACTGAACTCACGCCACAACCATAGGCATCGCGGCTTAAAAATCCGCTAAGCCTAAGGCTTCAATACAATTCTCGTTGAAAATGGCTGGAACGCAGCCGTCTCGACCGGCGGGAAGGGTGCATCCAGGCAGGCCGAGGGGGTATTTTAAATACTTTACTAACGAACGAGGCCTGCGCGGGGTGTCGCAAGGCCTCTCAACCGTGCACCCAGGCCTTAATTGCTGGCCGTGGCGATGATGCTCTTCACCTGGCTCAGGGTGTAGCTGGCGCCGTCGATGGTGAGCAGCGGCGGCGACTGGGTCAGGTCGACGGACGACACCGTGCCCTGCACCTGCGCGGCGATACCGACATTGTTGTTGGCGACATCCTTGCCCGTGGCCGAGATCGTGTACTTGCCGTCGGGCCATTGCGTGCCGTCGTTGCCCATGCCGCTCCAGGTGAACGGAACGTCGGCGCCGGCGCCGGCGGTATATTTGCCGGTGAACACGGTCTGGCCGCTGGCATTGGCGACGGTGATGTCGACCGTCGCGTCGCTGGGCACGTTGAGATGCCAGGTCGCCGACGAATTCGTCATGGACGCCGTAGTGCCGTCAACCAGGGCGGTTTTGCCGACGAAGCCGAGCGCCTGGGTCGCCTGCGTGGTCTGTTGCAGGGTGACCAACTGGGAGAGCGAGTCGTTGGTCTTGAGCTGCTGCTCGACGCCGGCGAACTGCACCAGCTGCTGGGTGAACTGGTTGGTGTCGAGCGGATCGAGCGGGTTCTGGTTCTGCAGCTGCGTCGTCAGCAGCGTCAGGAAGGTCTGGAAGTTGCCCGCCAGCGTCGCGCCGGTGGTCGAGCCCAGGCTCGAGCTCGACGTGGAGGATTTCGTCAGATCGGTCGTGCCGGAGACGACCGAAGGAGCGGTGGCGCCAGTCGTGGTGGTCATGTCTCGATACTCCTCACACTCTGATGTCGACGCCGCTGCTCGATCCGAGCATGCGGCCGTAGCTGCGCCCGACCGGGGCTGTGGGAACTGCTTCCTCGTCGCTGATGATCAGCCGGCGGGCATTACCGCCATTGTCGTTGTTCTGGCCGGAGTTCTGGCCCGACGAATTCTGGTCGCGCAGGCTGAAGGACAGCCCGTTGCTGCCGGTCTTGAGGCCGGCATCGTCGAGCGCGCGCTGCAATTGCGGCGCGTCCTGCCGCAGCATCTGCAGCGTCTCCGGTTTCTCGACGGTGAGATGCGAGGTGATCTGGCCGTTACGGTCGACATTGATGCGGACATCGATGCGGCCGAGGTCGAGCGGATCGAGGCTGATGTCGAACCGGGTCTTGCCCGCGCGTGCGGCCGCCGCGATCTCGATCGGCACGCCACTAATCGGAATAGCGTTGGCATTCGCCGCGGTCGCGGTGAGCGTCGCGGTCGATGCGGTCGCGGCCGAAGTGGTATTGGTCAGCGGCGCCTGCACGGCAGAGGCCGCCTGCGCGCTGGTGTCGGTCGTGGGGACCGCGGCCTGCGTGCCCGCATGGGCATGCGGTGTTGCCGTCGCCGGTGTCGCATCGGCCGTGCGGTCGGAAGTCCCAGCCTTGGCGTCGGCCGCGTTCGCATCGATTGGCGGCTTGTCGGCTTCCGGATGCACCGCGTTGGCGGACGCTGCCGTCGCCGGAGTCTGCGCGGCGTTCGCCTTGCCGGTGTCCTGGCCGATATTGGAGACGTCGCTCCCAACTTGCGCGGTCGCGACGGCCTTGAACGAAGTTTTTGGCGTGCCCTGGTCGACGGCGGCGATCAGGCCGCCATTGGTCTTCGCATCGGTCGCGGTCGCATCGGTCGTCCCGGTCGCGGCATCGGCCAGCGTCGCCGAGGTAGCGGCATCGACCTTGGCGCCCGCGGTCTTGGCGCTCTTGTCGCCCGGCGTCGCGGTATCGGTCTTGGCGCCGGCGATCTGCGCCGCGGTGGAGGCGCTGGCGGCGATGCCGGCGGCGGCGATCGTCAGTGGCGAGGAGGCCTGGTTCGCGGCCGCGTTCGGATCGAGCGGCACGACCGGCGCGGCCACGACGATGCTGGGATCGGGCACGGCGGCCGGCGTCGCGTCGACTTGCGCGGTTGCGGCGGCATTGACCGCGGCGGCAAGGCCATCGGTGCCGTCGGTCTTCTTATCCTTGGTGTCGTCGGACTTGTCCGCCGATTTGGCGTCGGACGTCTCGGACTTGTCCTTGGTCTTGCTATCCGCCTTGGCCGGATCGGCCGTTGTGTCGTTCTTGGTATCGTTCTTGGCCGGCGCGGAATTGTCGGTGTCGTCACTGGCCTTGCTCTGCGAGGACGGGTCGGTCGCCGAATGATCGCGCGGGCTCTTGTCCGAGGACGACGAGGAATCGGTCCGGCGCGGTGCGGTGTCCGGGGACGACGCGCTGTCGCTGATAGCTTGAGTGTTGCTGTCGACCAGCGAACCGAAGGAGTCGTTGGACGTGTCTTTCGACGCCTGCGACCGGGCAGGCTTTTGCTGCGCGCTCTGGACTTGCGCGCTTGCCGCTACATCTGACGTACGACCGACCACAGGCGACCCCTCGGAAACATCTTCGGCATAAGAGGTAGCAAGGAGCGGGCCAGCCCCGCGCCTCGGTATTTTATCAAGATAAATCAATGATTTGAGGAATCATCTCCGCTGCCGCAAGGCCTTTCAAAGCCCCGTCATTTCTGCCTCCCCGGCAAGAATTGCCCTAACTGGCCGCCCCCATGATTGCTTCACCGGAAGGCCGCCTATATTAAAGAGACAGCTCTCAGCCGCTTTCGACCGGGCAAGCCGCCCTTCGGGAACCAAAGTTCCCGGGGATCGCCGATGTCCCGCCGGAAGCATCCAGCGGATCGCCCAACGCCGCCGTCACAACGCTTTAAGGCCCATGCTTAATAGTCTGGATCTCGAAGGCCGTCCTGAGGATACCAGGGTCGTCGTTGCCATGTCGGGCGGCGTCGATTCATCGACGACGGCTGCGCTTTTGAAGGCGGAAGGCTACGACGTCGTCGGCATCACGCTGCAGCTCTACGACCATGGTGCGGCGACCCATCGCAAGGGCGCCTGCTGCGCCGGCCAGGACATCCACGACGCCCGCGACGTCGCGGCCAAGCTCGGCATTCCCCATTACGTGCTCGACTACGAGGACCGCTTTCGCGAGTCCGTCATCGACAATTTCGCCGACAGCTACGCGCTCGGCGAGACGCCGGTGCCGTGCATCGAGTGCAACCGCTCGGTCAAGTTCCGCGACCTGCTCAAGACCGCGCGCGAGTTAGGGGCGACCGCGCTCGCCACCGGCCATTACGTCGCCTCGCGCCGCCGCGCGGACGGCTCGCGCGCTCTGGTGTGTGCCGCCGATGCCGATCGCGACCAGAGCTACTTCCTGTTCGCGACCACGCAGGAGCAGCTCGATTACTTGCGCTTTCCGCTCGGCGACATGACCAAGCCCGAGACGCGCGAACTGGCGCGGCGCTTCGGTCTCGCGGTCGCCGACAAGCACGACAGCCAGGACATCTGCTTCGTGCCCACGGGGCGCTACACCGACATCATCACCCGCTTGCGGCCGAACGCGATGGACCTCGGCGAGATCGTCGATCTCGACGGCCGCGTGCTCGGCCGGCATAACGGCATTGCCAATTTCACCATCGGCCAGCGCCGCGGCCTCGGCATCGCCGCCGCCGCGCCGCTGTTCGTGGTGCGGCTGGAGGCCGCCAACCGCCGCGTCGTTGTCGGCCCGCGCGAGGCGCTGAAGATGCACCGCATCGTGCTGCGCGACGTCAACTGGATCGGCGACGGCGACATCGACCGCGCGATCGGCGCCGGCCTCGAAATGTTCGTGCGCGTGCGCTCGACCCGCAGCCCCCAGCCGGCATGGCTGCGTGGCGCGAACGGCCATTACGAGGTCGAACTCGTCGCAGGCGAAGAGGGTGTCTCGCCGGGCCAGGCCTGCGTGTTTTACGACGCGCCCTCGGGCCAGGCGCGTGTGCTCGGCGGCGGCTTTATTCAAAGCGCCGCCGCGAAGGCTGCGACCGGCACGGCACGTCCGCTCGCCGAAGCCGTGCGCGGCTAATCCATGAAATCGGACCGCACTCTCGCGACACCGGAAGTGCGCCCCCTCTCCCGCCTGCGGGAGAGGGTTGGGGAGTGGGCTCTCTCCACCCGCGATATATCGCGAGCGGATAAAGCCCTCACCCGGCGCTACGCGCCGACCTCTCCCGCAAGCGGGAGAGGTGCCAGACCGCGCGCGGGGCTGACTTCGATCTCACCAATAATCAATTCTCGATAGAGTTTGGCGTAAGGGCAGGGGCATGGCAGCAGACATCTCGCGGGCCGGGGTCGAGAAGGCCTATGGCCGCTGGGCGCCGGTCTACGATCTCGTGTTCGGCAAGGTCTTTGACGCTGGCCGGCAGTCGACCATCATCGAGGCCGACCGCATCGGCGGCCGCATCCTCGACGTCGGCGTCGGCACCGGGCTTTCGCTGTCGGACTATGCGCGCACCACAAAGATCTGCGGAGTCGACATTTCCGAGCCGATGCTGCGCAAGGCGCAATCGCGCGTGCGCGCGCTGCGCTTGAGCAATGTCGAGGTGCTCTCGGTGATGGATGCGAAGAATCTCGCCTTCCCCGAAAACTTCTTCGACGCGGTGGTCGCGCAATATGTCATTACCGCCGTGCCCGATCCCGAAGGCACGCTCGACGAGTTCGTGCGCGTCTTAAAGCCCGGCGGCGAGCTGATCCTCGTCAACCACATCGGGGCGGAAACGGGTTTTCGCAAACTCTCCGAACTCGCGTTTGCCCCGCTCGCCCGCCGTCTCGGCTGGCGTCCGGAATTTCCGTGGCGGCGACTGGTCGACTGGGCCGCAAAACACGGCGGCGTTGCGCTGGCCGAGCGCCGCCCGATGCCGCCAATGGGGCACTTTTCGCTGATCCGCTACCTCAAATCGTAATGTTCGGGGTGGGAACAGGGCGCACATCCCGCGCGTTTTCCGCCCATGCGCACGACATCAAACATCATTCTGGCCAGCCTCCTGATCGCCGCCTCCGGCAGCGCGATCGCGCAGGCCCCGCCCGCCCCGGCGACGCCGCCGCAAGCGACCGCGCCGCCATCCCCGCAGCACGCCGCCAGTTGCACGCCGCAGGACCGCCCCAACCGCCAGGGCGACGGCACCACCACGGGCCAGTCCCGGGAACCGCTCGGCGACAAGCTTGCCAAATCGGACGGCGTGCTCTGCCCGCCCTCCGGCGTCGATCCCGAGATGCACGCGCCGGCGCCCAGCACGAACGGCGCCATGCCCGTCATCCCGCCCCCCGGCAGCCCCGGCGGTGACCCGACGGTAAGGCCGAAATAGGCCAATTCTGTCTCCCGATCTCGTCATGGCCGGGCTTGTCCGGCCCAGTCCGGCCATCACGGGTGTGGCTGGAAATCTGGTCCCGAAATAGGTCCAATTCGCTCCCCGAAGCGGACTTGTCCCGCCGTAGCTTCAGCAAAGGCGGAAGCTTACGCAAACGCGGATTGACAGCCCGCCGCCCCCTTCCTTATATGCCGCGCGTTCGCGAGATCGGCCGTATCAGGCCCTCGCGACCCTGTGGCGGGGTAGCTCAGCTGGTTAGAGCACGGGAATCATAATCCTGGGGTCGGGGGTTCGAGTCCCTCTCCCGCTACCACGTATCCCCCACTATTGTGGTGGGCCTCCGGAAAGACCTCCCCGCCTATCAGGCTGGCCAGTCTACCTTTGACTTCGACCTCGAAGCCCTTCCAAGGTCCCTTTGGATGGACCGTGACGCTGTGCACGAGGGTCCGAAAATCTTCCACTAGGGAACCGCGGTCGTCCTCTGCCTTCGAATGGCCAGACATTGTCTCGGCAAGCGCGTTCACTGAACTGATGTAGCGATCCAAGGCAGATGGGTGGAGCGCGACGGGAACGGGGACTTCTTCGAGCGCGGCCATTTCGGCCTCGACGCGCAGCCGCTCTTCCTTGAGCTCCCCGATCCGCTGCTTGGCGTCCTCCTCAGATATGACGTACTTGATCACAAGATCAATGTTGCGTTGCCGCTCACCTTCGATCCGGTCACGTTTCGCCGCCAGTCGCGCACGCACCGCGACCGCGTCCCCCGCAAGCCGCTCTCGTTCGCTGTTATAGCCGCGCACATAAGCCTCGATCAGCCGCGGATCTTTTAATTCCTCGGCCATGCCACGAAGCACAAGCCTTTCGATATCGCGCAGATAGATGATCCTGCGATTTGAACAAATGCCGCCCTCGCGAACCGCAGAACAACGAATCCTAGTCTTTCCAGTCTTGTCACGGTCATGAACCGACATTCCGGACCCACAACAACCGCAGCGAAGAAGACCGGAGAGGAGATGCGGCGCCCGTCGCTTCACGTGGCTGGCCAAGTGGCTCTTCTTGGTCTTTAAAGCGTGAGCCTGCTCCCAAATCGACTGTTCGACGATGCGTACCTGAGGCGCCTCGATGCTCTGCCACTCATCACGAGGGTTCGGGCGAGATAATCGCTTGCCCGTATCAGGATCTTTGACCATCCGGACTTTGTTCCAGACGATACGGCCGGCATAGAGTTCGTTGAATATGAGCCCGGCACCACGCTGGGCGTTGCCATTGATCGTCGACGCGTTCCATCGCTGGCCTCGCGGTGGACGAACGTTTTCTCGGTTGAGATCGTGTGCAATGTCCCGGGGCGTTCGTCCCGCGGCATATGACGTGAAAATGCGCCGTACGATCTTAGCTTCGTCTTCGACTATTTCAAGTTCACCGGGTTTGCCGGGAACGGCTCGATATCCGTAGGCACGCCCACCGGCGTGTCGACCGTCTCGTATCACACCGGCCATGCCGCGACGGACCTTCTTCGCTCCGTCTTCGCGCTGCATCTGTCCAACGAGGCCGCGAATTCCAATCAAAATCGAGTCCGCAGTGCCATCATGAACGGCTTGGATTTCGATCCCTTGGAAAGATAGCCTTTTGTGGATGCCGGCCAGGTCTTCCATATCACGTGAAAGCCGATCCAGCGCTTCCACAATGACAACGGTGAAACGTTGTTGGCGCGCCGCATCCATAAGCTGCATCAAGCCATCGCGCCCGAATACAGAGGCCCCAGAACGAGCCTTGTCCGCGAAAGTCGCAACGACGTCGAGTTGATGACGGGCCGCATAGCCCCTGCACAGAGCAATCTGATCTTCAGTCGACTTTTCGTTCTGAAGCTCGGTCGAGAACCGAGCATAAACTGCTGCGGGCTTCATATTGAACACCACCGCTGATGCGCTTCTCGCCGGCGGCATCAAGATGATCTTTCATCAGCCGCTCACTCTCAAACACATGATCGCGCCTCGCGTCGGCTATTGCAAGAGCTTCAACAAACTTGACCAGAGCAGGATCAATGTCACGTGGGGTTACACATCGTGGTGCATGATGAAACACTTCCCTCGTCTTCGTACGTTTCATCCCCGCAAGATGCTGCGTGGAGTCCACGAATGGCAGGCCGCTTACACGTCGGTCGTAGAATTGGATACGATTGAAAGCGGAACGGACACACTCTCAGAAGCGGAAAAATCAGGAGCGGAGCTTTTGTTCTGGCAGCGGTCAGGTCGGGAATTCACTGGCGTCACTTTGTGCAAAGCCCCGCAACCAGACCGATATGAGCGGCGGGCTAAGCGATCGGCTTCGTTGATGTGGCTGTCTTTTGTTTCAATCCGATCGCGTTCGTTGCGCTGCGGTTGGGTCGTTTCTGGTGCGAAACTGGTGCGGTCACCTGCTCGTGCAGATGAGTCGGGATTGACATCGATAGCTCTCTATCGCTGAACTCTCTTCAGGATGATCATCAAGCGGATCGATTTGGCTCCCTCTCAAGGCTGAAACAGGGGTTCGATTCCCCTAGGGAGCGCCAGCAAACTCAGGCACTTAGGTAGCCATCAGCCGCGTTCGTTGAATAACGGTTGAATAAGACGCTGGTGATCAGCGGCGAACGCTTGCGGAATTTGCTGCCGACATTCGCCAAATAGCCTCGGCGCGATGCCTCACAGTGGCTGGCGCATTCGCGAAAAATTTTCGCGTCGCTCTTTGATGTCCGGAAATAGTCAAACCGCCGCTGACGTGCGCTGTCGTACGCGAGCGCCCTCGGCTGTTCGCATTGACGTTGCTCGTCGCACAATCAACTCTTGTCCCGTCGAGCTTTCTGCGAATAGGAGGTCCACGTGAGCTACAATCGACGAGAGAAAACTGGCGGACACCAGTCACACGTCAGTCTATCCGCCCCGAAAGCCGCAGAACGGAGCACGATGCCATTCGCCCAGCGGCTCACCTGCACGATTGACGATGCATGCGAAGTTACCGGCTTGGGACGCACGAAGCTTTACGAGTTGATAGGAACTGGGCGTATCGCCACGACAACGATCGGACGTCGGCGACTAGTAGTGGTGCGCTCACTTCTGGCGCTGCTTGACACCAGCATGTCGAACCAATGGTCGTGCGACTGAAGGGAGCGCCCACTTTGAACGCACTTTTCCTCAGGCGCTCATTTTGATAACACGACCGTGTTCACTTAGCCGGTCGAGCGCCCAGCACTGTGCCGTCTGTTGCTCTATATTCGCGCGGTAGGCATTCACACATCGCCGCGCGCTTTGCTCCGACCAACTCGACCACCCATTTCAACGAAGGGGGCGGGACCCGCATCCGGGCAAACCGGAGTGCGTTGAAGACCGCATCGGCGGTAGCGTCGTCACCCAACGTGGCCAGCACTGCGGAATGGGTGAGTACATCAAGAGAATTTCCAACCGTCAGGCGCGGATACCGTTCACCGCAGATTCGCGTAGCCTTCCGCTCGTCGATCAGGGTGATCGCTCCTCTCTCGACGCCGTAAGCGATTGTCGCGGCTTCGCCGTCGTCGAGGGTTGCGTCACCCCGTCCGATCACCAGATCCTCGAAATGGGACTCGGTGAGATCGTCAAGCTTCGCAACGGAGATAAGGCCTGCCGCAACAAGATCAGCGACCAATTGCCCGTCATTTCGACCATTTCGGCGGTCTTCGAGGAGTTCTCCCTGCACGACATCCGTAATGACAAAAGGATTCGGAATCGCTTTTAAAATGCGCGGCCCGCAGGCCGTGGCATTCAGATTGATCACGGTACTCGCATCGATGACAACCGGCGCCGTGGGGTCAATCAGGCATGAGAGCCCCATCGGCTTCGCTCCCTTCTATTTCCAGGCCATCGAACATGCGCCGCAGCTCAACGCGGTCCAGATGGAGCATGCGGGTGAGCTGACCTTCGCTCAGTATCCCGCGGCGCCAGGCTTCGCCGGCGAGGAGCCCGAGTCGAAGCGTCGTCGGTCTGTCCGCATCCGTTTTATGAAGGTTGAGCCCCGAAAGATCGCCCAACACTTGAATGGCCTGCTGATCGCTAATGCCTCCGTTCGCCTGAAACCAATCCCACGTCCCAGACTTCGCCAGCTTGAGCTCTTCCAACCGCCTGACGATCGCTTCACGAGAGACGCCGAAGAAATGTGCGAGCACGATGACATGCCGTCGGGTCAGTTTTTCCGATCCGACGGTAATCTCCTTGAATTTCTGCATGACCGCACGGGCAGGGGTCATGAAAGCCCTGCCGAAAGTGTTGGCGTAACGCTCCTCACGGGAGTTCTCAGTGACGCCCTCCTCCAAAACTTCCGGCTCCCGCCGCGTAGAAACCAGATGACCGAGCTCGTGGGCTGCCGTTTGGGCGCGGCGATCGCGCGGGTGATTGCCGTTGAGAAGAATGCAGGCGCCCAGTGCTTCGTCGTACGCGAACAGGCCGGAAATGCCACCATCGATCCGCCGGATATAGACGCGGACGCCAAGTTCAAGCTCAAGGAGCGTTACAATGTCGGAGATCGGGCTCAGGCTTAATCCGAGCCGCTGTCGCAATTCGAGCGCATCCTGTTCGGCCTGTGCCCGAACGTCACCGGGAAGGATCG
Organism: Bradyrhizobium sp. LB8.2; assembly: GCF_040548035.1. Taxonomy (NCBI): domain Bacteria; kingdom Pseudomonadati; phylum Pseudomonadota; class Alphaproteobacteria; order Hyphomicrobiales; family Nitrobacteraceae; genus Bradyrhizobium; species Bradyrhizobium sp. LB8.2. The sequence continues at coordinate 18,058 of NZ_JBEPQV010000003.1, read as the reverse complement.
GGCGCTCCGGCGGATAGTTACGCAGCGGTTGCACGCCGAGAAGTCGCTCCAGCTCCGCTTCGGCGCGCGCCAGGTTCTCTAATTGCTTCACAGCAAGTTCGACCGCATCATCCTCCTGCTGGAACAATTTGCGGAATTTAGGGGTGAGATCCGTATGAATCGCCTCCTGCCGCATCAGCTCATTGATCGACATTTTGTAAAGGTTGGCGAGCTTGCGCAACTCATCGATCCGCACACGCCGCTGGCCTTGTTCGATCGCAACCAGAGTGGTTCGTGAAAGCCCGACGGATTCCGCCGCGTCAGCTTGCTTGAGCTTGACGCGGTCGCGCGCTTCACGAAGGCGCTCACCAACTTCCGTCGGCGGCATGGTATCAAGCAGACTGGTCATTGTCGGCCCACTGAACAACAAACGATTGCGGTCCCAGTGAATTCATATAGGTTTTCCATTCTTTTTGGTGTTGAGAGAGCAGCCGGTCCAATTTTATACGGATGGCTGCTTCCGGTTCGCCGAGGGCGCGTGCGAGCTGAAAGGCCGCGAGATTGAGTGGCCGTTCTGCCGCACGCGACTGCTTTAAATACGCGAGGTGATCGAGATGCAACGTGCCTGCGATTGCATATTGCTTTTGAGCGCGGGTCTTTTTATCGAACCCTTTAGCGGCTCCCGCATCGAAGGTCGGCGCAGAGAGATTTTCCCAGACATACGTCTCTGCAGGCTCGTCAAGATCAGCCGCATGAACGCTCAGGCGGCGCAGCATGCAGGCCGCGCAAATACCGCATTGGCGCCGGTGATTATCGACAGACACATGGCGGTTATCCTGCCAGCATGATCGTGTCTCCGACCATTCAGTGTTCTTGCCGTTGCTCAATGCCATGTACGCTTTGAGCGTTTCACCTTTGGTGAACCACAGACGCGGGAATACGAATGCGATGTCGTAGCCAAGAAGCGCTTTAAAAAACGCCGTCATGTGCTTCATGAACCGGGGATGGTTCCGGTAATCCTCATAAGCCTGACCGACGGGCACGAGCGTTGGGCCGAGCGCACCCTGTCCACTTTCCGGGACGATGACCTTGCCGGCTTTTGCGAAATACGCAGCCGCTCCGCTCAGGACAGCAAATTTGAAGCCGCGCGACCGGGCGGTTGATTCGATAAAGCGGGATGCGCCGGGCTTCACTTGATAGGGCAGCGTCATGAAAGGCTGCTTTCGCCCAAACGAATCTTTGGGGTGATCTTTCTTCTTCGACCCGAGACGCACGCGAACCAGCCGAGCGCCGTATTCTTCCGCCATCAGCGCGCCGACCGCGCGGGAATCGAGGCCATCGCTGAACGGAATAACCGCCTCGGCACCGGTATCCAGATAGAATAGTTCCTGTGCCGGTTCGAGGGCGGGCTTTTTCCGCCTTATGAAGGTGACTTTCCACTGATCTCCGGTCAGCAGTTCGAGCGCATCATGCAACGTGTCGGACACGCTCTTCTGATTCCAAACGTCGAGATCATGCACTGGCAGGCGCAGTTCAAAAGCGCGCCCCCATCCCAGAGCCGGGCGGCGCTGTATGCGATCACAGAATTCAACGCAGGCAGCAAGCAGCATCAGGTCGAATACGACCGGCTCCCATTTGGCGAAGAAATAGGCCGCAAGATTATGCGTCTTGAAAATGAGGTTGGTCCCGATCTCGCAAGGAATCCGGCCTGCGCGCGCGCGTCCACCCTCTTCGTGCACATCAACCTGGATCGCGGGCAGTTCATCATCGTTCATGGCAGCCTCACACCGTCTTCAATTCCTTGCTGCTTGACCGATTGCGGTTGAGCGGCAGCGGCGTCCAGTCCCGACAAACGACGGGCGAGACCCGTAATCGGAGCGCTCGCCACCGCGTCTTCCATGCGATTTCTGACACGGGTCGCCATCGCCTCGGGGCTTTGCTTGCGCAGATAATGTTCTTCCACTTGCCGGGGTCCCCGCGCCGCGCGGTCGCGCAAGGCGTTCTCGACACCATCGGAAACTGCGTCGATGCCGAGCTTTCCATTCGCAAGGGATTGCGTGACGTGATCGACGATCAGGCGACGCATCGGGTATCCGGCGGAAAGATCCCGCCGCGCGGCTTCCAGTTCGACTGATTTATCTTGTCCGAACATGTCGGTCTGCCGGGCATCACCTAGGATCGTACGAATGGCGCGGACGACTTCGCCGCAACCTTCATCGCGCCACGTCTCTTCCAGTGCAGGGACGACACGCGCGGCGACTTCATCAGGCTCGAACGCGGCCTTGTGCGCCCATTCCGCAAACTTCTTCCAGGCGGGCGTCATGTTCAAACTTTTGTACGGACCATCACTCATAGCGATTCTACATGTCAAAAATATAAGTAAAAAAACAGACAATGTCAAATACGGAGAATAGGCCCTCTTATTCTCCGCTATAACTGCGGATAATAATCTTGCGGATGCGGCGAATACTCCCCATAATCACCGCAAAAGGTGCGGAGAATGACGAAATACATCTATGAACGTTCAGATTGGCCCGATTTCCGATGGAATCACGAGGCCCTCGCTCAGCAACTGGCCGCAGTACGTCACCGGCAAGGACGGCTAATCGGCCGCATGCAGGCGCTTGGCTTCCCTTTACGGGAAGAGGCGGTCTTGAAAACACTGACCGAGGATGTTCTTAAATCCAGTGAGATTGAAGGCGAGATTCTGGACAAGGATCAAGTCCGGTCTTCCATCGCCCGTCGCCTGGGGATGGACGTCGGCGCACTTCCGCCCGCCGACCGCAACGTCGACGGCGTCGTGGAGATGATGCTTGACGCTACACAGCGGTTCAAAGAGCCGCTCACCGACGAGCGATTATTCGGCTGGCACGGGGCGCTCTTTCCGACCGGGCGCAGCGGCTTAAGCAAAATCAAAGTCGGCGCATGGCGGGATGCGGCCTCCGGTCCCATGCAGGTTCTCTCGGGCCCTTATGGTCGCGAGAAGGTCCATTACGAAGCCCCCGGCGCCGAGCGCCTAAGCCAAGACATGGTGGCCTTTCTTGCCTGGTACAACGCGGATGACAAACTTGATCCCGTTATCAAGGCCGCGCTCGCGCAACTGTGGTTCGTGACCATCCATCCATTCGACGATGGCAATGGGCGAATTGCACGCGCGATCGCCGACATGTCGCTTGCGCGATCAGAAGGTAGTTCGCAACGCTTCTACAGTATGTCGGCTCAGATCCGGGTGGAGCGGAATGCCTATTACGACATGCTCGAAGCCACGCAGAAAGGCGACCTCGATGTCACCCAATGGCTTGAATGGTTTCTCGCGTGCCTGGATCGCGCCTTCGACGGCGCGGAGGCGATCCTTGCACATGTCTTCAGGAAAGCCGCGTTCTGGAAGCAACATGCCGAGGCCGTGCTCAACAAACGACAGCGCGATATTCTCAATCGCCTCCTCGACGGATTCGAGGGCAAGCTGACATCGTCCAAATATGCCAAGATCGAAAAATGCTCGGCCGATACCGCACTACGCGACATCAGCGAGTTGGTCGATCACGGCATCCTTACGAAAGACGAGGGGGGCGGCCGCAATACGAGTTACTCGCTCACGGAGATCAAGGCCGATGACTGATCCGCATGCGCCAGAGACTTTTGAAAGCTGGGGTAGTTATTGGCATTTCCGGTTTGAATCCTCGCGCCGCACCCGCTTTATTCGTTCCGAGAACAGTGAGCGTTTCCTTCGAGCCGTTTCCGATACCTGCTCTGACCGGGCCGTCGAATTGAAGAAGGATCGCATATTCTGGAGAGCGCAGCTGGGGCATGACTGGCAACTCGAAGAACAAATCGCCGAGGAAATTCCGGCGCCGTTTGGCAGAGAGCGAATGAAGCCTCTCGCTGATCGCGCTTATGAAGGGCGTATAAATCCCAAGGGAGTACCGTGTCTCTACCTTGCAACAACGCGCCAAACCGCCATGTCCGAGGTCAGGCCGTGGATCGGATCGCTTATTTCCGTTGCCCAGTTTCGGCTGGAGCGCTCCCTGTCGATCATCGACTGCTCCGTAGATCATGCCGCGACGCCCATCTTTCTTGAGCCCCCCGACAATACCAACATCGTTAAAGCCAATTGGGCATATATCGACCGGGCGTTCGCCGAGCCAGCCACCCGAATGGATGACACCGCCGAGTACGTGCCGACGCAAATATTGGCTGAGTTGTTCAGAAGCAAAGGATATGATGGCGTAGCTTATAAGAGCGCCTTCGGTGCCGACGGCTACAATATCGCTCTTTTCGATATTGATAGCGCCGTTCAGCTAAATTGCTTTTTGTATAAGGCCAACAAGATCGATTTCGATTTTTCCGAGACCGCAAACCCTTATTTTATAACGCGACCAACCGATAATTGATGACCGAAAACCGCACCGTTGCACAACTCCTATAGGACTATGCGGCAATTCTCGACGAATTGCGGGACAGGGAAATCGTTCGCAGCGCCAATAATCCGCTCAGCGACTACGCGGAGCTGTTGTTTTGTAATGCTTACGGCTGGGAGCGCGAGGGCAACTCTGCGTCCGGGCACGATGCAATCGATATATCCGGGGCGCGCTACCAAATTAAAGCGCGCCGCATCACGCCGCATAATCGATCGCGTCAATTCAGCGCGATACGAAATCTGGACAAGAGACCCTTCGACTTTCTCGCCGGGCTTCTTTCGAAAAGGAGCAGAAGCGGCGCCAGCTTGAACAGGCGAAGGAAGAGACTGCCAGGCAGAAGGGCCGTGAACGCCGTCAGCAGGCGGTCGACAAGGCGCAGGCTGCGCTGGACAAGGCTGAGCAAGAGCACGCGAAGCGGGCCGCCGCCATCCAGGCCGAGGTCGAGGCGCTCGAGAAGAGATCGCAAGCCGAAAAAGCCCGCTGGGACAAGGAGAAGGAGCGATTGGAAGCTGCGCTGCGGCGTGCGCGGGGTTAGTTTCCGTCATGCCCGGCGCCGGTCCTTCTAATCAGGAGGGCATTCTGGGCAAGTATCACCAATCGAGTTCAGCACGTCGCAAACCTCGGCCGCCGCTGCATCAGGGAGGCGCCTGCGGGCGGGTCACCACGGGCGATATCGAAGGCCCGCTCTCTTGCATGCGGATCGGCGCGGTCCTGCATCCAGCCGTGCTCCTCGCACTCGCGGATGGCGCCAGCCTCCCGGAGCACGTCAATCGCCCATCCGCGCGTCGTCCGTATCGCCGGTCTTCGTTCACTTGTCATCAGCATAGGAACAGCTCCTGATACGGCGAATCGCTTTGTCCGTTATTCGTTCCGGCTGCTAGCACATGGCTGGGATTCGCAATGGCAGGAACTCAGGGTTTGGAGTGCTACCGCCCGCGAACCCGCGAGAAAATCCAAAGCCTCAGCTAGCGCTTCATTTCCGTTTGTACGCGTCCGGCAAGTGCCGGACCGGGCTCTCGTGAACCGAGCCGCGTCGCGTCTCGGCCGTGCGGCTTCGATCCCTCGCGCAGAATAATGTGTCGCTCGCCGGAGGCACTCGCTCTCGGTCCCGCCGTCATTTCATTCCGGCGTCGCTATCACTGCCCTTCGTTCGGGCGCCTTCTTAACCGGTCTCGCGACTGCACTCGGTCCCGGGTCCCGCCGCTACGCGTCGGCGCTATGCTGACCCTCCTGCGGGTGCCTTTTTCTCTGCCGGGCATGGCTTGCACCAGCCAACATGCCCCATCTTCTAGATCTAAGGGGCTCCGCCCCTCGCGCGCGCCAGGGTAAAGCGCCGGCTCGTGCCGGCGCCGATCCGAGCGGTCTCCCCAGTCTTCCGCGCTTTCTCAGATTCTCAACACTGGAAATCCTGGCACGCGCTTGTGCAGACCCGCTCTTCGAGCGGCCCTCTCGGGCGGGCGATCCCCCTCCGCTCGGGTCGCCCTGGCACTTGCTACCCCTGGTCTCGCCGACGGGCAGGGGCGCAGGCGCGGAGTGCGCCCTGCACCCATGAAAGCAAAAGGAGATCGATCATGTCGGCCAAGCACGTTGAACAACTCCCCGAGAACGGAACGCAAGTTCTCATTCCGCTCAACAAGCTCAAGAAGTCCCCGAAGAATGCACGCAAGACGCCGCACAGCGATGCGGCGATCGAGGCCTATGCGGCGAGCATCGCCGCCAAGGGTATTCTGCAAAATCTGGTCGTCGAGCCGGAGGTCGATGGAGAGGGGACCGCTACGGGTTTCTATTTTGTGACCATCGGCGAGGGCAGGCGGCTTGCCCAGCTTCTGCGGGTGAAGCGGAAGGAAATCAAGAAGACCGAGCCGATTCGGTGCATCGTCGATACCGCGAACGATCCGCACGAAACCCGGGAAAACATGCATCCGGCCGATCAGTTCGAGGCGTTCAAGAAGCTGGCGGAAGAGCGCGGCTTCGGTGCCGAAGAAATCGCCGCCCGCTTCGGTGTGACGCCGCATGTGGTACGGAAGCGCCTGCGGTTGGGCGCAGTCTCTCCGAAGCTGATGCAGGTCTATCGCGAGGGCGATCTGGCCCTTGAGCAGTTGATGGCCTTTGCCATCACCGATGATCACGCCCGGCAGGAAAGTGTTTATGAGCGGCTATCCTATAACCGGGATGCCAGCACCATCCGTCGCATGCTCACCGAAACCCATGTGGTCGCAACCGACCGCCGCGCGCGCTTTGTCGGTATCGAAGCGTACACCGAAGCAGGCGGCTCGATCCTTCGGGACCTCTTCACCGAGGATCGCGGCGGCTATCTGGAAGACGTGGCGCTGCTTGATTTGCTGGTCACGGCAAAGCTTGGTCGCGAAGCCGATGCGGTCCGGGCGGCCGAGGGATGGAAATGGACGGAAGCCCATCTCGATTTCCCACACGCCCACGGCATGCGGCGGACCTATCCGCATCCGGTCGAGCTTTCGGTGGATGATCAGGCCGCTCTTGCAACGGTACAAAAAGAATTCGACGGCCTCACCGAAAAGCACCAGACCGCCGACGAACTTCCCGATGAAGTGGATGCCCGGTTCGGCGAACTTGAGGCCGAGATCGAGCGGCTGGAGGCCAAGCGGCAGGCGTACGACCGCGACGACGTTGCGCGCGGCGGTGCATTCGTGATCCTCAATCACGATGGTGCCGTGCGGATCGAGCGCGGTTTCATCCGGCCCGCGGACGAAAAGCCGCAATCCGAAGCGGAGCAAACCGCAGAAGCTTCAGCGACAGGCGATCCGGAGCTAGATGATCAGGCAGTACAAGATGAAAGCGGGGAGGGTGCAGGTGCAGCCAACGAGGAAGAAGACGACCGCCCATTGGCTGACGTTCTCGTTCGCGACCTCACCCCGCATCGAACCTTGGCCTCCGGCTTAATCTGAGTGAACAGCCGGAAGTCGCCATCGTTGCGGTTACCCATGCACTCGCTGCGCAAATCTTCTATCTCGGCGCGGACGCCCATGTCGTCGGTATCCAACCAATCAAGACGGATTTGGCAGGCCATGCGGACGGGATCGAGGACACGCCCGCCGGCAAGGCTTGGGCGGACCGCCACGCCAATTGGGCAAGGCAGATACCGCGCGAAGTCACGAGCCTCTGGGCGTTCGTCGCCGAGCTTGATCCCGACAGCCGCATGGCCTTGTTCGCCCATTGTGTCGCGCTGACCGTCAACGCGGTCAAACTGCCGTGGGAGCGAAGGCCCCGCGCTTTGGCAACAGCCGACCGCCTGGCGGAAGTCGTTTCCCTCGACATGACCGGCTACTGGCGGCCGACCGTGCGCAGCTATCTCGGTCGCGTCACCAAGGCACGCATTCTGGAGGCTGTCTGCGACGGTGTGAGCGGCGAGGCTGCCGAGCGGATGGCAGATATGAAGAAGGTCGATATGGCGGAAGCAGCCGAGCAGTTGCTGAGCGCGACAGACCGGCTGCCTCCTCTGCTGAGGACAGCAAAGCCGCAAGAGCGCACCGATGTACAAGGCGGTGACGCTTATTCGGAGGCTGCCGAGTGATTTTTTGGCCGGGGCCGCGCATGCGGCCCCGGCCATCTGCGGCCAATTCAATTGAGGCAAAGCAGCGACTCAGAGACGCAAGCGCGCACCTGGACGACGGAGCACGGGCCGTTCCGATCAGTGCCGATCGTAGCGAGCCGCTGACACAGGATCGTCGTCTAGCCCCCTTCATCAGCAACGATGGGCCCTTCGCCGGGTCCTTGATCAATCGACTGCCGCCGTCCGGATTGTATTTCGGCGGGGGCCATCTACCAGCGGCGCTCCGATGCGCCACGACCGCATGCGAAATTGGTCGCTCATCGTTCTCTTTGGCGTGTCTTTACCGCCGTTGATGCTTGGGCGTCAGCGTGTGTTCGACCGATCAAGCCGGGTCCTTGTGCTGCTTGATTGCCGGCAGCCATGGTGGTCTCCGCCAGTTCTTTCACGGGCGGCGTCCAACGCAACCTCGAATGGGCTGATCAAGCCCGAGGGACGGCAAGAGCCTCGATCGCCTTCCCGCAACGGCTACGCCTGCTTTTTTCCCCTGCCGCAAAAGAGGCGGCATTCCTCGCGGAAAGCAAAAAAGCAGGCTTACCGCCGTCCTCCGCTGCGCTGCGGGCCTGACGGCTGCGGGCCGATCGCTCCCCGGGCCAAGGATCGCCATCGAGGCCGCGATGGGCGCGGCCCGAGCAACCAACGGAGACCACCATGGCTACCATCGGCACTTTCACCGCTTCGGACAACGGCTACGTCGGCTCGATCAAGACGCTGACGCTCAACATCAAGGCAAGGTTCGCCCCGTCCGAAAAGGACAACGACAAGGCGCCCGACTTCCGAATCTTCGCCGGTACCACCGAATTCGGTGCCGCCTGGAAAAAGACCGCCCGCGAGACCGAACGCGAATACCTCTCGGTCAAGCTCGATGATCCGAGCTTCCCGGCGCCGATCTACGCCTCGCTGGTGAAGGTCGAGGGCGACGAGGGCTTCACCCTGATCTGGTCTCGCCGCAACGGCGACTGATCCATCCGGATCATCCGCCCCGCCTCTTCGGAGGCGGGGCTTTTTGCGTTTTTGTTACCGCCTGGCAGGGAGGAGGAAGAGCAATTTTTTGGAAGTGAATCGCTAAGGGCTCCGCCCTCGCGCGGGCAAGGGTAAAGCACGCTGTGCGTGCCGGCCGGAGCGGTATCCCCGGTCTTCCGCGCCATGATTCATGACGACCAAAGTCGTCAAGGCGCGTGCAGACGCGCGCTTATCAAGCGCGCCCTTATCAGGCGGGTGATCCCCCTCCGCTTCGGCCGCCCTTGCCCTTGCTACCCCAGGTCTCGCCGACGGGCAGGGTTGCAGCGCAGCGCTGCGCTTCAACTCAGCCCATAGGAGAAACGACCATGAGCATGATGACTTTATCGCAAAGCGAACAACCGGTGTCCGGCGGCTTTCGTGTGGACGTGTCGCGCGGCCAACGGATTGGCCGTGTGTCGTCGGAATGGTTCTCACGACCGGATGACGAACGTTATTTGAACCTGCCCGACCTCTATAACGCCGTGCGCAGCCGCGCCGAGTGCGCGCAAGCGCGGACGGTGGAAAGCCGGGCCATCCGGGTGGAGGCCAACAGCAACAATTCCGAGCGACTGGCCTTAATGGTACCGGGACGTGACGAGCCCGTTGTGCCCACCCATTGGAGCTTTGGCCAGTTGTGCACGCTGGTCGGCGCGCCAACGTCCTATTTGCGGCAGCTTCCCGCAGCTCTGTCAGGCATCAACCTGCAACATGGCTTGCTGTCACACCGCGCCGAGCTCGTGAAAACCCTCGAGGCCGATAACGGGCGGATCGAGCTTCGTGCTGTTACCGGACCGGACTACGGCCGTATCTGGGACCATGAACTTGTCGCCGCTGTGACGAGGATAGCAGGCAACGGCACCGGCGATACCCGGTGGAAAGTGCCGGGCGTGCTGGATTGGTCCACGATGACCCACAATCCCTTTGTGGAAGTGACCAAGGACACGACGACGCTTTACGCCAGCGACCGCGACGTATTCCTGTTTCTGGTCGATGACACCAATCCGATCGAGGCGGGGCGACTGCGAGACGGATCGCCGGATTTGTATTTCCGGGGATTCTACTGCTGGAACAGCGAAGTCGGCAGCAAGACGCTGGGCATTGCGAGCTTCTACCTCCGGGCCGTCTGCATGAACCGCAATCTATGGGGTGTGGAGAATTTCGAGCAAATCACGATCCGGCATTCGAAATTCGCCGCACAACGTTTCGCACATGAGGCGGCGCCAGCGCTGACGAGCTTTGCCAATTCCTCGCCCGCGCCATTCGTGGCCGGGATCAAGGCCGCGCGAGAGCGAATCGTTGCTCGCACGGACGAGGACCGAGAAAACTTTCTCCGCAAGGGCGGATTTTCCAAGTCGGAGACGACGAAGATCATCGAGACCGTTCTAGGCGAGGAGAACCGCAAGCCGGAAAGCATCTTTGATTTCGTGCAGGGGATTACGGCGCTGGCCCGCACCAAATCGCACCAGGATGCAAGGCTTGAACTCGAAGGGAAGGCAAAGCGCTTGATGGAGCGCGCCATCTGAGGGGACGAGCCGCGCAATCGGAACCGGTTGCGCGGCTACTTCCCGATAGCCTATGCGTTGCCGCCGGTCCGGCAGGCCGGACCGGCGGCAACGACGCGTGTCCGCGTCCGGCGCTCGCCGGGCCTTCGGCCCGGCTCGCGATAACAAAGGAACAAACTAGAAAGTGAGACAGTCGGCATCCAGCCACTGCCAAGGTGGAAGAGCCGGTAACAGTTACTTCTTTTTGCGATCCGGTCGGATCGGTTTGCGACCCTTGGGTAATGTCTTGGGCGTCGTCGCTCCTTTAGGCGGCTGGAGGAAGAATTCCGATAACTGAACACCAAGCGTTTCCGCCAATCGGTCCAGCAGATCAATCGTCGGGTTCTCCGATTGCCGTTCGAGACCGCTCATGTATGAGCGATCGATCCCGGCATCGTATGCCAATTGCTCTTGCGGAATGCCGCGATCGACGCGTATCCGGCGGACATTCCAGGCCACGAGCGCACGAGCTTTCATGCGCAAAAGCAGCCATTTGGTAGGCCATCAAACCACTGGCTATAACCGATCTATTTCGATAGTTTAGTCCATAAGATAGGCTCAGGCTTCAATGAAGTGCCGTATGCTACATGAATAGACCGCCAGTGGACCCCGACGTTGCAGATGCGGCGCCAAATGAATCGGCGATGACGACCTATGACGAACAGCATGTCGTCACGTACATTCGCCTTCTGCAGGCGGAGGGTGAGGGAGCGGACTGGCGGGAGGTGGCTCGTATCGTCCTACATATCGATCCGGAGCGAGAGCCTGATCGTGCGCGTACTGCATATCAGAGTCATCTTGCGCGCGCCAAATGGGTGACCGAGCAGGGGCGCCTCTTGCGTGGCGCCGGCTCAAAATAGAAGAAAATCGCTGACTGAAGACTTGCAGCCAGAACTATTTTCTTCCGCTAACCGGTGGTCATTCTTATGCACCACGTGGTGCCAAACTAGGGGCTTCCTACAACCGCTTCGTTCATAACTATTGCGCCGCAATCCTTGTTAGCTGCGTGCAATGGGGCGGAAACAATGCCTGAATTCGACTGGCGATCGCCGGATTCATTTAAGAGCCTAGAGAACGCTGAGATCACTGAAATCGCCTGGGTAGGCCTTCGTATGAACGTGGACTATCAGCGTGACTACGATGCGATCATCGCTAGCAGCTCAGATGGCGGGGTGACCGAGGAATTCAGGAGGAGGTGGGGCCTCTGCTTTCGCGCATGACCCGCAAAGGTCGTTCCGCGAGCAGACAATCTTTTGGGCGCCCGAGGTTCTGCCGACCGTCGTTCCGGTCGCTGTAACCACTTCAACGCTTGGTCAAGGCCCAACGTCTCAGCCACCGTTTGATCTTGCAACTGGCCACGTGCGCCGTGCCGCTGACGGCTGGCACGCCGTGCTGCAAATCGGTTCGGCGGAGCATCGCATCTGGTCGAAACAGCCGCTGACCGCAGGCGCTCGCTATGCGGCTGAGTTGCCATTTGACCGCGATTTCGAGGCGCGCGCGCATGCCGCCACGCGGCTGTGGCGCGCGATGAATGGACGCGCGCCAGGACCTCCGTTTCATCGCGTGCCCAAACAGCGGCGCGAACGACTGTGCGCAGCTCTTCGCGCGGTCGCCGCGTATCTCGCCGGCGCGACTTATCGCAGCATCGCAGAAGCTTTGTTTGGCAACGCGCGCATATCGGATCGTGGTTGGAAAACACACGATCTGCGCAGCCGAACCCGTCGCCTTGTACAAAGCGGCCTCGCATTTGTGCGCGGCGGCTATCGCAAGCTGCTTCGGCCCAGGCGTAGGGACGAGTAGCGCCCTTCCTGGGGTGCCGAAAATCGACCCCCCGATCGGCATCCCCCTCCGAGACTGCGCTTCTCCATGATGACCGCACACACGCCGGCGCCGCCATACGCGGTGCGCCGTCACCTTGGAGTGCTCAAATGCCCGATCCGATGGCCGGACTGCCCCCGCGCTTCCTGCGTACACCGGAGGCCGCGCGATATCTTGGCCTCTCCGGTCGCACACTTGAGAAGCACCGCACGTACGGTACTGGGCCAACGTATCGGAAGATCGGCGGGCGCGTCGTCTACGCTCTGGATGATCTGAAAGCATGGGCTGATCTCGGCGCCAAGACGTCAACCTCGGATCCCGGCAGGGGCACTGTGCTGCCGGCCAAGAAGCACCCGGGTCTGCGCCCGTATGCGGGCCAAGAACGTCGCTGATCGCCGCGTGAGAGCAGTGAAAATGCGGCGCAAACACCATTCCGAGCGTGACCAGCTTGAGCTCTTTCGGGCGCTGCCCGGCGATCTCGCGCCGCGCGACGCGCAGGATCTGATGGCTTATCCATTCTTCTCGCTCGCAAAAACAAGGCGGATTGTACCGATCGATTTCCGTACCGGTGCGATCGCAATTCGTGTCGAAGCCGTGCCGGAACACGGCATGGCAACCATCTGGGATGCGGACGTTCTGATCTGGGCCGCTTCCCAGATCGTCGAAGCCCGTGACGCCGGATTGAAGACGTCGCGCCTGATGGCTGCAACGCCTTACGAGATTCTGACGTTTGTCGGCCGCGGCACCAGCGCACGCGACTATGACCGGCTGAAGGCGGGTCTCGACAGACTTCAGTCAACGACCGTGCTGACATCGATCCGCCAGCCGGCAGAGCGGCGACGGCATCGCTTCTCCTGGATCAACGAGTGGAAGGAGACGGCCGATGCAAGTGGTCGTCCATTTGGGCTCGAGCTGATCCTGCCGGACTGGTTCTACGCGGGCGTCATCGATGACGCGCTCGTGCTGACGATTGATCGCGCCTATTTCAATCTGACGGGCGGACTTGAGCGGTGGCTCTACCGGCTCGTGCGCAAGCACGGTGGGCGCCAGGAAGGTGGCTGGAGTTTTGACCTGGTGCACCTCCATGCCAAGTCCGGCATCCTCTCCCCGCTCAAGCATTTTGCCTACGACGTACGTCAGATCGTGCAGTGCCAGACATTGCCCGGCTATCAGCTCGTGCTCACACGCGACCCGAACGGCACCGAGCGTCTGAACTTCGCGCCAACGCCCGTCGGTCCACTAACGGCGCGCCTGCGCCGGCGCGGTCTCATTCGAAATTCGGAGGACAACCTGTGAATCAGCTCGTGCTATCGGGGACCGCAACCCGCGTGCTATCGGGGACCCGATCCTCGTGCTATCGGGGACCGGAATCGAGCTTAACTGCTTGTTTTTCAGCGCTTTCCAGCCGCTCTAACTTTACTAACCAGAAATCCTTCGGATTTCTTCTAACGGACCAGACCACAAGCCGCATTGGGGGCGAGTCGCAACGGCGGGCCGTCAGTCCTGCTTGCCTTCAGAAGCCGCATACGCACTTCACTGACTGCAAAGCTCACGGCTACCGGTCCCAGCTTCGAGGAGCGGCAGCATGAGCGACCTCACCGAAGTGGAAGTGTTGTGGCTCGAGAAGCGCATCGAAAACCGTATTCGGTTCGGTCGTATCGTCAAGGAACGGAAGCTTGATCGCCATCGGCACGTCCTGTCATTTGCGCCCGGCAGCATCTTTGCCTTCGTCCGTTGGACCTCCAACGACTTCGGCACGATCATTTCGCAGGTCGACATCTTGCGCGCGGTCGCGCCGGGACAGCGCTGCTCGACTGTGCCGTATGTGACGCCCGGCGGCGAGATTTTGCTGCGACTCTCCGGCTGGCCAAAGGTCGAACGCGTGCTGCAAATGACCGATGCCATCGAGGCGCTCGCCATCGATCCAGCCGACGTCGCTCCCGATCATTGGCATCACGTTCATAACCGTCTGTCCGTCAACGAAAACCCGCGTCCCTACACGAAGGCGCGCCACCAGGCTTGGCTCCATCGCCAGAGAGTAATGCGATGACGAGCCGCCTGATAACGCTGACCACGATGTTTGCGGTAGCTGGCGCACTTGTCGCGACAATCGTGCTGGACCCGCTTCCGCTCTACATCTGGAATGCATCGGCGAGCGTGCCGGTCGGCCTCTATCGTTTACGGCCAGCGATGCGCTTCCATGTCACCGAGCTGGTCGCGGTTCAGCCGCCGGATCCGCTCACGACTTTCCTCGACCTGAACGGCTATCTGCCGGTCGGCGTCCCCATGCTCAAGCGGGTCTTGGCGCTGCCGGGGCAGACGGTCTGCAGAAGCGGTCTCACTATTTCGGTTGACGGCATTGAAATGGGCGAGGCGCGAGATCGCGACGGGCGCGGGCGGCCGTTGCCGAAATGGCAGGGTTGTCGGGTGGTTGGCGACGGCGAGCTGTTCCTCATGAACTGGCAGTCGGATGACTCCCTTGACGGCCGATATTTTGGTTTCCTTCCGGCGTCGGCCGTGATCGGCCGTGCCCTCCCGGTGTGGACGTGGGAGGAATGATCGTGCGTGTTTTGCGCTTCCGTCCTGCCATTCCTCTGTTCGATCAAGTGCAGGACCATTCCTCCGTCCCGACCAAAGCTTGCAAGGCCGACGCGAGCAGCGGCGGTCCAGGGCGGCCGAAAGGCCGGCGCGAAGCGGCTTCAACCTGGACGGGCGCGAGCACGGCGGCACGCTTGCGTTTGTCCGAGGGGAGCTTGCGCGCTGTCGTACCGTTGTTCATTGCGCTGACCGCGAGTAACGCCGCTGCTGTCGCCGAGACGCGACCCGCGGTGCCTTCGGCGCGTCATCGAGCTAGCGATCCGTTTGCGGAGTTTGTCGAGCAGGCCTCTCGCCGCTTCGGCGTGCCGGTCCGCTGGATACGCGCAGTCCTGGACGTCGAAAGCGACCAAGACGTGCGTGCGAGGTCCCCGAAAGGTGCCGTGGGACTGATGCAGATCATGCCAGAGACATGGGCAGAGCTACGTCTGCGCTACGACCTCGGCGGCGATGCCTACGATCCCCATGACAACATTCTTGCGGGGACAGCGTACCTTCGCGAGCTGCACGACCGGTACGGTTTACCGGGCTTCCTAGCGGCCTACAATGCAGGACCTACTCGCTACGAAGAGCACCTGGCCGGCCGTCCATTGCCCGCTGAAACCCAGATAGATCTGCAGAAGCTTGTGCCGATCATCGGTGGCGACATTGCAGGTTCCTCTGCAATCGCGAGTCTGCGGTCCTCGATGGGAGCGCTCTTCGTGGCGCGCTCTGAAAGCTCGAAGACCGCTGCCGGGCTGCAACCTGGGAGTCCCTCGAACCGAGCTCCGACGACTACCTCCGTTCAGGACACCTCGGCCATTGTGCCACGGGCAACAGGGTTGTTCGTCGCGCGATCTGACGTGGGAGGCTCGCGACGAGCGAATGCGCAAGCTCGCCTGCATTAGTGCGGCTTGGCGAGGAATGGGCGGAAAGACAAGCGCAGTGGGGAGGCACGACAGCACGACAGCAGGACGGCGAGATAAAAGGGGCTCGCCGGTCGAACCGCAAGCCATTGACATGGCTTGGGTTCGGCCGTGCCGGTCGGTCGGGGCACGTGCCGCGCCTTGCGTTTTCAACAATGCCATCAAGACCATTTTCGGCACTGTAGGCGCTTTCGCTCGCTTGGAGCGCCGGCCATGACCGCAGGTGATAGCGAACTGCGTATTCGACCCGGGCGCATCCGCAGCACACGCGCGCCAAAGCCAAAGAGTTTTATTAACCAGGTGATACGCGCCGCGAAGAAAGCCGGCCACACCTCGGGTCGAGCTGGGGCGGGCAAGCGTTCTGCAGCCTACGGGCGCTCCACCTTCGGGCGCGGCCGGCTTTCCTTTAGCCGCAGCCGGTTATTCAGCCCGGCGCGGCGAGTTGTGGTGAAGGCGCGTGTTGTTCGCCACAAAGGACGAGCCTTCCGCTCAGCACCACTGACGGCTCATCTCTCATATCTGAAGCGCGATGGCGTGACCCGGAGTGGCGAGCGGGCGGAGATGTTTGATGCCGGCAGCGACCGTGCCGATGGCGCGGCTTTCGCGGAACGGTGCCAGGACGACCGCCATCATTTCAGGTTCATCGTCTCGCCTGAGGACGCCGGCGAGATGACCGACCTCAGGGCCTTCACCCGCGACCTCGCCAAGCAGATGGAGACCGATCTCGGCACACGGCTCGATTGGGTGGCCGTCGATCACTGGAACACGGACAATCCTCACGTCCATCTTCTCGTTCGGGGAGTTGACGAAGAAAGCGCCGATCTCGTGATCTCCCGCGACTACATCAGCCGGGGCCTCCGTTCACGCGCCGAGGAACTAGTCGCCATCGAACTGGGACCAAGGCCGGAGCACGAAATCCGCAATTCTCTGGAACGGGAAGTCACGGCAGAGCGATGGACACGACTAGATCAGCAGATCCGGGTGGCAGCCGACGAAACCGGCTACATCGATCTTCGCCCCGCGAATCCCAGCCGTTCGGATCCCGAGATCCGGCGCCTGATGGTTGGCCGCCTTCAACACCTGGAAAAGATGGGCCTCGCGGCATCAGCTGCTCCAGGGGAATGGATGGTCGGGGTGGAAGCCGAGCGTAACCTGCGCGACCTCGGCATGCGCGGCGATATCATCAAGACCATGCACCGTGCCTTCACCGAGCGTGGGGAAGCGCGCGGCGTTTCCGACTACGTCATCGAAGGGGGACAGCCGATGTCCCAGATCGTCGGACGGCTGGTCGATCGGGGATTGCATGACGAACTGCCTGGCGAGGCCTATGCCGTGATCGACGGAATAGACGGACGCGCGCACCACATCCGCTTCCGCGGAATTGAGGCCTTCGAACATGCACCGCCGGTCGGCGGAATTGTCGAAGTGCGACGCGTCGGTCAAGCCCGGCGATCCGCGCCCCGCCCTGGTGCTGGCGATCCGCTCCGATCTCGATCTCGGTGAACAGATCACCGCGAAAGGGGCGACCTGGCTCGACCACCGCTTGGTCGAGCGCGACCCCATGCCACTCGCCATGGGGGGATTCGGCCGCGAGACCCGCGACGCCATGGAGGCGCGTGCCGAGCATCTGGTTCGGGAAGGCCTCGCGCGGCGGCAGGGCCAGCGCATCATCTTCCAGCGCGACCTCCTGAACACGCTACGCCGACGCGAGTGGGACGAGGTGGGAACAGGGATCGCTGCCGAGACTGGGCTTCCGTACGTGAAGGGGGCCTCCGGTGAACACGTGGCAGGCACCTATCGCCAGCGCCTGACGCTCGCCTCGGGACGCTTCGCCATGATCGATAACGGGCTCGGCTTCCAGCTCGTACCCTGGTCGCGCGAGCTCGAAAAGAGGCTCGGCCAGCACGTCACCGGCATCGTGAAGGACGGCGGCGGCATTGAATGGGGTTTTGGTCGCAAGCGCGACCTGGGCCTCTAGCAGTCTGCTGAAAAATCTTGAAATGGAGAATTTTCATTTTTCCGCCGGTCGTTTTTGGAGCGGCGCGGTAGAGTTGGATGTAATTTCGAGCTTGTTATTGAGTGTGCCCCGGCGCGGGGTGGCTATGCGGCGAGCAGTTTTGGAATTCGGATCAGGTTATAGGCGATCAGATTAAGCAGGAAGTCGGCGGCGACGCGAGCGATGCCCCGATGTTTGGTCTTGCGCATGGTGCCATG